>JASBZF010000066.1 GCA_029983625.1 Pauljensenia sp. | reverse complement strand
CCAAGCCAATAAAGAAATGGTGGAAGCAGGAAGCGGGCGCGCTGTGACGCTCCACGTCTCCGCCCACCAATCAGGAGAAGACGAGGACGGGGCTGGTGACAATGGAGGTGTTGCAGATCCCCTTCTCGCATCAGGTCAAATACCCGCACACGAAACGACAGACACTTCCGCGACCGCAGGTGAAGCCCCCACATTCGACCCTCAAGGACTTCCCCCCGATCAGATCGGCGATGCCATGACAACCGTCGCCCAGCGTTTCCAAATCCCATACTGGTCGCGATCCGAGTCTTCCTCCATCGAAATTGAAGAGTTCGCGCAGATCGAACAAACCGGGAGCTTCCGGGGGCGGCCCGCAATCATCCCTAACTTTGAATACATGGAAAAAAGCGCGCAGATCAAAGCCGTAGATCCCGCGTATGCGACGATCTTCAGGATCGAACCCACTCAGGGCCGCTGGATCGCTCCATCAGATGCCAACTTCCGGGTCATTCCCATCGTCATTAACTCCGTGTTCTGGGACTACCTGGGTCAATCACCGATCACAGACCCGATCGTCCTGCATTCAAAAGATGGCACTCTTTCCTTCCGGGTCGTCGGCATCACCAAAGCAAAAGTTTCGTGGGCTTCCCCGGAGTTCTACGTGGACTACACCGCCTGGCGTTACGCGAAGCTCGCTTCTTCCTCCCTGAACTCCCAGTCCGATCCCTTTAGCCAGTCCGGTCCCTTTACCGATACCTTCGTGGGAGGTTTTGGTTCCGGTCAAAGAGAAATGCTTGTGTGGGTCGGTCCCGATCAGGTCGAACAAGCCCGTGACGCGCTACCGAAAGCCCTGGCTGCGGTCCTTGGGAAAGGCTGGCAGAGCGAGGTGTACGGCGGCGATGAATGGGACGGCGGACAGTCCGAGTTCGACTCGGTGCGCAAGATCATCATGGTGATCGGTGGGATCGTGATCCTCCTGGGCGCTCTGGGGCTGCTGAACGTTGCGATCGTCACGGTCCGTCAGCGGATTCGTGAAATCGGTATCCGTCGCGCAATGGGTGCTTCAGCGAAAAGAGTGTTCTTCTCGGTCTTCATGGAATCAGTTGTCGCGACTTTCGTTGCCGGTGTTATCGGCGTAGGGATCGCGATCGTCGTCATCAGAGTGCTGCCGATGGAAACTCTGGGGATCCTTCTGCAAGAACGCCCCGCATTCCCCATGAAAGCAGCAGTTGACGGCGTGGGGATCGCAACGGGTATCGGCGCGCTGTGCGGCATTATCCCGGCTATCGCCGCCGTGAAAGTCAAACCCATCGACGCAATCCGCTACTGACACCTCACGGCAAGAAACCCGACACTTCACTGTCGGGAGCCGACACCGTCCTACCGGAAGGTGACACCGCCCTGCCGGAAACTGAGAGCCGCTGAAAGCCACTGAAAGTGACAGTCCAGACGGCACCCCAGTCCAGCAAAAACCCCAGTCCAGCAAAAACCCCAGTCCAGCAGGAATCCCAATCCAGCAGAAGTCTCAGTCCGGCAAGAACCCAGCTCGCTGAAAGTGAACACCTGCTGAAAGTGCCATCCGATGCTCGGAGCTGATAGAACCCTGTGGAGGGGAGGAGCTTCCTCCCCTCCGCAGGGCCTTAATACGCACCGGGTAAACAGATCATCCCACCCTCATCTTCTACAACAAGCCCATCAGCGACAAGAGCCTTTAGGACACGCTCTGCCTGCCTCGGATCAGCCTGAGGCAAACGCGCCGCTTCCAAAGCCTCAGCTCGGGTGAGCACCACACGCGAAGAAGCACCGAGCGCATGACCCTCACGTAAAACAGCTAAAACACGCCCTCGTGCCTGACGGTCAGTACCCTTCCACGCCTGCGTGCGCAGCTTCACTGATGCAACTGGCCGCCCCGCCCTCGTCCACGCGCACAACTCCACAATCGGACAGGACACACACGACGGATTCTTCTGACGACACAGCAGAGCACCGAACTCCATAAGTGCAAGATTCCACTGCGCGCAGGCAATCCCATCCACGGGAAGAAGAGAATCAGCAAGCCTGCGTTCTGTCTTCGACGGTGCCGAGGATGCGGGTCTTTCCTCGGCCCGAAACACTCGCACAAGAACCCTACGGATATTCGTATCGAGGACGGCGATCCGCGCGTGAAACTGAAAAGAAAGAAGAGCGGAAGCCGTATACGGCCCGACCCCCGGAAGGACACACAGCTCCTCATAGGTAGCGGGCACCTGAGCGTCGGGCCGAGCTGCGATCACAATCGCACACTCACGTAAACGCAGCGCCCGCGACGGATAACCGAGAGTACCCCACTCGACAAGAACATCCGCCGGGCTCGCCGCAGCGAGCTCACGAGGAGTCGGCCAGAGTTTCATCCAGCGTTGCCAAAAAGGCTGGACACGCGGCATCGGCGTCTGTTGACTCATCACCTCACCCACCAAAGTCCCCCAAGGACTCACGTGTGCGGCGCGCATCGGTAAATCCCTCCGATTCACCTGGAACCAGTGGACAAGCCGTGTACGAAGCTCATCGAGGGCGGCAGGAGTGACGGACAAAGACGAGTCGTTCACCGAGTCGTTCACGCGCACAGCCTAATGGGATCACAGATTCTGAGCATGTGGGACAATCGCCCTATGCTGCTCTCCGATCGTGATATCCGAGCCGGACTTGACTCTGGCCGGATCCAGCTCGACCCGCTCGACCGGACTCTCATCCAACCTGCGAGCATCGACGTGCGCCTCGACAGGCTCTTCCGACTCTTTGACAACCACCGCTACTCGGTGATCGACCCTGCACTCGATCAATCTGAACTGACACACCAGGTCGATGTCGGCCCCGACGCGCCCTTCGTCCTCCATCCGGGCGAATTCGTCCTCGGCTCCACCTACGAAAAAGTGACCCTCGGGAACGACATTGCGGCCCGCCTCGAAGGGAAATCCTCACTCGGACGCCTCGGCTTGCTCACGCACTCCACAGCGGGGTTCATCGACCCCGGATTTTCAGGACACGTCACCCTGGAACTGTCCAACACGGCAACCATGCCGATCCTCCTGTATCCGGGAATGAAAGTCGGACAACTCTGCTTCTTTAACCTGTCTTCACCCGCAGAACACCCCTACGGCTCCCAAAGCCTCGGATCTCACTACCAGGGGCAGCGAGGGCCGACCCCCTCACGTACTCACCTGCGCTTCTCCAGGATCAGAATCGAAAGATGAATCCATGACGGATCAAGGCGAAGAAATCCTGGGACAGCAAAGAAAAAAGACGAGGGCGGCGCCGGTAGAACGAACCTCTGTGCGCGATCGGATGGCGCACGCTTCGGCCCCCGTGCCGGACCTCGCATCGCCCAGCCTGGGTGATTCTTCGGAACTGACCTCCACATCACTTGCGGCCTTCACGTTGATCCAAGACTATTCGACCGCCTTTACCGTTTCCGACACAGGCGTCACGCGCACCGATGCCTTCGCGCCGATTTCAGCGCCAATCAGCACAAGCGAACCGGCGAAAGTACTGAGGCAAGAAGACGCAGACTCACACCATCTTCTTCTTTTGCCTGAAGAGGTAGATCCTGCAGAAATTGAAGCCCTCGCCCTGTCCATCTGGGATGAAGCGTGCTGGATGGGAGCTGGGCGTTTACATCTGACCGCGCAGGCGCGCCTTGAAGGGCCCTGGGCAATTGACACTGCGACTCGTCACGCTTTGGGTACGCCCTCGGCAATGACAAAAGCATGGATCCTGCACTGCCCATCCCTTCAACGTCAAGCTATTCCCGCTGAACTTGCGGGTATTGACGAATGGGCACCCTACTTCCCGAAAGGGCTACCCCTCGGCCTTGAATATCGGGTTCTTCTGGCGCTTAAACGAATCGCTCGCCGACTCTCAGGTGCCCTGCGGATCGCAGACTCTGGGCGCGTGTTTCAACCTGACCCAGATTCTGCGGTGTCATTAGCGATTTACACGTCAAGATGGTTGGATCCCGCCGAGCTGATTGATCTTCTCCACGCGGATTTTCCGCAGATCGTGGATTCTCGCGATGTGCCTCTTAGTTTGCAAAAGCCCGTAACGAGCGCGAAGCAAACAATCCTGAAAGACACTGCGACTTCGTGCCCGGAGGCGAAAACTTCGGGCGCGAAAGCTTCAGGTGAGAAAGCTTTGGGCGCGAAAACTGCGGTGACAGGTGAAAACTGCGGGCAGGATACGCACACAGTGCAGGCGCCGCAAGTTGTGTCCGGCTATGCGTTGCTGATCCCGGTGGGGAATCGTTCTGAACTCATGATCGAAGTGCAACCCGTAGCAGCCCCTCCGCAGGTTCTGCGTTGGGAAGCGTGGGCGACGGGGGTCATCATCGAATACCAGCTTAGGTGGATTCCCCAAGAATCAATGAGCGTGCCTTCCGCCTTGTCTCGGGCGCGTCGCTTGGAGCGGCTGCGTTCCGCGCGGGACATTGAAAATGCCGCTGGAATTATCGTCAGTGCGCTCGGCGGTTCCGTCATTGACGAAGACGGTTTCCTCGTGGGGCTTGAGGATGAGGCTGTGATCGAATAGTCGCCGCTTCGCAAGTCCCATCACAGCTCACGTCCAGCATCTTTTCAGCTTGAACGAGTGGAATGAGAAAAGCCGTTGGAAGGAGTCTGAGATGAACAACGACCCCACGCCCGAAACGAAAGAAATCCGAGAAGTCGAACTCATCTTCGAGGACGAGGTGCCTACCGCTGAACGCGGCACATACGCCGGGAACCCTTTCACAACGAGGTCGCCTTCGGATGCGGATTCAACAATGCCACACTTCCCGCAGTCGCCGCATCCGCGCTTTGAACGCGCTGAACGTCCGGCTAATCGGGAAGGAAACACAGCTGCTTTCTCAGCATATACCCGTGACTACAACATTCCTTTCATAACGGCGGCACTCCCGCAGGGACGTATCGGCACCAGAAGCTACGCGCTACTTCTGATTGCCGCCGCCGTGCTGGCGCTTTTCGCCGCGAACATCTCAGGACACTTCGCGATCCCAGGTGTCACGACACTTCTGGCAACATCTGCGGGTCCGATGTCCACTGTGGCGACTATCGTCCTGGGACTGTTTTCACCTATTGGCGCGGTTCTCATGGTATTTGCAGCCTGGAATGTTCTGTCCAGACGCGGATATCGTCACTCAGGATTCGCGCTCTTCATCGCGATGTGGACAGCATGGATCATCTCTGCCGCTTTTTCTTCCTTCGCTTTCGGCACAGTACCGGTCCTGATTCTCGGACTGGCGTTCTGCTCGGCAGCGATCCTTACGGCATCGACTCTGGCGAAGAAACACCTTTGTCTTCGCGCCGCCAAGAAAATCTGGGGCTTCGGTGCCCTTTTCTTTGCCGCTATTGGAACACTTCTCATCGCAGCCGGTTATGCGACGCTGCTTGCTGTGAGTCTTTCAGGAATCGTCGGTGCAGTGGGAGCGCTTCTGGGTATCCGCGCCTGGAATCGCTGGTGGGTGCCGATGATCGATACGCAAGAACAATTCCGTCGCATCATCCGCCGAGCTTTTCGCGCGCGCACTGCCTGACAGTGTGAAGTCAGCTGTTCTTCCCGTATTTTCCCGCAGTAACTCAGCGTTTTTGCACGCACACTCACGACTTCCAGGCGTTACGCAACGCACCCGACACGCCCCGGCTCCTCGTGAGGAGCCGAGCTTCGTCTCAGTTTGTGTACGTGAACTTACGCAGCGCTAGTCCCTTGTGTCTTTGCTGTAACCGCGACGCACAGACTCAAGGAGTAACACAGCGACATCTTTGACCTCAGGAAGTGCCGCTGCCTCGCCCTCGTCACCCGCATTCTCTGCGGTAGCGGCCAAAGTTTTCGGCAAGAATCCCGCTGAAGATCCCGAAGCTGACGCAAGCATCTGCGAACAGAAAGGACAGGCTGTCGCCACCACATCCGCACCGGTCATTGCCGCTTCAGCGATACGCGCATCGGCGATCCGAGTGCCGCGCGACTCCTCGAACCACGCATGAGCGCCACCCGCACCGCAACACAGAGCCCGATCCCGGTGACGCGGCATTTCGATGAGATCCACACCGGGCAGAGCTGAGACAAGCTCTCGCGGTGGCTCATACACGCGATTGTGACGGCCAAGATAGCAGGCATCGTGATAGGTGACCTGAAGGGGACGAGCTACAGCATTCGCCTCTTCTCCACACGTAGGTGGCACAGGCGTGAGACGATCCTCGCGGACGAGACGATTCAGGAGCTGCGTGTGATGCACGACCTCGAAACGGCCCCCAAGCTCGGGGTACTCTCCCGCAATCGTGTTGAAACAGTGCGCGCAGGACACCACAATTCTCTTCGGTGCCGCCTGTGTCAAAGTGGAAATCGCCTCTGCGGCAAGCATCTGGAACAGAACCTCATTACCCGCCCGGCGTGCCGGATCACCCGTGCAGGTCTCGTCCGAAGCAAGAACAGCGAAAGACACTCCCGCCGTATGGAGAAGTTCTGCGATCGCGGCGCTCGTGTGTTTTGCTTTGTCGTCGAAAGCTCCGGCGCACCCCACCCAGAAAAGGTAATCGACCTCGGCGGCGCTGCTGACGTCCACGCCGACTACGGGCACCTGAAAATCAAGGTCTTTTGCCCAGTCAAGACGCTTACGTGCCGGTTGGTTATAGGGATTCTGTTTCGATTCCATTCCTCGGAAGGCACGTCCGAGCTCACGCGGGAAAGCCGCCTCCATCAAAACACGCTGACGACGCAAGTCGAGAATGTGATCGATGTGTTCAATATCGACCGGGCACTGTTCCACGCAAGCGCCGCACATGGTGCAATCCCACAGAACTTCCTCGGAGACAACATCGGGAACAAGAGGAGCAGCAACGTCGGCGACCCCTTCAGGGCCGGTCGCTCCCGAAGCCGCAAGGACTGCGAGCAGGTCAAGCGAGTGCGGGTTCGGGTCCACACCTTTGTCGAGCATGATGTGACCAGAAGCCGCGATGTCCTCAGCGGTACGGTCTCCGGGAACCTGAGCATCTACGATCTGCTGGCTCACGATTTCCTTCTTCGACGCGGATTCCACATGGTCGCGCATCGACATGATGAGCAGTTTCGGAGACAGGGGTTTTCCGGTGTTCCATGCCGGGCACAGTTCCTGACAGCGCCCGCATTCTGTACATGAGTAGAGGTCGAGTTGAGTCTTCCACGACAGGTCGGCACCCGTCGCAGTACCAAGAACAGTGTCTTCAGGAAGATCGTCGAAAATATCCGGCGAAGTGACGGGGACGCCGTTGATGAGCATATGGTCAGCAGGTCCGAGCGACTTCGTGCCGTCGGGATTTCGGCGCGCATAGATATTGACGAGGGCGAGGAAGCGGTGCCAGGCGATCCCCATTGAGGTGAGAACGCCAACGACCATCATCCACATCATTGAGACAAGGATCTTCACGGTTGCGAAGAGCACGATTGTGTTCGCGATTGCCTGTGTCGAAGCTCCGGCCTTAAGGGCGAGGGCGCCGATCCATGCGGTGAGTGGGAAGTGCCAGAGCTGCGGGAAAGATTCAGGTGAGGGCGCGCTTGTGAGAAGAGCGTATTCGAGGCCGCGCAGGCATAGGACGCAGGCGCAGATGAGGAGGATCACCCATTCGACAAAACGCGCCTGCCAGCGGGTTGATCCGAGGAAACGGGAAGCGAGGTGAGAGGGGGAGCCGTCGCGCATGTGGAGTTGCGTGGCCTCCAGAGTTTCGGCAGGAATCTCAGAGGAAGGGGAGGTGTGTTTTCGTGAACGCGCATTGACTCGAGTTCTCACGATCATGAGGAGGACGATTGCGAGGAGACCAGTCCAGGCGAAGAGTTCAGTCAGCCATTCCCAGGGGAGGAAATGCCCGAGAAGAGGAAGAGTGAAACGCGGGTTTCGTAATTGAGCGTAACCCGTAACAAGGGTGAGGAAAAGGAGGGGGAAGGAGAGCATGACGAACCAGTGGGCACAACGCACCCAGGGACGTCCCTTGAACTCACGGTGACTGAGAACTGTGGTGAGCATCATGCTCAGACGTTTGGGGACGGGACTGAGACGGCCAGGCTCGGAGGTTCCAGCTGAGACGGTCCTCCACAGTTGGGCGATGCCTCGCCCAAAGGACAGGAAGCCGAAGAGCGTAGCGAAAAGAGCAAAGACCCAGCACACGACACTGAGAATGGGAGTGGGCATGAGGTGTTCCTTCTCGGGTCGAGCGCCTCCCTTTCGGCGCGAGCCCTCCCATTGTGGCACTTTGGGGCGTAAGGCTCATGAACACTGCTGAGAGTGCTGTGGAGGGAATCGGATTCTTTCTCTTAGCAGAGTATGGATCAGGCGTGTTTTGTTTGCTGCGAGGCGTGAAGTTTTAGGCGTGAAGGAAAAGCCCTGTTCGTCTGAAACGTCCGGCAGCCCAGCGCATGAGTATCAGACTCGAAATTAAAAGAAAACATGCAATGAGGTAGTCCGAAAGAACACACACGTGTGTGTTTTGGGTGATGTTTTCTAGGCTGCTTGCTGGGGGGATGTGGCGGAGG
>JASBZF010000065.1 GCA_029983625.1 Pauljensenia sp. | reverse complement strand
GCGAGAGCGCGCCGCCCCTTCGCGCGCACTGGTTCGAAGCGGCGTGGCACGCGGAAGCGCGCCATCGGTCGCAGTCTGTGCGGGAATTGGGACTGACGTACGTTTCCCCGCATTTTATGAGCAAGAGTTTCGATGAGACGAAGCGCAGGCCCGTTCAGGATCCTCGCCACGATATCGGCCACCTCTGCGTAGGACACGGTCTGAGCGATGTCGTCACGATGAGCGGCATCGAGGCTATCCACCCACAGCGCCACGTCAACGACGAAAGGCTGCGGGGACACGTGTTCCTCAGGTAGGACACCGTGGATCGCCCTCGCCGATAGCCCGCGCAAAGCGATAACGTCGAGTGGACGACTCATCCCAGGCCCTCATTCCCTTTCCGTGCGGCACGCGCATTCTTGGCGATCTCGTGTACACGAAGCGCCCATATGCCCTCTCGCGCACACTTCGCGGTGATCTCAGCGGTCCGCTCGTCACGGTCACCGCCCATCGCTGTCACGAAACGCTTACGGGAAGCTCCGATGAGGACAGGGTAGCCGAGCTTCTTCAATCGGCTCAGGTGATCGAGGATTTCCATCGATTGCGCATTCGTCAAAGAAAAACCCAATCCCGGATCAATGACGATCCGCGCCTCATCGATCCTTCTACTCAGAGCCTTTTCCACCTGGGTGTTCACGCGCTGCACAAGAGTACCCACGAGGTCATCGCCGTAGTCGAAGTTCTCCTGCGGGCCTGGAAGCGCCCGGAAATGTTGGACGATGTAGGCGCACTCTGAATCTGCAACCACGTCAAGCATTGCGGGATCCCAGTTGCCGCCCGACACGTCGTTGATAATCGCCACTCCCGCGTCTGCCGCTTTGCGGGCCGTAGAAGCGTGCAGCGTATCGACCGACACGGTGACACCCTCGGCGACGAGTTCAGCAACTACCGTCCCGATACGCCTCCACTCTTCATCCGTGTCGATCCTCGTGGAGCCAGGGCGTGTGGATTCCCCTCCGACATCGACAATGTGAGCGCCCTCGGCGATCATGCTGCGCGCGTGAGCAAGCGCAGATTCGACCTGTGAAAAACGTCCGCCGTCGGAAAAAGAATCGGGCGTCACGTTAAGGATCCCCATGATGAGGGTCTGATCCTCAGGGAGGGAATGCCCTGAGGGAAGCTGTGGCCCGAGGATCCTCACCGGTCTCGCCGCCCCCCAAGGACGAGTGCCATCATTTCTGCGCGCGTCGTCCCGTCGTTCATGATGCCACGAAGGGCTGAAGTGACGGTGGAAGAACCCGGTTTGGACACTCCACGCATGGACATGCACAGGTGTTCGGCCTCGATCACTACGGTCACGCCCTGAGGGTGAAGGACCTCGTCAATCGCATCAGCGATCTGAGCGGTGAGGCGTTCTTGGACCTGTGGACGGCGAGCGTAGCCCTCCACGAGGCGCGCCAGCTTAGACAGGCCCGTCACTTTCCCACCGCGCGGAATATAACCGACATGTGCTCGCCCGTAAAAGGGCAGGAGATGATGCTCGCACACCGAGAAGAACGTGATGTCACGGACGAGGACGAGTTCATCTGTGCCTGCGGTGAACTGGGTTCTCAGGTGTTCTTTCGGATCCTGGTCAAGGCCAACGAGGATTTCACGCCAGGCGCGCGCCACGCGCGCCGGAGTGTCGGCAAGCCCTTCCCTGCTCGGATCTTCACCGAGCGCTACGAGCAAATCGGCGGTCGCCTTTTCGACGGCTTCCAGGTCGTAGCTCATTCGCCCGTGTCCTCGCCTTCACCTGCGGCGTGTTCTTCGGTGTGGGGGGACTCGTCCTCGGCGCGGGTCAGACCAATTGGTTCACCGAGCCGCGCGCCTGGCACCGCAGCATCCGCTCCGTAGTTCCACACCGGTCGTTCATCCTGCTTGATGACGTCGGCGAAAATCTCAGCAAGTCGAGCCTCGTCAAGGGTTTCTTCCTCAAGGAGCCGTTCTGCGAGTCGATCCAAGATGTCACGGTTCTTCGTCAGAATCTCCCAGGCTTCACGCATAGCGGCATCCAGGAGGAGACGCACCTCGTTATCAATCAGTGCGGCCATCTCATCGGAGATTTCCCGCTGTTGCGCGCCCGAACCGTAACCGAAAGCTTCGGTGTCGGTGGTGCCGAGTTTGACCAGACCCACCTGAGAAGACATCCCGTAGTCGGCGACCATCGCGCGCGCGATCTTTGTGGCCTGCTGGATATCGTTGGCCGGTCCGGTGGACGGATCACGGAAAACAATTTCCTCAGCGACACGCCCACCCATCGCATAGACGAGGTCGTCGAGCAGCTGGTTGCGAGTCTTGTTGTAGCGGTCTTCTGTCGGCATCACCATCGTGTAGCCCAGTGCCCGCCCTCGAGGAAGGATCGTGACCTTCGTGACGGGATCCGTGTAGCGCAGAGCAGCCGCACACAGGGCGTGCCCGCCCTCGTGGTAGGCAGTGACCGCTTTGTCATGATCGTTCATCACGCGGGTACGTTTCTGCGGTCCTGCAATGACGCGATCGATCGCCTCATCAATCGCACGATCGTCAATGAGGTCGGCGTTTGAACGAGCCGTGAGCAGCGCCGCCTCGTTGAGGACATTCGCCAAATCCGCGCCCGTGAAACCGGGGGTTCGCTTCGCTACCTGGTGAAGGTCCACGTCCTCGGTCATCGGTTTCCCAGCAGCATGGACCTTAAGGATCGCTTCACGTCCTTTCAGATCGGGAGCTTCAACGGCGATCTGACGGTCAAAGCGGCCCGGACGCAGCAAAGCGGGGTCAAGGATGTCGGGACGGTTAGTGGCCGCGATGAGGATAATGTTCGCGCGCTCATCGAAGCCGTCCATTTCAACGAGCAGCTGGTTGAGTGTCTGTTCACGCTCATCGTTGCCGCCGCCGATTCCAGAGCCGCGATGACGGCCAACCGCGTCGATCTCGTCAACGAAAATAATCGCGGGCGCGGCCTTCTTCGCACGGTCGAAAAGATCACGGACACGGGAAGCACCCACGCCCACGTAAAGCTCCATGAACTCCGAACCTGAAATTGAGAAGAAAGGAGCATGAGCTTCACCGGCGACCGCTTTCGCGAGGAGTGTCTTACCGGTTCCGGGAGGACCGTAAAGGAGAACCCCTCGGGGAATCCGCGCACCCACATGATGAAACTTATCCGGGGAAGCGAGGAACTCGCGGATCTCTTCGAGTTCTTCTACCGCTTCATCTTCGCCCGCAACATCAGCGAAAGTGATCTCCGGGTGCTCGTGATTAAACTCCTTGGCCTTGGACTGTGCGAAGCCTCCGAGCATCTTCGACCCAGACATCCGGCTCATGAGGAACCAGAAAGCTCCCAGGAGTAAGAAAATTGGGACGACCATCTGCAGGATCGAGGACAGGAAGGAACCCTGTGGGCGGAAAGCGTTCCAGCCTTTCGTCGGATCCGCTTGAGCGACCGCCTTGAGAATGTCCTCGGTCTGCGCATAGGAGTAGGTGAAGTAGATCAACTTCCCCAGTTCGGTGGTGCGATCTTCCAGCCCCGTCGACTGATGGGTGTAGTCCTCTTTCAGGACGAGGTTGACCTGCTGGGTCGATTCGTTCAGTACGACGCGCTCAATCGTCTGATCTTTCAGGATCTCCAAACCTTCGGAAGTATCCACCTGCTTTGGCTGGAAGATCTGCCAAACGAACCAGCCTCCGATCGATAAGACGAGGAGCGGGATAAGAATCCACGCCCAGTTAATCCGCTTCTGTTTCACATCCGCCATCCGACAAAAGACCTTTCAGTGCGCGTAAACGTGCGGGGCAAGCGTCCCGACAAAAGGTAAGTTCCGATATTTTTCTGCATAGTCGAGGCCGTAACCGACGACGAACTCGTCGGGGATTTCAAAGCCAACGTATGCGACATCCACATCGACCTTCGCAGCTGCGGGTTTGCGCAGCGCGGTCGCGATCTTCACCGAGTTCGCACCCCTGGACAAAAGGTTTGCTTGGAGCCACGACAGTGTCAGACCCGAATCGATAATGTCTTCCACAATCAGAACGTCACGACCGGTCACGTCCTGATCGAGGTCTTTCAGGATACGCACGACTCCCGAAGATTTTGTTCCCGATCCGTATGAGGAGACGGCCATCCAGTCCATCTGCGAAGGTGTGTGAATCTTTCGCGACAGATCAGCCATCACCATCACCGCTCCACGTAAAACACCCACGAGGAGGATTTCTTTGCCCGCATAGTCCCTATCGATTTCCGCAGCCATTTCCTGTAGGCGCTGGTCAAGCTGATCAGCGGTGATGAGGACGTCTTTGAGTTCGTCTCCCATATCCGTGGTGTCCACGCGCTCCCCTTTTCCACTTGTGCGCTCTCGTGCGAGAACTCCACGGTCAAGATTGCCATATTTGCCCGCACAAGGGCGATGTGAGTTCTTTCAACGCAGACACCCAGCGCTTCTGAGAGACTGCTGTCGAAGTCATTGAGGCACCGCCACGAGAACAGGAAGCCCCTCTGGGGTACGTATTCGCTTCACCACAAGCCCTGGGAGTGTGAGGGGTCCTTGACCGTGCCAGTTCGTCACGAGGGCATCGAGGGCGTCCATGTGCGTGGCAGACAGCGCCGAGTGGCGCGCTCCATTGTCGAGGGCGAAACGGCGTTCAATCCGGGTTCGCACGGCATGGGGCAGGGGTTCAAGACAGCGAATGGACAAGGCAGGCGTGTTTTCGCTGCCGTTTGGGATTTCGCATCTGACTTGCTCCCATTCTCGCAAGGCCCACAGTTCTAAGGCTTCGTTGTCGCGCCAGGCAAGTTCAGCGCTTCTTGCCAACGCGGGAATCGGATCAGTCCCCAGAGCCTGCGCAAGCGTCGGAATCGCATAGGCGCGCACAGCCGCTCTGCGCAGCGCCGACCCGTCGTGAGCGCGCCACGGGCCTTCGGGTTCATTGGACGGGTCTTCACTCCAGGTCAAACCAGCTTCCTGACAGGCTTTTCGGGTGTCGGCTCGACGTACCTTCAGCAGCGGGCGGATCCATCGCAGGCCGTGTTCGTCAGTGATATCGGCATTCATCGCGCGCAGACTCGACGCACCGGAGCCGCGAGCAAGCCTGAGCAGCACCGTTTCTGCTTGGTCATCCATTGTGTGACCGAGAAAAATCGGGGCCTTCTCAACGCGAGCACACTCCGACAGTGCGCCAAGTCGGGCCAAGCGGGCGGCCCCTTCCGGTCCGCCTTGATCTGAGACTGTGACCCGAATGATCCGGGCGCGAGCGCCGAGCCGAGTGGCGATCTGAGCGGCCTGTGCCGCTTCAACAGCAGATTCGGGGCGCAGAGCATGATCGACCGTCACTGTGAGGACTTCCAGCCCCGCCCTCGTGCCCACATCGATGAGGGTAAGCGCAAGGGCAAGAGAATCAGCACCGCCAGATAGGGCGACGATCACTTTTTCTTCGGCCTTGCAGCTTTTCAGTGCGCGACGAACGGCAAGTGAGACCGTCTTCAATGCTCCGCGCGGATTCGCTCCGACGAGCTGAGAGGCCAGGGATTTGGTGGGTAAATGTTCAGGACACACGCGCAACCCAGGTATCAGGCTGGATCAGTTCAGCCACGTCGGGGAGGTTTTCAGGTGCCCTCAGCAGGAGTTCCAGTTTTTCTGACTGGACGGCTTTCAGGGCGAAGGAAGGAATGTGATGGCGCGCCTCCAGGAGGGGGCTGGACACTCCGATTCGTGTCGCGACGGTGCTTGCCAGCGAGGAGGAGGGGCCGTGATGTCTGAGCCATTCCACGGAAGGCAGGCGCGCGGGAGCGATTGAGGCCATCATCGCGTCGGCCAGAGCTTCAGCGAACACCAGCCGTTCCAGGAGGGTTGTGATCCGCACACTTGGATCACAGAGGAAGGGGGCGCGGAGGGTGAGGGTGCCGAGAAGTCCCGTCCTCAGTGCCACCCACTTTGACCAGTCTGACTGATCGAGCAGATAGCGGTGTGCGTCGGCCAGGACATTGGGGGGCACAAGGATCCGCGTTCGTGTCCACGGGTCCCACAGGCCCGTGGCGTGTGTGGCGAGGAGACGCAAGACACGAAGACGTGTGCGGATCTGATCGAAGGAGGCGAGGGGAGCACATTCGTCCAGGATGCGTGCGAGATGACGTGTGAGGCCGTGCCGATCCAGGAGGAGCACTGGTGATTCAGCGACGATTCCCGCTTCGTGGAGCCCGGATAGTTCTGCAAGCCGTGGAGCGGACCATGTTCCGGCGCGGAGGAGTCGTTGTGCGATGCCTGAAGCCGAGGCGGGTGAGGTCTGCGGCCCCGCATAGGACACGGCGTTCAAGGCTTGAGCCATGACCTGTGTTGATGTCGGGATCAGCATGTCCTTAGCTTACAAAGCACGGTAGGCACAGGACACTTATGGAGACTCATCACCTCAGCGGGAAAGCTGCGGTGAAGAAAAAGAAGAAGTGTCGGACGTGGACAGTCAGGCTCAGATGTCGTTTCGCGCACAGGTCACAGCGCCGCAAGCGAAGCGACGAAACGATCCAGGAGCGGTCTGATCGCTGCGGAACCTTGATCCGGCACCTCATCGGCCCCCACGGCGAAAATCAGAAGTCTTCCGCTCGTTGTTTCTACGATTCCTGCAAGGCTCGACACCGATCCGAGGGAACCGGTTTTTGCTTGAGCATTCGCCCAGGCCAATCCTTCGCGCATCCGATTGGTCATTGTGCCGTTCAAGCCCGCCCAGGGGAGGAAACGTGGCAGATCCGCGAGTGCACCGGTGGAAGAGGCTGCCACCCTTAAAGCGTCGGTGAGGGTTTTCGCGCTTATTCGATCATTTTGTGAAAGTCCTGAACAATCTTCGAGGGCGAGACCTTCCGTTGAGACACCTGCGTTTTGTAGGGTCTGACGGATCAATCCGGTTGCTCCGCTGAAAGAGGCTTCCACACCGGCACTGTGGGCTGCGAGGCGACAGTATTGTTCGGCCACGGTGTTGTCTGAGGTGTGGAGCATCCAGCGTAGCTGTTCGGCAATTGTTGCCGATTCGATTGTGGCGAGTGTGGCATAGCCTTCGGGTGTGGGACTTGGACCCGTCAGGGTCACCGTGATGCCTTTTTCTGTGAGTTCTTGTGCAAGAGCTGCGGCGACTGCGCGAGCCGGATCGTTGAGGAACCCGACATCTGAATCGTCTGCACGACCGGCCGCGAAAGCCATTGACGCGGTCGGCCCCACATAGTCGAATGTGTCTTGGGCGACGAGGGCGTTGAGCCGATCTTCACCCACGAAGGGCGAGGAATCCCATGACAGTGTTGCTGAGGATACGCCCGCAGCGCTTAAAGCGACTGCGGCTTCTTGTGCGAGGTCTGCGATGCCTGCGCGCCCGAAAACGGAGTCAGGATCGGATGCGTACCGTCCTAAGAGGAGATCGCCCTCGGAGGTGACATGCAGTGCAGATCCTGAAGCGAGGAGGGAGGTGGAAAGCACAGCCGAAGGATCCAGAAAGGACAGGGCCGTAAATGCGGTCAGTATTTTTGTGGTCGAGGCGGGAGTATGAGCGTGTGTTGCCGCGTCCTCAAAGAGAACATCACCTGTTGGTGCATCCACAACGATCCCCCACGCACGCCACTGGCCTTCGACTGCGGCTTGACGAAGAGGTGCCCACAGTGGGGGGAGTGCTCCCGGATCAACGGGGGTTCCTTCTGGGATGCGCATCTGGGCGCCCTCGATCAGTGAAGCCTGGGGGAAGTTCGGTGGAGGATTCACGGTGACGTTTGTGGCGGAGGCAAGGAAGCCGGGGACTTTCCCTGCGAAATCAGCCGCTCCATAGCCCGCGAGTCCCAGAGCGAGGACTGAAGTGCCTACAATCGCACCAATAGTTCTGCGCTGCATGGGTGTCCTTCCGAGGGTCATCACCCACACATTAGCGGCACAGGCGCACATGGACTGATCCGACACCCGCGCTCCGCGGGCACACACAAGGAGGACGCGGTGGAATTCGATGTCACGATTGAGATCCCTAAGGGGAATCGGAACAAGTACGAGATCGACCATGAGACGGGCCGTATCCGTTTGGATCGGATGCTCTTCACGTCCACTCGTTACCCGGATGATTACGGTTTCATTGATGACACTCTCGGTGAAGATGGCGACCCGCTTGATGCTCTTGTCCTTTTGGAAGAGCCTACTTTCCCCGGTTGTGTGATTCGCTGCCGGGCGCTCGGCATGTTCCGTATGGCCGATGAGAAGGGTGGGGATGACAAGGTGCTCTGTGTTCCCGCTTCGGATCAGCGGGCTTCGTGGCGTACAGAGATCGAGGATGTGTCAGAGTTCCATCGCCTTGAAATCCAGCATTTTTTCGAGGTGTATAAGGATCTTGAACCGGGGAAGTCGGTCGAGGGCGCACACTGGGTTGGTCGTGTTGAAGCCGAGGCGGAGATTCACCGTTCCTATGAGCGTTTCAGGGCGCATGAGGCCAGCAAACAGCGTGAGGGCGAATAGGAAACACTGTCGCCGCGAAGCGGATCGTGTCCACCAGTTCCCGCGCGATCATCTTGAGGGTGTCATCACCCATTTCAAGGATGGCGGAGTCGTTTTGAATGATGGCGTCGAGGTTGTAGTGCTGTGTGGAGTAGGACTTCCCGTCAGCGGCAGTGATCCGGAATTTCCGGACAACTGAGTTTTCGTTGAGTTCTTGCGACCTGAAGATGTTTCGCAGATGCTCACTGAGCATGCGCACGTCCACGCCAAACAGCTCAAGCCATGAGCTTTTGGGTGAGCCAGATCGTGCCGTCCTCATAGCGCACCTCGATGGTGCCATTGGCCTCACTGGTGAAGAGGAGAAACTGCGAGGATGACACCTCAACGTGCGTGTTCTCCAACATCCGCGACCTCCTCATCGAGAGCCTCACTGACCAGGCATCCGGCTTCATCCACCCGCATCCGCCCACTCATAAGCTCAGGCAGAAGAGCATCGC
>JASBZF010000064.1 GCA_029983625.1 Pauljensenia sp. | reverse complement strand
AGCCACGGCTGGCCCTCCCCAGAGGCCATCAGAATCCTTCTGTCAGTGAAGGGTCAGGCATCAACTCCCTGGGCGGCGACCTGACGACGCGCCACGTCGATCCGCTCGCGCAGAATACGGAGCAGAGCTTGGGACACATGCGGGTGAGCGGCAATCCACTCTTCACCCGCCGCAACCACATCACAATCTTCCACGTAGCCTGCGATGAGTGAGGGGAACATGAGGGTCACGATGTCTTCGGCAATGTGGAAGGTGTAATCCGCCCAGACACGCTCAAGTGACTCAAAATATTCGGGAACAAACGCCGAATAAGCTTCAGGGGCAGTGCGTGCTTGAGCCCAAAAGCCTGACACCATTGCCCAGCGCGTGTCATTCGGGATCGATAGATCCGTTATCACCGCATCGAAAGTGGAACGTTTCACCGACTCATCCATGAGTGCTGCGCGTGCTGCAGCGGCATTCTGATGGCCGGTCATTGTCCCGTCCTCGGCTTCCAAAGCGGCGATCTCAGCCTCAGAAGCGACACCACCACGCACGAGGGCGGTGAGCAGAGTCCAGCGGCAATCCAGGTCAAGATCAAGACCGTCCAGGGTCTCTTCGCCTGTGTAGAGGCGACGGATTGTCTCGAAGTGTTCCGGCGAAGCTGCTGAACGTGCGGCGGCACGGACAAGCATCGTCTGAGCGTCAGAGCCTGAAGTGGCAGTCCGTGCAAGCAAAAGCAGACGAGTGGCGACATCTTTGAGAGTGTGTGCGCGAGCCGCCGGGGACACAAAGGTACGTGCGGCCTCTTCAATGTGTCGGATCGTCAGCTCTAAGAGCTGCATATTCGACTCAACAGGGATTGACGCTAAGGCGAGTGCCAGATAGTCGCGCGCGGTCATTTCACCATCGCGGGTCATGTCCCATGCACACGCCATCACGACACCGCGCGTCAGAGAGTCGCTCAGCGAAGCGATATTGCGGGTAGCGAAGGCCAAAGAATCGGCATCCATGCGGATCTTCGCATAGGCGAGGTCGCCATCGTTCACAAGGATGAGATCGGAACGACACAGGCCCTGAGCCGCAGGGACGAGGGTGCACTCACCGTCAACATCGAGTTCTTCGCGGAAATCACGTGTGAGGGTACCGGACTCGTTCAGCGAGTATCCGGCAACGGCCATACGGTGCGGACGCAGGGAAGAACCTTCAGAGAAGGACTCTTGGACGATGGCGAGTTCAGCGATGGTGCCGTCTTCGTTCAGCGTGATCTGCGGGCGCAGCAGCGTCACTCCCGCTTCCTCAAGCCATACTTTCGACCATGCCGTCAGGTCGCGACCAGAGGCTTTCTCAAGTTCACTCAGAAGATCTGCAAGCGTGGCATTGGCGTAAGAATGCGCTGTGAGGTATTCGTGCAAGCCTGCGAAGAAAGCATCGCGTCCCACGTAGGAGACGAGCTGACGCAGAACAGAAGCCCCCTTCGCGTAGGTGATGCCATCGAAGTTGACTTCCACATCCGCGAGGTCGCGGATTTCAGCAGTGATCGGGTGAGTCGTGGGGAGCTGGTCTTGACGCAGGCCCCAATCTTTGCGGAGCATGAACCCGGTCCACGCATCGACAAACTCGGTGCCTTCGGCCAGTGCCAGATGGCTCATGAACTCAGCGAAAGACTCGTTCAGCCACAGGTCGTTCCACCACTTCATTGTCACAAGATCGCCGAACCACATGTGGGCGAGTTCGTGGAGGATCGTGTTCGCCCGAGTTTCAAGCTGAGCTTCGGTCGGGCGAGTGCGGAAAACATAGGCATCGCGGAAGGTGACGCATCCGGCGTTTTCCATCGCTCCGGCATTGTATTCGGGGACGAAAATCTGATCGTACTTCGTGAAGGGGTAGGCGATGCCGTACTGCTTTTCGAAGAAGTCAAAACCTTGACGAGTCGTGTTGATGATGCGTTCTGCGTCAAGGTGTGTCAGAAGCGAAGCGCGACAGTACACGCCGAGGTCGATCGTTCTGCCGTCGGCTGAGATGAGGGAATCCGTCACCCCCTCGTAGGGGCCTGCCACGATCGCGGTGATATAGGTGGACATGCGTTCGGTCTGTGCGAAACGGTAGATCAGCGCCTCACCCGCTACTTCAGGTTCGGGTGTCGGTGCATTTGAAAAGACTTTCCACCCTGTAGGAGTTGTGACCGTGAAGGTGAAAGTCGCTTTAAGGTCGGGCTGTTCAAAGGTCGTGTAGACGCGACGTGCATCGGGGACTTCGAACTGGGAGTAGCAGTAATCTTTCCCGTCAGCTGGGTCGGTGAAACGGTGCAGACCTTCGCCCGTGTGCATGTACTGGCAGTCTGCATCTACCTCTAGGACATTGTGTTCGGCAAGATCTGTGAGGGCAATACGGTGGTCCTGGTGGACTGCGACACCGAGTTCCCTGTCATTGAGACGGATCGAATGAACATTGGCTGACACGAGGTCGGCGAAAGTGGAAGAACCTGGAGTGGCCGTGAACTCGATACGAGTCCGTGAACGGAAGTCGGTGTTGCCTGTGGTGAGGTCCAGCTCGATGTCGTAGTGAAGGACCTCGACGATCTGAGACCGAGAGGAAGCTTCTTCACGTGTGAGGTTGAGGCCGGGCATGGGGCACCTTTCACTGGCGGATAGGAACATTCGCAAATAAGCGTCGAGCGCATTTTCGCACTCTGGCCGCTTTCTTGCACCTCGGAGTGGTTTCAGGTCACCAGATTCGCACGCGCTCATCCGCTGGGAGGAACATTCCATCGCTCTCGGCTGTGGAGTAGGTGGCGTGGAAAGCGTCGATATTGCGTAAGACTTGGTTGCAGCGGAACTCGGCGGGAGAGTGCGGGTCGATGGTGAGCATTTGGCGGGCGAATTGGGGCCGTGATGCGGTACGCCAGGCTCTAGCCCACGCTGTGAAAAATCGTTCGGGGGCGCTCAGACCGTCAATGACGGGAGCGCTGTGGGGAGTGAGGCCCTGCTGGGCGAGGACATTCACCCAGGCGTTCCAAGCGATTGTCAGACCCGCGAGATCCCCGATGTTTTCCCCGACCGTGAATGCTCCGTTGACGGTGGGTGCGTCCGGCCCTTTAAGGTCGTGGGGCGTGAGCTTGTCGTACTGTGCGATGAGGGCGGCGGTGAGTTCTTCGAAGCGTGCGCGGTCTTCTTCGGCCCACCAATTTTCTAAGTTGCCTGCGGCATCGAAACGTGATCCTTGATCGTCGAATCCGTGCCCGATTTCATGGCCAATCACTGCGCCGATTGCTCCAAAGTTCACGGCATCATCGGCGTGCGGGTCAAAGAATGGGGGTTGGAGGATCGCTGCGGGGAATACGATTTCGTTGAGTGCAGGGTTGTAATAGGCGTTGACCGTCTGCGGTGTCATGAGCCATTCTTCGCGGTCAACGGGTTCGTGTAGTCGTGAAAACTCTCGGTGCGTCTCAAAAGAGCGGATTGTGGCGACGATGTCGCTCAGGGTTGTGGCATCGCTGAGATCAAGTTCGGACATGTCACGCCATTTGGGTGGGTAGCCGATTTTAGGGTGGAAGGTGGAGAGTTTGTCTAGGGCTTTGGCTTTGGTGTCCTCTCCCATCCATTGACAGGCGCGGATGGCTTGTGCGTAGGCGTTGAGGAGTTCGGCGACGAGGGCGTCCATGCGTTCTTTTGATTCGGGTGGGAAGTGGCGAGCCACCCAGATTCTGCCTAGAGATTCGCCCACGAGGGATTCGATGAGTCCGAGTGCGCGCTTCCAGCGTGGACGCAGTTCTTGGGTGCCTGACAGGGTGCGTCCGTAGAAGTTGAAGTTTTCTTGAACGAAGGGGGTGGACAGGAGTGGAGCACGCGCGTCCAGGAGGGAAGTTTTCAGGAAAAGAGCGCGTTCGTTTACGGGCGTGTCGGCCCAGATTGCGGCGGCTTCAGTGAGGAAGTCAGGTTGGTTGACATTGACGAGGGCGGTGGGGGTGAGGTGAAGCCCAGCTGAGAGGGCCCAGGCATTCCAGTCGAATCCGGGTGCAAGGGCGATGAGTTCAGCCCAGGTCATTTGGTGATCGGATAGCAGAGGGTCCCGGTTGGCTACGGAGTCGCGGTGGTGGGCGGCGAATCGGGATTCTAGGGACATGAGACTGTGCGCGGCTTCAGCTGGATGTGGTGCAAGTTGCGCCAGCGTAAGGAGAGCTTCGAGGTGAGCGATGTATGCCTGGCGTATGTCGGCGTACTCGTCTGCGTGGTAGTAGGACTCGTCGGGCAGACCGATCCCGGATTGGATGAAGGTGAGCATCCTAGAGGTGGAGTCGTGAGGGTGTGTGCCGACGTAGACGCCGAAGAAGGATCCCACGCCCTCGGCCATGAGACGACCGCTGAGTGCATCGAGGTCACCGTTTGCGGCGGCAGCGTCGATGAGTTCGAAGGAGGGCCGTAGCGGATCAAGACCCGCAGCTTCGATTCCCTCTTCGTCCATGAAAGCTGTCCATAGGTGTGCGATGAGTGGAGCGTCCGCATCGTTCAGGGTGCCTGCAGCGGCATCGTGTGCGATGTCGCGTCCGCGTTCTTCGGAGAGGTCTCGTAGCGTATGGAAGGCGCCGTCGATTGCCCGATCGGCGGGAATCTCGTGTTCACGAAGCCAACGACCGTTGATGAAACGGTAGAAGTCGTCTTGGGGGCGGATGGACGTGTCCATGCTTGCGGGGTCGAGGACTCGGGCGCGAATCTCATCGGTCATGTTGGTCACTCTATTAGCTGGGAAGACGAAAAGATATTTCGTAAGAGCAACAGTGTGTAATTCGCGTGAAAAGGGGAGTGTGTGCATGAAGGCTGCGCGTGGTGAGTGCGAATGGGGAGGGGTGTACAGGAAACAACTGCACATATGTGCAAGCTCTGTGAACAATACGATCATGAGGTGGTGTCGGCGGCAATAATTGAAGAGATAAAGGAGCAAACGCGGCTCTGATCCACTCCACATCGTGAAGGGAACGAGAGTGAAGACGATAAACACAGACGTTGTCGTCATCGGAGGCGGCTCGACAGGCGCAGGTGTCGTCCGCGATGTGGCGATGCGCGGTTTTCGAGCTGTGCTCGTCGAACGCTACGACATCGCACAGGGAACCTCAGGGCGCTTCCACGGCCTCCTCCATTCTGGTGGGCGCTACATTGCATCCGACCCGGAATCAGCCACCGAATGCGCCGAAGAAAACCTCATCGTCAAAAAAATTAACGCGAACGCCGTAGAAGACACGGGTGGCCTTTTCGTCGTGACCTCCCACGATGATGAAGAGTACGCAGACAAGTTCCTCGAACGCGCAGCCGCCGCCAAAGTACCCGCGCAGGAAATCTCCGTCGCTGAAGCACTCAAGCGGGAACCCCGACTCGATCCGAAGCTCAAACGAGCCTTCGAAGTCCTGGACGGATCGGTTGACGGCTGGCAGATGGTATGGGGGGCTATCCGTTCTGCGCAAGCCTACGGTGCGCAGGTATTCACCTACCACAAAGTGACCACAATCGAACGCGCAGGCGACGCCGTCTGTGCAGTGGTCGCACGCGATCTACGCGCGGGAACAGACCTGCGTGTTGAATGTTCCTTCGTCTTGAACTGCGGCGGGCCCTGGGCCGGGCAGATCGCCGCCCTGGCTCATTGTCACGGCGTTGAGGTCGTTCCCGGTGCGGGCATTATGGTCGCAATGAACTCTCGCCTCACCCAGACGGTCCTGAACCGCTGCGTATGGCCAGCCGACGGCGACATCATCGTGCCGGATCATCCGGTCTGCATCATTGGCACCACCGATCTCAAAGCCGAGGATCCCGACGCGCTCACCATCCCCAGCGATCAAGTTCAGCAAATGCTCGATGCCGGTGAAGCGATGATCCCCGGCTTCCGTAAAGCCCGCCCCCTCCACGCTTGGGCGGGTGCCCGTCCGCTTATTAAAGATTCGCGAGTTGCTGCCAACGACACGCGACACATGGCTCGCGGCATGAGCGTCATCGATCACAAAGCGCGCGACGGCGTAGCGGGACTGCTCACCATTGCCGGAGGCAAGCTCACCACCTACCGCCTCATGGCCGAACGCATCGTTGACATCATGTGCGAAGAAATGGGTGAAAAACGGCAATGTCGTACCGCTGACGAAGCCGTTCCCGCAGCTTCCGATCGTCGTCTCTACACGATCGGCCATCGCCTCGAATCCATCGAACACAGCACCACGACACCTCATCACGACCACATCATCTGCGAATGTGAACTCGTTACCCGTGGGATGCTCGAAAACACGATGGACCTTCTTCCCAAGGGACAACTCGACGACGTGCGTCGTCAGATCCGACTCGGTATGGGTCCGTGTCAGGGAGGTTTTTGCTCACAGCGCGCCACCGGTATCGCCCACGAACGCGGTGACATTGACTCCCTGCAAGCCAACGAACTCTTGACCACATTCTTGAAGAATCGGTGGATCGGACTCTGGCCGATCCTCTACGGAAAACAGCTACGTCAAAGCGCCCTCGACAACTGGATCCACGAAGGAACCCTCGATGTCGCACACCTGCCACAGCCCGCGCTCGATACCGACAAGGAGGAGGGGCAATGAGAGACGCACTTGTCATCGGTGCCGGTCTGGCCGGACTTGCCGCTTCGCTGCGCCTGGCACGCGGCGGAGCCAAAGTCACCCTCGTCACCAAAGGACTGGGTGGACTCCCACTTTCCCAAGGGACAATCGACCTGCTCGGATATTCTGAAACATGCGTAAAAAATCCGCTGACTACGCTCAGTCAGCACATCTCAACACGGCCCAGCCACCCCTACACGCATTTTTCTCCCGAATTCCTCGCAGAAGCGGCCACATGGCTGAAAGACATCCTCGGTCCTGACCTCCTCATTGGCAATCCTCATACGAACGTTCTTCTTCCAACGGCACTGGGGGTTCTTCGACCAACCTGCCTGTATCCGCCGTCGATGGCGGCTGGCATCCCGAAACCGGGACGTTCCTACGTCATTGTTGGACTACGCCGCCTCAAGGACTTCTACCCGAAGCTCGTCGCTGAAAATCTCTCGTGCCAACTCGGTCCCGACGGTGCGCCCATCACAGCGCGTTCGCTCATGATTGACCTTGAAATCCGCAAAGACGAGATCGACACTACGGGAACGAACCATGCGCGTGCCTTCGATAACGCTGCCATGCGCGCCAGACTTGTCAAAGCACTGAAAACGCAACTCAGAGACAAGGAGATTGTGGGGCTTCCAGCAGTCCTTGGCCTCAATGATGCCGATGCCTGGAAGGACATTTCAGACCAGCTTGGACACGAGGTCTTCGAGATCGCACTACAGCCCCCCTCAGTGCCGGGGATGCGTCTGAACCAGGCGCTGACCGCCCTCGTGAAAAAAGAAGTGCGCTTCATCCTTGGTTCTGCGGTGACGGGCGTGGACGTCAAAGATGGGGCTGTTCGTACTGTGCAGATCTCGACCGCCGGACGCCCGACGCACATTAATGTGAAGAACGTCGTCCTCGCCGGTGGAGGATTTGAATCCGGCGCACTCGACATGGATTCCTACGGGAAGCTCTCTGAAACGATCCTTGGACTGCCGGTCCTTTCAGCCCAAGGACAGCTCCTCCACGCAGACTTTTGGGGAAGTGACCAACCCGTATTCCTCGCCGGGCTTGATGTGGATGACAGAATGCGCCCCCTCGACGCTGAAAAAAGACCCGTCTATTCCAATGTGTATGCAGCCGGTGGGAACCTCGCCGGAGCAACCCGTTGGCGTGAAAAATCAGGGGAGGGAATCGCCCTCGCCTCCGCTTTGCGTGCCGCTGACCAAATCCTCGGGAGCCTCACATGAGCATCGAAACAGACAACCTTCTGGGCCTCAGCGACGAGGACTTCGGCCTACGCGCCAGTCTTGACTCCTGCGTGAAGTGTACGATCTGTGAAACCCAATGTCCGGTCATGAGGGTGACGGATCTGTTCCTTGGACCCAAATACTCCGGCCCACAAGCTGAGCGATATCGAAAAGAAGGCCACGTCGTCGATTCTTCGATTGACTACTGTTCGTCATGCGGCACCTGCACGCTCGTATGTCCCCAAGGCGTCAAAGTCACTGAGATGATCCACCACGCCCGAACCGACATGAAAAGAAGTCAAGGGATACCGCTACGGGACCATCTCATTGGACGTACCGGATTCATCGGCACCGTCATGACCCCCGTCGCACCGATTGCGAACTGGGCCCTCGATGTTCAACCCATCCGTATCGCCATGGAAAAACTCATCGGAGTTCACCGTGCAGCTCCTATGCCGCGTGCCGCTGGACGAAGCTTTGAGAGCTGGTTTAAAAAACACACTCCGCTTCCTCAATCCGGTACGAAAGGACAGGTTATTTTCTTTCACGGATGCGCAGGGCAGTATTTCGAGGTCGAAACCTCGATTCACTCCGTGCAAGTCCTCGAACACCTCGGCTACGAGGTTCTTGTTCCCCCGCACGGCTGCTGCGGTCTGGCTTTACAATCCAACGGTCTTTACGATGAATCCCGTAAATACGTGTCAAAGTTGACTCAAGATTTACGCGCAGCGAATCGTGAGGCCCCGATTATTTCAGCTTCGGGTTCATGTACAGGAATGCTTCGTCACGAGGCGAAAGACATCCTGGAAATGCAGACCTCAGAACTTGAAGATGTCGCTTCGCGCATGTGGGACATTTGCGAATTCCTCATGCATCTGCATGAGCTCGGTGAACTCGATCTCAACTTCCAGCGTATTGATGCGACAATCCCATATCACGCACCCTGCCAACTCAAGTCTCAGGGGCTGGGGTTGCCCGCTGTTGAACTCATGGAACTGATTCCAGGTATCAATGTGGAAGAGTCCAACCAGCCCTGCTGTGGTATCGCGGGAACCTACGGCATGAAAAAGGAAAAATACGACATTGCTCAAGCCGTGGGGAAACCTGTATTCGACTTCATCAAGCAAGTGAATGTGGAACTTGCAGCCTGTGACACTGAAACCTGCCGCTGGCAGTTGCGCACCGCAACCGGAGCGAATGTGGTCCACCCGATCTGGCTGATCCACAAAGCCTATGGGCTTCACTGAAGCACCGCTTCGATGAACAGCCGCGCAGAATCTGCTCGCGGCGATTCCTGGAGGAAAGCACAGAGCTTGCATGAGCACCGGGGGTGTT
>JASBZF010000063.1 GCA_029983625.1 Pauljensenia sp. | reverse complement strand
GAACGGCGAATCCCGGCCGCGTCGGCTTCATAACGGACAAAAGGGATCGCTGAGGTGTCCGAACGGAAAGGTGTGCCCGTGAGGGCCAGACGCCGGGTTGCTGAATCGAAGGCCGCTCGCACCCCCTCACCCCATGAGAGTGCGTCACCTGCGTGATGGATTTCGTCAAGGATCACAAGAGTCGGATGCGCCCTCGTCCGTGCCGAATGCACGGAAGGATTAGCTGCAACTTGCGCATAGGTGACCGCAACGCCATCGAAATGCGAACCGGCACGCCCCTGCGCATTTGAGAAAGCCGGGTCAATGTGGATGCCCACACGCGCCGCAGCGTCCGCCCACTGTGTTTTTAAATGCTCAGTCGGACACACGACGGTCACTTTGCTGACGAGGCCCGCGCCCATGAGTTCAACGGCGATCCTCAACGCGAAAGTCGTTTTCCCTGCTCCTGGGGTTGCGACCGCGAGGAAATCCCTTGTCCCCTGTTCCAGATAGAGACGCAGTGCGTCAGCCTGCCACGCACGCAAACTCCCCGCAGTCCCTTTACACGCACGATTAGGGAACGAGGGCGAAAGGGTTCTGGCGGCGGATGCTGAAACGCGGGAAGGAAAATGAGATCGATCCTGCGCTGCGTTCACTTGCCAGAGCCTCCTGAACCGTCAGAGAAGGGCCAATTACGCCCGTTCTTTCCCATCGAATCACGGAGTTCCTTACAGGTCGGACACACGGGATATTGTGAAGCGTCACGAATGGGGATCCAGACTTTCCCACACAGAGCTACAACAGGTTGACCTGTGATCTGTGAAGAGTCCGCTTTGTCTTTACGCACGAAATGAGCGAAACGATCACCGTCACCCGGTGATTTTTCTTGCTCAACCTCGGTCCGTTCTAACAGTCCTGTCGAGCTGCGGGTCGATGGTCCACCCGGCCCATCGGGGACTCCAGGTCCTGTTGGTTCATCGAGGGCATCGCGCATGTCCTCCATTGTAGGGCCGGGACCAGGCATCACCAGTTGGAGGATGTGAGAGCCGACATGATGGCAGCGGCCTGAACCGGATCGGTCCGATCCTGTGACCCCGGTGCGCGCATATGAACTTCACGCACCCCAGACTGAGCGACAACATCGGCAACATTCCAGGAACGTAGTCCACCTGAAGCGAGGATCGTCATGTCTTCCCCGGCCTGTGCGACGAGCTGACGCAGGGCCAGCACATTCGCCCTCTTAGGATCACCGCCGGTCGTGAGGATCCGATGAACACCGAGTTCACGCAGGATCTTCACTCCCTCCTCCTGGTTTTCCAGAAGGTCGAATGCACGATGAAAAACTAGGTCGCAATCGCCCGCAGCCTCCTTGAAGCGACGAATCGCCTCCCGGTGGATCATTCCATTCTTCTCAAGGACGCCCACAACGAAAGCGATCGGAGCATCCTTGTCGACACGTAGCCGATAGTCACGGATCGTCGCTTCGATGATCGCGATCTCTTCGGACGTGTGGACGAAGTTGCCCGCCCTCGGTCGTACAAGCACCGCAACACCTGAAGGAAAACTCAGGTTGAGCGCACCTTCGACGAGACTCAACGGAGGAGTTAAGCCACCTGCGGAAATATCGACGCACACTTCAACGCGATCCGCGCCGACCTCGCGGGCAATACGCGCGCCTTCGAGGTCGTGAACACACAGTTCTACCGTGACCCTCATGAGGTTGTCCGATCGATGACACGCACTCGCTTTTCACCCTCAATTCCTGAGCAGGAAAAGACGAAGCTGACGGTCGCTGGACACACGGAAACGCAACCTTCCATCAGTAACGGCCCTTTCCTTAGCTCACAGTCGGAACTTATTGAAGACTGCCCTTTGAAAAATCTTCGGCGCATCGCCTCTCTCAAGGGACAATCACTGTGACGGGCAGCTCACCCGGATCCATTTGTGCATCGAAGGGGAACATCGGTCGATCGATGTGGCGATGACCTAAACGAATCAAATCCTGATCCACACCTCCGGGAGTGAGCGCCATCAACCACGATTTTTGTGTCTCATACAGATCCGGTTCCAGGTAACCGATTTTCACGACGACGACATCCGCCCTCGTGATATCAATTCCCAGTCTTTCGAACTGCTCGAACTGCGTGTATTGATTCCGTTTCGTCGTAACGATGAGAGTAAGCCCTCCACATCGAATCGCCGCAGTGTGGCCGCCCATCGGATCATCAACGAGGGCGCACACTGTGCCGTGAAGAGCCACAGGGCCAGGATCGCGATCGTCGATTTTCCCTCCGACTTCAAGGTCAAGGTCAGCGCCAACTCCTGCCCTCCAGCACAGTGCCGCTGCCGCAGGATCCACAATCGATGCGTAAACGACATCTTTTGACGCAGACTTTACCGGCTCCCATTCCAGAAGTGCCTGAAGAGCGACCGTGACATCACCGGCACCACCCGCACCGGGATTATCACCCGAGTCAGAAATAAAAGAGGGCGTTTCTGCCTTCTCGGCGTACTTCACGCATTCTTCCATCGTGGCAACCGGAGCGACGAACTCGAAGTCCTCATGAGCATCCCAAAAAGCCTGACCGAGTGTTCTCGCCTCAGCCTCCACAAGGGCAGCATCATCGCCGGTGACGACGACCGCACCTTTACATCGAGGCTGATCTGCCCATGCGAAACCGATCCAGATCGCCGCATCACAGATTCCCTCTTTTGCCTCAATTGCCGGGATCCTCCCGTAGAGGGACTTCGCCGGTTCAATCCTCGTCGAAGTTTTTTCGCCAGGGAGGAGGATCGGAACGTGGACGAGTGCTTTCACAGGCTTCGGCGCGCCCGTAACAAGGCGCTCAACGAGATGACGGGCAGCTCTTTCCCGAGATTCGAGGGCGTCCTCGTGCGGTGCCATCCGGTAACAGGTGAGGAGGTCGCATCCTTGGAAAAGAGCGTGGGAAACATTTCCGTGAAGATCCATTGAGGCCGACACCATCGGCTCATTCCCGATGACTGTGCGAATCGCTGAAATGAGATCGCCCTCGGCATCATCCATACCTTCGACGCTCATCGCGCCGTGAATGTCAAAGAAGAGACCATCAAGGGGAGTACAGGCACCTAATTTTTCGAGGATTTCCGCCTTCCACATTTCATACGCACGACGTTCAACGACTCCTCCGGGAAGTGCGCGAGCGTGGAGAATCGGAATCCATTCGACCGCCCGCGCCCAGGGTTCGTCTCGCCAGTGATAGCGAGCCATGAGTTCATCAGCGCGCGTGACCGTGAAGTCTGTTTCTGTGGAGATGTAAGGGGTAAAGGTCGAAGATTCGATGTGGATACCGCACACGGCGATACGCACTATACGTTCCGGTGCTGCAACAGGAAGAATGGACATGGTGGCTCCTTGGCAAGGACGATGTACTGGTCTTCAGTGATATCGGAAGCGATGCTCAGCGGCTCAGCGCCCACCCATACCCGACATGGAAATCCCTTTAATGAGATGTTTCTGCAGGATGATGACGAGCAGTGTGGTCGGAACCATCGAGATCATGGAAGCGGCGATCTGTAGGTCGATTCGTGTTCCTTTCTGTGAAGAGAAGGAAGCAAGGCCTACTGGAAGCGTTCCGAGTTCGGAGTAATCAACGGTGACGATGAGCGGCCACAGGTAAGAGTTCCAAAAACTCATGAAGGTGAACACTGCAAGAACCGCGATCGCCGATTTCGTCAGGGGAAGAATGATCTGAATAAAGGTCCTCACGGGTCCGGCACCATCCACTCGCGCCGCTTCTTCAAGTTCGAAGGGGATCCCTCGCATGAATTGACGCATGAGGAAAGTGCCGAAGGCCCCGAAAGCAAAGGGGAGGATCAAAGCCTGATACGTGTTGACCCAGTTGAGTTCCTGCATGACGATGAACATGGGAATGACAAGCACCTCAGCGGGAACCATCATCGTAGCGAGGAAAGCGACGAAAGCCCCTTCACGACCTCGCCAACGCAGACGGGCAAAGGCGTAGCCCGCCGTGGAAGAAACGATGATGACGACGAGCGTGCCGCAGATGGCGACGACGAAAGAGTTTGCGATGTAGCGCAGGAAGGGACCATAGGTGAACACCTCAATGTAGTTCTCCCAGCGCAGGCGTGCTCCAAAGAGCGTTGGCGGCACCGCGTAAATCTCGTCTTTGGCTTTGAGGGAGGAGAAAAAAGCATAGATCAGTGGGGAAGCGAAGAAGAATGCGGCGATCCAGACGACCGTATGTGCGACACAGTCTTTCACTCGTGAAGGTTCGCCACCCAGCAGCCCTACGTTCGACAGTTTCGCGGCAGACTTCCTTGAAGGTTTCTTCGTGGGCGAAGAGGCCAAGAGACGATCAGGATTCATAGTGGACCCACCTCTTCTGAGCGCGGAACTGGAAGGCCGTCACAAGAATGACGAGGGCGAACAGGATCCATGCCGCAGCTGCCGCCATTCCCAGCTGCTGAAATTTAAACCCGGTGTGATAGATGAACATGACGAGGGGAAGCGTCGAATTACCGGGACCGCCACCCGTGAGCATTTGCGGTTGAACGAAAACTTGAAGCGAAGAGATGACCGTCATCACAGCAGCGAAGAAAATCGAGGGCGAAATCATCGGGATAATGACACGGAAGAGCATGACAGAACCGCTTGCTCCATCAATCCTCGCCGCTTCCATCACAGAATCTGGGAGTTCTTCGAGCGCCGCTGAAAAGATGAGCATGTTGTAACCGGCCCCCTGCCACACCGACATGATGACGATCATGATCATCGCCCAGTGCGGGTCTGCGAGGAAGGAGGGGAGTGTCATGCCGAACCATCCCTGTGCAATCCCGTTGAAAAGCCCCTGAGGTTGAAGAAGCATTTTCCACACGAGGACATTAGCTACCATCGGCGTCACTACAGGGATGAAGAAAAGCACCCTGAAAGCGTTCCTCCCTCGGATTCTAGGTCCAAGGATCAGTGCCATAGCAAGCGAAACGATGATGTTGATCGGCACGTACAGGATTGTGAAAACAACCGAATTTCTCAGAGCTGGCCAGAAATCGGGACTTTGTGTCATCAGCCATTGATAGTTCTTCAGGCCGACGAAGTGTTTTTCACCAAAAGCTGGCCAGTCGTAAAAGCTCATGACGATAGACAGAAAGACGGGAGCGATAGTGAACACGGCAAGTCCCATCAGTGCCGGGCTTGCAAAAGCCAGTGCCTGACGGGACTCCCGCTTCGCCATCACCGAGCGGGAAGACCGCGAGGTCAATGGAGATGTCATAGGTCCGTGTGCTTCGTGGGAGCTTCAGTTACCAAACTGTGCCTGCGCTTGGGCAAGCATCTCACTCATCGGCATTGCTCCGGAATAGACGGAGACCAGGTTCGGAGTGAAGTATTCATTGACCTGGGTCCACTTGCCGGTCGAGTTCTGTCCGACGGTGTGTGAGAACGCGGCATCGAATGCAGTTTTCATATCATCACGGATCGATTCATCGAGCGATTCAAAGTATGTCGGTTGAGATGCTTTCAGCGCGGGGAAGGAACGGCCAGAAGAACCAATAAGGTCTTGGGCTTCTTTCGAGACGAGGGAGCCGAGGACTTTGAGTGCGGCATCGCGTTGCGCACCTTCACAATTCGCTGCGATACCGAATCCGGATCCGAGGACGAGTCCAAGGGAACCGTTTTTACCTTGGGGAAGACGGGTTGCTCCTGCTTTGAATCCGGCATCATTGGTGAAGTATCCTGCGGCATTCCACGTGCCATCGACGGCCATTGCAACATTTCCATTGGAATATTGATCTTCACCCCATCCCATCTCGGATGCGGAGGGAACCGGATCGGCCACTTTTTCTTTTATGACCAGATCCGCATACCATTGCGCGGCTTCAACGAAAGCGGGGTCGGTGAGTTGGAGGGTAGAGGAAGAATCAACAGGTTGAACACCGGATTTCGCGATCGGCAGTGACATCCACTGAAACTCGCCCATGCCCACGGCGAATCCTTTGTGTGCTTCAGTGGTTGCGCTCTTCGCCGTTGCAAGGAAATCTTCAAAAGTCCAGTCAGCTACCGGCTCGGGGGTTCCTGTTTCTGCAAGCATGTCTCGGTTGTAGTAGACCATCATTGCGGCAACGTCATAGGGAACGCCGTAGATTTTTCCATCGTAGGAAAGAATGTCGAGGGCACCGTCTGCGAAAGCGGCTTTATCGATTCCGGCTTTTTCGAGGTCTTCATCGCTCAAGGGTGACAGTGTCTGGTAGAAGCCGGAGAGGCGCTGACCGTTCATGGATGTTACGCAGGCAAGATTCCCAGATGATGCGTTCGCGGTGAGTTTCGTGAAGTAGTCGCCCCACGAGGAAGTCTGCGTGTCAAACTCAATATCGGGATTGTGGCGACGGACGATATCTGCGGTATCCGCAACCCACTTTTCGTCATCTGCTGATCCTGCCCACATGTTCCAGGTGACTTTAGTGCCTGAGGTTCCCTCGGAAGAGGAAGCGCCGTGGCACGCTGTCAGTCCCAGTGTCGCGCTCATGGCTATCGCGACGAGGAGTGCGGTTTTTCCTTGTGTCATGTTTTCTCTCCTTTGAGATGGTGAATGGATGATCAATCAGCGCAGCGCGTCGGGTTCTAAGTAGAGTTCGACGACTGGGAGGAGAACATCGGGACATCTCACCGGCAGCTCACATGTGAGCGTCCCTGCGGGTTGTCCTCCGGGTTCGGTGGTGAGGGCGACTTTGTCCGGTGAGAGTTCCGTCATTTTGAGTTCCGAACCGTCGTTGAGGAGTCGCGCGAAACGTACCTTGCCCGCGAGGTCGGGGAGGTGAAGATGCCCGAAGGGCCAATGAAGTAGGTGGACGTAGAGTCTGTCGTTTCGTTGCGTCAACACAGTACCGTGAGGCGCTGTGAATCCTTGCGCAGCCTCCGCACCAACGATGGCGTTACGGTGCAGACGCATCCATTCCCCGATTTCACTCAGCGTGCGTTCGTCGGTGGCGCATACCGCCCCTCGGCCATCAGGACCGATGTTGAGAAGGAGATTTCCTCCTTTGGAGACCGTGTCGGCGAGCATTCGCACGATCATGTCGCTTGATTTGAAATCACAATTGTCTCGGTCGTAGCCCCATGAGCCGTTGAGAGTTTGACATGCTTCCCAGCGGAGAAGTTCACCATCAATTTCCATCGCTGCTGATGGTTGATATTGCTCTGGGGTCACGAGATCACCGGGAATGTCGAGGCGGTCGTTCACGATGATTCCGGGTTGAAGTGTACGCACCATTGCGAGGAGTTCTTCAGATCCCCAGTCTTCTTTTCCTTTGCCTTTCCATCCATCTGATTCCCAGGGATAGGAGAAGTCGAAGAAGAGATAGTCGATCGTCCCGTAGTGTGTGAGCAGTTCACGGACTTGATTGTGAAGGTAAGTCCGATACTCGCTCATTGTCCGTTCTGGATGAGCTTCTCGTGCATCTGCATCGTCGCGACGTGGATGGTGGAAGTCGTAGGGGAAATCAGGATGATGCCAGTCGAGCAGAGAATGATAGAGACCCACTTTGAGTCCTGCTGCGCGCAAGGCATCGACTCATTCGCGCACGAAGTCTCTGCGTTGATAGTGCATGGACGTGTAAGAGGTGTATCGGGAATCCCACATGCAAAAACCGTCGTGATGTTTCGTCGTCAGGACTGCGTATCCCATTCCTGTGGACTGTGCGAGAGCTGCAATTTTCGAAGCATCGAAGAGGTCGGGTTCAAAGAACTCGGCGTAGCGTTCGTAGTCTTCGACGCTGCGACGTTCACGAGTCATCACCCATTCGTGGCGAGCAGCAACAGAGTAGAGACCGAAATGGACGAAGAGTCCGAAACGGGCTTCATCGAACCAGCGGTGATCGGCGCGTCGGGCGGTGAGTGATTGCTTCATTCTCACTTCTTTCGATTATTTGCATAAATAGGACCGCCTTGTCCTATTCGATGCCTGAAAGGCATACATGATTTGCCAACGCGATTTCAGCACTTATTTCTCAAGATTTGATAACAGAACGGACGCAAATTAGCAGACTTTCTACAATACTTATTGCAGAAACTCGGCGTAGATTCACCAAAGGAAGCGGAATGCCTGCCGACACCACACACTCACCTCGCCTCGACATTCACCGACGGATCCTCGACCTCGTGCGCACTGGTCGCGCACGTACACGAAGCGACCTCGTCGCACTGCTCCACGCATCTGCCTCGATCGTTTCACTTCGTACTCGTGAACTGATCGACTCAGGAGAACTCATTGACACCGGCCCCCTCTCTTCTGGTACAGGCCGCCCCTCCAGAGGGCTCGCCCTCGCCTCCAGCGAACGCACACTACTTGCCGCAGATCTCGGCACGTATCACGCACGCATCGGTCTGGCGAAAGCACATGGTGAAGTGATCGACTTACGCACCCTGAAAATCGACTCTTCAAGTGGCCCCAAGAAAGTTCTTGACCTCCTTTGCGCCACCATCGAAGAGATGATCGCCGACAACATCAATTCAGGGATGCCCGCTGCAGGCTGCATCGGTCTTCCCGCCCCCATCGACCATAAAAAAGGATGGGTTGATTCGAGCTCGCGACTGCGTGGCTGGCACCACTTCCCCATCGCCGACCTCTTCTCTGCACGATTGGGAATCCCTATCGCCATCGAAAATGATGCCGACATCATGGCACTCGGGGAACACCTCGAACATCCCGAACTCCAACACTCGATCACCGTGAAAGCGGGCGGCTCCATCGGTGTTGGTGTCGTCATCGACTCTCGTCTCCACCGCGGCGCCACGGGCGCCGCAGGCGACATCGTTCACGTGCGAATGCCCGCCTTCGGAGATCTTCCCTGCGCCTGCGGTAAAACAGGATGCCTGGACACGGTTCTTTCCGGCCTCGCCCTCGCACGACAATGGAGCCAAGCAGTTGGCTCCCCTCAAGATTTAGAAGATCTCCTCAACGCCGACTTCAACGCCGATAGTGCGGCCCTTGACCTTCTGAGGACCGCAGGCTCACGGCTCGGCGAAGCCCTAAGTGTCATCGCCGGGCTCCTCAACCCCGACGCGGTCTTCATCGGCGGGCGCCTGTCCACCTCCGAAACCTTCCTTGCGGCCATCAGAGCAGCTCTCTACACAAACTGCCACCCGCTCATCACAAAGAACCTCCTCATCGAAGCGACATCCGCAGGAATTGATGCCGCTTTCAAAGGAGCAGTCGCCTCAGCGGCCAGCATCGCGGGACTTCAGACCTCATCACCTCATGTCTCCTCACGCACAATCACCCAGACAGCCCGCGATTTCTGAAGTATCCACACAACCCAAAGATCCACGCCTGACACGACAGGTGACACAACAAGTGGGGGGGGG
>JASBZF010000062.1 GCA_029983625.1 Pauljensenia sp. | reverse complement strand
CCCCCCCCCCCCCCCCCCCCCCCCACCCCCACACAGACACAGAGCTCACTCAACAATCGTCACAGATTCGATGACGACATCTTCAACGGGGCGATCATTGCGACCAGTTGCAACGGTCGCGATCGCATCAACAACGTCCTTCGATGCTTGATCGAGAACCTTTCCGAAGATCGTGTGGTTCCCTAAGAGCCACGGGGTCGGGGCGACGGTGATAAAGAACTGTGAGCCGTTCGTCCCTCTGCCCATACGCTTCCCCGCGTTTGCCATAGCGAGGAGGTAGGGTTCGTTGAAGTTGAGTTCGGGGTGAATCTCATCATTGAAGGTGTAGCCCGGACCGCCGGTGCCTGTGCCGAGCGGGTCACCTCCTTGGATCATGAATCCAGAGATCACGCGGTGGAAAATTGTGCCGTCGTAGAGTGCGCGAGTGGTTTTTTGTCCGCTTTGAGGATCAGTCCATTCGCGTTCACCGCGAGCCAGGGTCACAAAATTTTTCACCGTATTCGGCGCATGATTGGGGAAAAGTTCGAGAACGATGTCACCTTTATTGGTGTGCAGTGTTGCTTTCATACCTCCATGCTCGCAGATTCTGCGCTTAAGGGCACACAGTCGATGCTCTTCAGATCCTCCGGTAGGCTGCAGATCACACCGCTTCGTTGCACAATAGAGGGAAGCGGTGCTTTTGCATCGATCTCTTGACACGGATTCGGAGACATCATGGGCAATACGCCGAACTTCGACACGGACAAGCTACTGACCGAAGCCGCTCAGCTTCGTGACGCGCTGATCATCCAGGCCGGGCGCGTCGCCGTCAAAGCCGCAGATTTGGCTGAACAGGGAGTCGATTGGGCTGCTCCGCGCGCTCAGGCTGCGCTGGCCAACGCTATTGAAAAGGCAACCCCCGTTGTGGAAAATGCCGCCGACCGCGCTCAGGCTGCGATCGACCGCGCACGTCCCGCAATTGAACATGCGCGCACGGATCTGGTTGAGGATTATCTGCCTCGCCTGAATCGCGCGATCGCCGAGGGCGGGGCCGCCCTCGCATCTGAAGGTCCTCTCGCTGACCGTGCCCGCAAAGCGGGCACAGCCTCTCAACTCGCCCTCGTCACCCCGACGCGGAAGGTACGTAAGAAGCGTCGTTTCCTCCGGGCGATCGGATGGACCGCGCTGGCGGGAACTGTCGCCAGTGCCGGTTATGTTCTGTGGAAGCGCAGCCAGCCGATTGAGGATCCCTGGGCGGAAGAGTACTGGGCGGACCTCGAAGCTGAATCCCCCGTGTCGGACGTTCCGGCAGAGACGGTCGAGGACGTCGAGCAGCTCCCCCTCACGGACGAAGCCTGAGTAGGCTGCCTTTTCACACGCACTGAGTATCACTCAGACTCTCGAAAGCCCCGGAAAACTCATCCGGGGCTTTCGCTTTCACAGCTGTTGCCACACAGACAGGCCGGATGCAAAGTGGAAGGGTTTTTCTGTGACGCTTGCGTGTCAGTATTGTGCGTGCTGGTGAAGTGGGTTTGCGTGAGATGCGTGTAGAGTCGTGCGATTGGGTGAGCACTGAGCCAGTCTGCAGCTTCCCATTGGTCACGATCAGTCGATGCCGAGAATCCATCTCAACACCCGGCCCACACCGTCTTCGTTGTTCGAGGGCGCAATATACGCGGCCGCTTCGACAACTTCGGCGTGAGCATTCGCCATCGCAAAAGACCAACGTGCCTCTTTCAGCATGGAAATGTCATTGTGGAAATCCCCGAAAGTTGCCGTCTGGTCACGATCCACACCGATCTCGTTTTGGAGGGCACGCACAGCCTGCCCTTTATCGACCCCTCGTATTTGGAGGTCCGCCCAGTTGCGACCCGAAACCGCATACTGATGCGTGTCGGCGAAGCGAGCGAGAGTCAGCTCCGCTAAAGGAAGCACCTCATCAAGACACATCACCGCAAGTTTCACAATGTCGTCATCCAGCTCCCCTGATTCCATACGTTCAAGGACTGTCAGCTGATCTTTCACTTTTTCAGTCCGGTGGTAGTAGGGGAGGACACCTTCGACGAAACGATCATCGACTCGTTCCACGTAGGCAGATTTTTTCCCGCACATGACGAGCCCACCGTCCAAGCCGGTGGCCACCGCTTCACGCACACAGATGATCGCCTGACGGATCGTATCGTGATCGACTGGACTTGAGGAGACTTCTTGCCCATCTTTCATGACGATCGCGCCGTTTTCACCAATCACCGTCATTCCTGGCCGCTTGGGAAACATGTCGAGCAGTGTCCAGACTTGCCGTCCAGACGAGGGAGCAAAAGTAATCCCACGGGCATCGAGGACATCTAAAAGCGCGTCGAAATTCGGAGGGAAATTCTTCGCGTCGTCAAGCAAAGTTCCGTCCATGTCAACGGCAACCAGGCGCAGATCAATGTGTGCAGGAAGGGTCGAAAGGTCCGTAGGGGTGTTCATATCAGGCGATTTTTCTTTGCGGTGCGCCCTGTTTTCGTGCGTGACAGGCGAAGGAAAGCGAGGAGGGAATCAGCGTGTTGATATGCGACGAGGGCGGCTCTGCGCGCAACAGAATGTCAGGAAAGTGCGCGGCAGAGCCGCAACTCTCGTCGCTTGCGAGTGTGTTCGTGAGAGTGTTCAGCGGGCTCCGGGGATGACGATGAGCGTGAACGAGGAGGTCATTCCCTCAGGGCCTGTGAGTTCGATTGTGGTTTCGCCCTCGGCAAGAGGATGGATGGTCGGCGGGGTCGTGTCATCACCTGCAATGAACTCGGCGATTGCAGGGTCAGCGATGTTTGCCGTCCACTGTGCCGCATCCTTGTCAACCGTGAAAAGGAGGTTGCGCTTGATGGGGAGCTTCACTTTGCCGCCGTCGATTGCCTCCGGGGTCTTGGTGATGGTGAGTTGCTCAGATTGTGCGGACTGGGCATCGTGTGCGGCACTAACGGCCGACTCGGCCACGGCAACAGCCGACTGATCGGCATCGTGTGCCCCCTGCGAAGAACAACCGGCGAGGGCGAGGGCGGTAAGGGCCGCAACGGACAGAACAGAGTGTAAGGATCGCTTCATCACGACTCTCATTTTAGGCAATGATTCTTCAGGGGAAGAAAAGCGGAGATCACACTGCTTCCGATAGTGCGGATCTCATGTCGGCGTCTCAGTCTTCCCCTTTTGACAATATTCACGAGCGGATCGCAACACACAGGCAAGCTCGAAGTGACGAAACGGTAATGCCTATGCCTCACCTTACGATGGTGACATGTCCTCGCCGCCCGGTTTTTCCACATATGTTTTTATCGAACGCCACAGCGCGAACGCTGCCGTGCTCCACCCCTTCCCAGAGCACGAGATCCTTGCAGTGCGCGACGCCCTCGCCGATGCCGGTTTTGAGATCGCGGTCCTCGGTTCAGGTGACCCTTTACGCGGCGAAGGGATCTACTTCGCAGACGAGCCTTTCGCTGATGAACGCCTCGGGGAACTGGCTGACGCACTCACCCTTCGCGGAATCGGTGCCTACGCTTACGCCCTCCTCGAAGACTCTCTCGGCCCAGAATCAGGGAAAATTTCACTCTTCACCAGGGTGGGGGCACTTTTCCCCAGGGCGGGGCGGCGCATCATCCTCACACATATGTGGATCGGCGAGGTCGAAGGCACACGGAAAGCCTCGACGTGGTTCTTCGGTGCCCCCCACGACCTCGAAGAAGCCGACATCCTCCTCGCTTCAGGATTCACCACTGAACCCGTGCGGGACCTGAACGGCATGGCAGCCATAGAAATCCAGCACGAGGAGGTTCACAACGGCCTCGCCGAACCTATGGAACTCATGGATCGTATCTTCAGCATCCTCGGTTCCTCAGGATTTGAAGGCCCGGCCTTCGCAACGAACTCACGCGCCGAATAGGGAAGGGGCGGGGCACACCCCGCACTCGGCGACTCAGACCTCAGCGAATGGACTCCATCACGCGAACAGCATCAAGGAGAGGCAGGTAGGGCAGCGGATCAATCCCTTCTTGAAGGACAAACTCTGTTAACTGATCGCGCACCACCTGGCGCAGATCTTCAGGATCCCAGGGTTTTGCAATGTAGTGATCCAAGCCCGCCTCATTCAACGCGCGGATTGTGTCATCCTGGTCCGCTTGGCCGGTGACGAGAACCGTGCGCGCAGAAGAAAAACGCGGATTCTTTACGAGTTCGACAAGGAAATCAACGCCCGAACGACCTGGGAGCCTGTGATCGGAGAGCACGAGGGCAAGTTCATCTCCGTCTTCTTCGACTTCCGCGAGCGCAGCCCAGGCATCGTCAACGTCTTCGGCGACTTCCAGTCGGATTTTTCCCCAGAAATCCTCAAGGTCCCTTTCGAGGGCTTCTCGGACATCTGCCTCATCTTCAAGGGAAAGGATGGTGAGTGTCATAGTGTTTCCTCCGGCCGGTTCGGTGATTCCGAGAGTTTTACTGATTCTGGTAATCGTGCTGATTCTAAAAATTGTGTTGATTGTGCGAGTTTTCCTGATTCTGAACCCGTGGACGACTCATCGAGTACGGGAAGTGAAACCACCATGACGGTCCGTCCCGGTTCGGACTGAATCTGCATCGTGCCGTGGTGGTCGCTGACGATGGAACGCACAATCGACATCCCCATGCCAAGGCCGAAACAGACGCGGCCCGCTTTTGTCGTGAAGTGTGGTTCAAAAATCTTCTCAGCAATTTCGGGGGGAACTCCCGGTCCGTTATCTGTAATTGCAACACGGAGGAAAGCGTCTTTTTCGCTCACAGAAATCACGATCTGCGCAGGAGCTTCACCGCGCGCAGGCACACACTCTTCACCTAATTCTCGCCGGGCCTCAAGGTCTTCGCGTTCACCCTCAAGAGCTTCTGCGGCGTTCACAAGAAGATTCGTCCACACCTGTTGAAGTTTCGAGGCGTGACCAAGAACCTTCGGCACTTGAGTGATCTCCCTCACTACGTCGATACCGCGCATCCGATAGGCGGTGAGACGAAGGACGTCATCAATCCCTTCGACGACATCCACAGCGTGAAAGTCAGCGGCCTCCGGCCTCGCATATCCTTTCAGTGAGCGTGTCAGATCCACAACCCGGTCGGCAGCGGCAAGAACAGCGCGCAAAGATGAGCCGATCCGCGCCCCCGATTCCACGACTTCACAATCGCCATCAGACGCTTCTTTCAACGCTCGTGCCTGTTCAGGGTCGGACACGCCCGCGAGGACGAGCCTTCTCGCTAAGCGCCGATCACCGTCAAGGAAAGGAAGAAAAGCTTTCGTCAGTTCACGTTCCTGCGCGGTTGAACGCGGTGGAGCTTTAAGGGCGGCCCGCATTGACAGTCGGGCCGCTTCAAGGACTTTCGAGGAGGCGAGCACCCGCTCAACGTCTTCGCCGAGATGTTCAGCAGAACGTGCAAGCGCAGTGACCGGGTTGTTGAGTTCATGAGCAATACCTGCGGACAGCTCACCGAGCATCGCAAAACGTGCTTTTTCTACCAGCTCCGCGCGAGTGCGCCGCAGATCTTCAAGAGCAACCTCCAGCGCTTCACGTTGAGTGTCCAGGTCGGCGGCAAGCATTGCATTCTCCAAGTGGAGATCTTCAGCGCGCATGAGCCGACGGGTTAAAGACTGGATCGCTAAGGCGGCCAGCGGAGAAGTCAGTGACGGTTCTTCCAGTAGTGCGATCTCCAACTGTTCGTGCGTGAGACGCACAACGCGGGTCGGTGTTGTCGTGACCGCTGTAAAGAACGCATCCTCACCTCTCGCTAAAGAGATAAGACCGATCAGAGGCCCGGAAGTGGCGTGATGCGCGAGGACTTCACCGCGCATCGAGTCCCTGTGCAAAGACACTCGCCCTTCGAGAACCAGATGAACCGCACCGACAGGCTGACCTTGAACGGTGAGTTCCGTGCCCGCTGGCACCAGGAGGCGGGGCCTGCGCCCTAAGACCTTCTCGACCCCGCCAAGTAGGCGCCGGACCACTTCGCCCTCGGAAAGATCTAATCCCTTCAGCAAAGGCCCGCGAAGGGCAACATCTGGGGCTTCACCGAGGATTTCGACGATTTGTTCTCGGGTGCGCCCATCCTCAAGCATGTGCCGCAGCATCGCCGAATACGCTTGACTGGCCAGAAGCGAAACCCTCCAGGGGACTGTGAGGACTGAGAAGAGTCGGCCTGAGGTCGTTGCTTTCCACAGGTCCGAATGGCTCGTCTCGTCCGTGACGACCAGCCAGCGTGTGAAACTCAGGATCGGGAATTCATCCATGAGTTCCAGTGCCGCATCAATGTCAGCAACTTCCGAGGTCACTACTCCCAGGACAACGTGGTCATCCGGTGCCAGTGTGGCGTTGTAGCGACGCAGATCTTCTGCTCCGTCGATCCGATCCAGACAGACATGAGGAAAGGAACGCGCGAGGTCTTCACTGAGGGCACCCGTGAAGCCTCTCGAATCATCACCGATGACAAGAAGGTGCAGGTGACACCCTAGGTGATGTTCGAGGGCGCGTCTCTTCACCTGTTCACAGGCGAGGGTTTCCGCCCTCGGCACAGCGCCATTCCCTCCCATGTCCGACTCGCTCATGTCAGATCACTCCGAGCGGACCCCAGGTGAGCGGAGCGATGAACGCAAGCAGGAGGACACCGACAACACCCACCACGACGCCGACGATCAGCATGTCTTTCGTTGCGGTGGTTCCCGTCGAGTAGGCGATGGCGTTCGGCGGGGTTGAGATCGGTAGACACATGCCGAGCGAGCAGCCGAGCGCGAGGACGATTGCGATCTGGGCAGCGGGCGTGGAGATTGTCATTGCCAGTCCCATGCCCATCGGTACGAGGAGGTTCGCTGAAGCCGAGTGCGAGATGACATTCGATGTCACCCATCCGACGAGGGCGAGTGTGAAGATAAGGAGGATCGTTGGGATTGCTTCCCAGCGGATCGACCCGAGGAGCCAAGCGTCCAATCCTGTGGAGCCGACACCTGAGCCGAGGGCGATGCCACCGGCAACGAGCCAGAGGACAGGCCAGTCGAGGGCGCGCAGGTCATCGCCGTTCATTACTTTTGTCATCATGAAGGCGACGACGGGGAGAAAACCGACGATGCTGGAGGAGATTCCATGCAAGGATTCGGTCATCCACAGGAGGATTGTGAGGATCGCGACAACGTAGAAGATTTTTGCGTTGCGAGACGTGTCGAACTTTGCGGAAGTGTCGATTTCAAACTTTGCGTCTTTTGGCACGTAGCGCCACGAGATGAAGAACCAGGACACTGCTAGGACGATCAGCATAAGCGGTACCGCTGCAAGCATCCATTGAAGGAAGGTCACTGAAATCCCGGCAGTTTCGAGGGCGCCGAGGGCGATTGCGTTAGGTGGTGTGCCGACCGGTGTTCCCATGCCGCCGACATTTGCGGCGACCGGAATTGATAGGGCAATGCCGGTCCTCGCTCCGCCTTCGGGGAGTGCCATGATGACCGGCATCATCACGGCGAACATTGTCGCAGTTGTTGCCGTATTCGACATGAACATGGACATGAGTGCGGTAATGAGCATGACACCCATGACGGTCAGGCGCGGTTTCCCGAGGAAGGGTTTGAGGAGGACAGCAGAAAGAGCGCGGTCCACTTTGTACTTTGCCGCACCGTCGGCGAGCATGAAGCCGCCGAGGAAGAGGATGATGACGGGGTTCGCGAGGGCCCCGAAGAAAGTGGTGTAGGCGGGGGCTTCCTCACCAATGGGCAGGAGCGCTTTATTGGAAACGAGGAGAACTTCAAGGAAGATCACGAGGGCGGCGGTTGCGGCCAGCGGGATCGCCTCGGTGACCCACAGGAGGATTGCCGCGAGGAAGATCCCGAACATTCGCGAACCTTCGACGCTCAGTCCGGGGAGCTGAACGAAAAGAAAGACGATGATCGCGATGAGTGCGCCGAGCTGTCCGAAGAGTTTGATCGGACTTAGCCCGCCTTTTTCTTTCTTCTGGCGCGTCGTCATGTTCGTCGCGGAACGCGGATTGACCTTGAAAGGGGTCCGGTGGGAGCGTGCCATGAATAGAGACCTCTTTGTCTGAAGTGACTTTACTCGGCCTAGAGTACGTTGTGATTCGCGCTTTCGTCTCGCGCGCAACACTCGGAATAGGGCATTGAGCAGCACTGTTACACGGTTTTTAGGACTACAGGCCCAGGTTTGTAAGGATTGAGGAGTCCTGGAGAGCTTTTCCAAGGACGAGGGCGGGGGTGTTCCTTCGTGAAGCTTTTGCGCCGCGTCTGCGTTGCTTTTGCGTCTTCGTCCTGCTTGCGTGAAAGATGTGCCTGGCAGAAGCTGTGCCACTTTGTGTGATTTTCAGCTGAGACAGGGGCTTGTCGCTGTCGTCATTTGACGTGCTCGCCTGGAGTCCGTAGCCTTTTCTCAGTGTCTTCGTTGACATGCGCGAGTGGCGGAATAGGCAGACGCGCACGGTTCAGGTCCGTGTCCCAGTGATGGGGTAGGGGTTCAACTCCCCTCTCGCGCACGCATGTGGAAGCTTGCTTCCTCTTTCTTCATGTGAGGCAGATTCCTGCAATTGCGCAGCTCAACTCATGTCTCATCCCGTGTGATTTCGTGCGCACCTGTGGATTCCGTTCCAGCTCCTTTGCTATATTGATGAGTGCTGGAACAGATGAACACCTGGTCAGACAGGACTTCAGTTCATCAGGAAAGCAAACTGACACGCTGCTGTGCGGGGCACAGTCAGTGCTTCGCAAGCACTGACTGAAAGAAGAACCACATGAAACACATCGTCAAGTCCGAACTCGCTCCTGCCGCGTGGCAAAAAACTGCGGATCTTACCGGCCTTGTTCTCGCCATTATTCTCCTCGCTGTTCTCGGCGTTACCGCAGCTATCAGCGCCTCGTCAACGGTTTCCGCCGTTATCGCTGCCCTCGTTGGTCTGAGCGCAGCTTTCTTCGCAGCAGCTACCTACGTGATCTCCCCGGCTGCTAAGAACTGACCCGGTAATTCTGGGGCGCGCAAGGAAGCGCGCCCCCGCATGATTCGCGACGCGCTGCGTCGCGTTTTTTCATTCCACTCTCACCTCGCCCACCGGGCAAGCGACTGCTCACAGCCCTTGGACTCAGCATCCCTCACACGTTCCATGATCACCGTCAATTCACTCTGACTTTCTTACGCAAACAAGCCAAAAACTCGCTTTCAATACGCCTTCCAGCACTGATCCATAATCCTGAGTATGGACACACTGTCACTGCTCTAGCTGACATTTTCACCTCTTCTCTTCGATTCTCTCAGCTTCAAGTAGCTGCCCGAGAATGAAGGCAAAACAGTTCATGAAGCAATCTTTGTGCATCTATGAATACGCATGTAGGTAGCGTGGTGGGCGTCGCGGGTGAGTAGCGGTGCCGGGGTGATGGGCATCAAGAGCAGTCACTGGCGGCTTGGGAACACAAATGGTGGGGGGGGGGGGGGGG
>JASBZF010000061.1 GCA_029983625.1 Pauljensenia sp. | reverse complement strand
CCCCCGCGGTGATGCTTAAAGCTCAGTCCTGGATGGGCCTTTTCAAGTAGGCGACAAGAGAATCGGCACCCGTCGGGCCTGGAATCACTTGAACAAGTTCCCAGCCTTCACTGCCCCACTGGTCAAGGATCGCTTTGGTTGCATGAGTGAGCAGAGGAACAGTGGCATACTCCCATGTGGTCATGGTGCTTATCCTAGGACGCAGCAGCTCCCGTCATCTCACGTACATGCGAGAGGATCTTCGGCACTTTCGGTTCTCTGATCTCTTCAGCAAGCGGATGATCTGAACGGAAAAGCCAGTCTTTCCAGTTGTCCACTTCACTGAAATGTCGGAGCATTGCGCGACGTTCCCTTTCAGTTAAACCGCCCCACACGCCAAAGTTTGCTTCTGACTCTAAAGCGTCTGCGAGGCATTCAAGTCGCACCTCGCATTGCAAGCAGCGCATACGAACCTGTCGTTGCGGCGCACCTTGAACGAAGAGGGCATCGGGTTCATATGAGGCACACAGTGCCTTTGCCACCCAACTCTGATCATCGTTGACTGTCGTCATGGGATGTCCTCCAGATCGCTCGCCTATGAGCTTATGGTGTGACCATACACACAGGTCACAGGGAAGTACAAACCCGTCTCGGTGAATCAAGACACCCTCAGATTGCCGCGCTCTTCGGCGCTGAATGGGCGCTTCCACGTATTCTGGTTTCATGTCGCACTCGCATCCGCGCTTCGTCAGCCCCGCGCAGCTCGTAGGGCTCCTCATCGCATTCGTTTCCACTTCAACACTTCTCGGTGTCCTCGGAGCGGGAATGCTTGTGCCGATCACCGGTTCCGTAGCCATCGTGGCAAAGGCCGTGCCTTCGGTTTTTAACGATCTTCCCTCTCAGATCGAAGTGGTAGAACCCGCTGAAGAATCCCAGATGCTTGACGCTTCGGGCGCTGTCATTGCGCGTTTTTACGACAAGCAGCGTATCGTCGTGCCTTCCGAAGCGATCGCGGAGCCGATGAAAAAAGCGATTGTCGCAATCGAAGATAAGCGTTTCTACGAGCACAACGGTGTGGATGCCACAGGTATTGCTCGTGCCCTCGTCAATAACCTCGCGGATTCTGGGATGCAGGGTGCGTCCACGATTACTCAGCAATACGTCCGCAATGCCCTCCAAGAAAAGGGGTATCTCGAGGGCGACGCCGAGCAAGTCAATGCGGCAACCGAACAGACGAGCGCACGTAAACTCCGTGAAATCAAGTACGCCCTCGCCCTCGAACGCAAGATGAACAAGGACCAGATTCTCACGGGGTACTTGAATATCGCTCCTTTTGGTCCCGTCACTTACGGAGTGGAAGCGGCGTCGCAACGCTATTTTTCTAAGTCGGCTTCTGAATTGTCCACCCTCGAAGCGGCGCTCCTCGCAGGTCTTGTACAGTCGCCCGTCGAGCACGATCCGCTCACCTACCCTGAGGCAGCGCAGGAACGCCGTAATGTTGTCCTCGATGTTCTGCTTCAGCAGGGGATCATCACTCAGGAAGAATACGATGCTGATATCGCGGTCCCGGTCGCCGATATGCTTCATCCCACGGCCAGTTATGAGGGGTGCATCGGGGCGAGCGGTTCATCTGGCTATTTCTGCGATTTCGCCCTCGCACAGTACCTGTCCGATGACACTTACGGGCCGAACGAGGCCGAACGCCTCCATCTCCTGAAGACCGGGGGGCTGACGATCCGCACCACTCTTGATCCTGAAAAACAGCAGGCTGCATTCAGTGCTTTGACCGCAGCGATTCCGGTTGGTGACCCTTCGGGAGTGAACGATGCTCTCGCCTCTGTCGTCCCTCAGACCGGCGCAATTGTTGCCCTCGCACAGAACACGATATACGGTGTTGAAGAGGGTCAGACGATGACTTCTTTCGCGGCGAACGGTAGGTTCCAAGCGGGTTCAACTTTCAAAGTTTTCGCCCTGACGCAGTGGTTCAAAGAAGGACACAGCGCCTATGAGACCGTCGGTTCGAATAACCGTTTCTACGGTCCTCACGCTTTTAAATGCGCAGGTCAACCCATTACCACTGAGGGATGGACGGTGAATGACCTTCCCGGAAAAGACGGGCCGATGCCCGCGCTGCGCGCGGTCGGACTTTCCGGTAACCAGGCTTTTATTTCTATGGCTTCCAAGGTTGACTTATGTGCGATTTTCCAAACGGCCGCTGATCTTGGCGTGACGGGTAAGAACGGAGAACCGGTTTTGCCGGTTCCCGCGAACGTCCTCGGCACTTCTTCTGCGTCTCCGCTTCAAATGGCGATTGCTTTCGCTGCTTTCACCAACGGGGGACTGAAGTGCGAACCGATGGCTTTGACTTCGGTCACTGATCGCACAGAAAATACTTTGCGCGAGTACGCTCCGAACTGTACGCCCGCGCTTGATCCGAGCGTCGCGAATAAGGTGGCGACGACTCTTGGTCTGTCAACCAGCCAGTATTATCAGGAGGTTCGCCTCCCGAATGGTCAGCCTTATGGCGCAAAGTCCGGTACCACCGATGACAACGCGAACACGTGGTTTACCGGTTTCACGCCGTCTCTGTCCACGTCAACGTGGGTGGGACATGCTGATTCTTCGACGACTCCGGTACAAAATACCGTCATCAATGGCCAGTTCTACCCGGTCGTGTACGGTCTGACTTTCGGCGGACCGAAGATCTGGGCTCCTTACATGTCTGCGGCGCTTGCGCACACTCCGGTCGAGCCTCTTCCGGTCGGTGCTATCGGTTCTCCTCGACCGACAACGAACTCTTCACAGAATCCCAACCACGATCAGGGCAGTTCCGAACACAACGGGACATCTGAGAACGCTTCCACGCACTAAGGAGCGACAATGAGTGACCCGGCCCGTACTTGCGGTATTGAAGGTCTTGCGAATCGGCCTTCTCTGGTTCCACGGCGGCTCATCGCAACCGGGAGGGCTTTGGGGATTTGCGGTGCCGCAGTCGCTGGCGTAGGTCTTGCGGGTCTTGCCTGGGGGTCGATTGAGCGTCGTATGCCGGTTCTGCGTCGTTATGATGTGACGCTTCCAGGTCACGAGGGCGCAGCCCCTCTCAACATTTTGCACATTTCCGATTTGCATCTGTATCCGGGTCAGGACTTCATTGTTGATTTCCTGCATCGTCTCGCGGTAGAAGAACACATTGATCTTGTCATTTCCACCGGGGATAATTTCGGTCTTCGTGAGGGACTGGAATTGGTTGAACGTGCTTATGCAGCTTTCCTTCATCTTCCCGGAGTTTTCGTCCTCGGGTCGAATGACTACTATTCGGCGCAACGTAAATCGTGGGGGCGTTATCTTTTTGCAGCGTCCAAACCCCCGCAGCGCACGGTTCCTGATTTGCCGTGGACTCAGATGGTGAAGACTTTCCGGGATGCCGGATGGCTTGATTTGTCGAACAGGTCCGCTTACCTCGATGTGACAACTGCGGCGGGCGTGGTTCGTCGGGTTGCTTTTCTTGGCACTGATGATGCGCATCTTCAGCGTGATCGTATCGTCGAGCCGGTAGCGCAGTGGGCTGAAGCTTGTGTTTTGCGTATCGGAGTGACTCATGCTCCCTATCGGCGCCTCCTCGATGCTTTCACGAATGCGAATGCCGATCTGATCTGTGCGGGCCATACTCATGGCGGGCAGATTGGCCTGCCTGGGTTCGGGGCGCTTGTGACGAACTCGGATCTTCATCGCTCCTACGCGAAGGGTTTACATTCGTGGACGACTCAGAAGAAAACCTCTTTGCTTCATGTGTCTGCGGGGTTAGGAACCTCACCTTATGCTCCGCTTCGGATTGCAACCCGTCCTGAGGCAACTCTTCTGACTCTTCGTTAATCTGCTGCGGATTCACGCTCCTTTCGTGTGATCGATCCGCCACTTTAAGCGTTTCTGACAATTTGAGGGCTCAGACATTCAGCGGCTATACTTTGACGAGTCGCACGGGGTGTGGCGCAGCTTGGTAGCGCGCTTCGTTCGGGACGAAGAGGTCGTGGGTTCAAATCCCGCCACCCCGACTCGTGTGATTTCCCAGGACATTGTGTGAAACGATGACCTGGGATTTCTTCTAAGCCCCACTTTCACGACACCACCCAAGTAGCCCGCAAGCCCCCTGATCCCGCAAGAGTCCCGGCGCAGCTTCCGAGTTAACAGAAGACAGCCCCCGAAGGCGCGCTCCCAGGTGCGTCAACGAAGATCCTGGACAAGACTGGAGGCATGGAATTTCTACTCCGACTCATCGCAACAATGGCAGGTATCTGGGTCACTACCCGGATCGTGCCCGACATCGCTTTCGTCACCGAATCAACAACCAGCGCTAATCTGCTGACACTCGCCGCGATCTCCTTCGTCTTCACACTTGTGAACTCGATCGTGAAACCGGTCGTAAAAACTCTCGCCTTCCCTCTCTACCTCCTGACTTTCGGTCTTTTCGCCCTCGTCACGAACGCCCTCATGTTCATGCTGACCGGGTGGCTGTCCACCAAACTCGGCTTCACTTTAACGACCGGCGGTTTCTTCTCCTGCCTGGCGGGTGCCCTCATCACGGCGATCGTCTCTTCGATCGTTGCTTCACTGATCGGCGCTCAGAAAGACGACTAATCGGCTTCTTCACGGCAAGATCCGTCGTGTTTCATAACGGAATTCGCTCGTTCGTGTCTGAGGATTCAACCCGAGCTTTTCCGTCCTCGCCGCCTCCCATGAGCGCACGGGGGCGAAAGAAAGATCTGACGCGCTCTTTACAGATCCGCTCTCAATATCAGCCATCAGCGAGGTGTACGTCTTCAGGTCATGAGCTGCGGGGACACCCGGACTGCCTTCTGCACGTCCTCGACCATCAAAATGGACCGTCACCACGCCCTCGGCGTTACTTGCACCATCGAGGGAGGGGACAAGGTCACGAGTGTTCTCCAAAGCGAGAACGCCCACGCCCGCCAAAGGTGAGGAAGCGGCGATCGGCGCTCCCGCTGTCAGGGCCGACACCACCGAATAGCGCGCAGCCACCGCAGGGTCACTCGCAAGACGCGCAGCCACAATCCCACCTTGAGAGTGTCCAACAAATTCAACGGGATCGCCTGGGTGAATACCGGCCATTTCCATTGCCTGCAGCACTGCGCGGGATTGATCGGATTCCAGTCCCGCCACTTCCTGAAAGTTACTGAGCATGTCCTGAGGGTTCGATCCGCCGACACCCCAATTTTGGGTACCTCTAATGACGACGCTCCACGAGTGTCGCGTTTCCCCTCCGGGAAGGGGTGTTTCGTGGTGAAGAATCTTCACACCTCCTCGCTGTCCACCTGAAGGAAGGTCCGATAGTTCAGCAAGCAGCGCCGAAGGACTATAAGGGGTGGGGTGTCGTGCCGCTGCCGTAAAATCGTGCACGCTAGGACGCGATACTCTCGCCAGATCTCGCGGCACGCTAAGAACACCTGAGGCCACTGCCTTCCCTTTCCCGCCGATGAAAAAGAGGTCGCGAGGCAGAGCACGCAAGGCCATAAGACTGAGTGCGAGAGGAAGAACAGCTCCTCCTTTCTGGGAGCCTTTCAACTCCACATGACCCTCGGAAAAACGTGCCTGTCCCGCGCCCACAGCGCCGTTCCCAGCGAATACTTGCGTTTTTGTTCCACATCTGCCTTCCGAAGGCGTGCTGACATCGCAATGCGCACTCCCTTCTAGGATCGCTCCGCTCACTTCAACACCGCGACTGCGCCCATGAGCAAGCGTTCCTGCGATGAACGCTAAGGCGCTTGCCACACGAGCAGCTTCCCGTGTCCCTTCTCCTGCGCTCCCTAAACGCCCCGCCCCAGCGATTTTCCTTCCCATCAAAAGGGCATCCCACTCAAAACGCGGCCCGGTCATTCCTTCGCCTTTACCGGTCACAAACTCCCACACTGAAAGCCCACAATCGATCAAGAGCGCCTGATTTTTGAAGAAACGCATCCCCCAAACTCCGCCACTCATGCCAGGAAGCACAAAGGAGTCCTCTCGCGCGAAAAGCCTGACGGCCTCTCTTTCTGCACTCTCCAAAAGGCGAGAGACGAATGAGAGGCGTTCAGCAAGGCCTTCTGCCATATGCAATACGCGCAACACCTCGAAGCGCACGCACTCACACGCTTGCGCAGCCACGCTCGAAGCAAACTGCGCCCTCGTCGCCGCCTCCATCGTGATCTGTGGCGACGCCAATGAGTGTGTTGCGTAAGAAGTAAGCTCCTTGGCGCGCGAAGACACGCTCACCAGATGTTCAAGCTGCTTCACGATCCCTTGGAGTTGCAAGGCCGCTCGATGTAATTCCTCAGTATCGACCCGCATACGTCCCGTTGTGACAAGAATCCGGTTAAGGTCACCTTCCATTTTCGACTCCCACAACTGTGCTCGCGTCTCTTATGTCTTTCCCAAGCCGAGGGCGTTCAGCTTCCCGCTCCAAAAGCCCTTACAGCTGGCTCTAAGGTCGCCATTGCGTCATACCAGCACGCTTGCGCCTCCATCGCTTCAAGAGCCTGCGAGTTCTGCGCAAGCGCCGCAGCGGCAAGCTGTGCGGATCCTTCAGCTACACGCACTTGGGCCCGAAGTGTCGCAAGTGCGGCTTTTGCTCCGGCCCCTGCGCTCCCTTCCCATGAACTCAGGGACATTGCGGCAAGCGAGGCCGCTACTGCTCCAAGTTCTGCGTCGATGCCGCCCATGAGGCGCATCGCTTCTTGCGTATTGAGGAGTGCGACGCTCATCGTCCCTGTCTTCGTCTCTGAGTGATCTGTCAGCTTGACCGTAGGGGAATGTGTCTTCAGGTGATGGACTGGCAGGTGAGAGAATGTGTATTCCGTTGATCCTGACTCTCCTGTGGACACGGCTTCGCTGTGAGGAGAGACCAAGGGCGGGGTTATTCATCAGATATGAGGAGAAATCCTATGCAGCATTGGATCAAAACGGATCATCGGCCGGGTCGTCTTTCTTTTGAAGCTTTAGGGCTTGCGTGGTTGTCCGACGCTGGTTCGCGTGGCGCAAGGGTCGTGCGCGTGTGTGAAAGTTCGCCGACGCGACTGAGTGAAGAAGCTCTGGTGTCTGTGCCTGCGAGTTTGGTTGCCGCTGAAGATTTTGGGCGCGCCTTAGCGTGGACGCACGCTTCAGGGGCTTCTCATTTTGGTGCTCCGCCGCCCGGTTATTCGGGGTGGGGGTGGATGGGTGAGGCTCCTCTGCCTCTTTTTGACACCCTGGTCAACGACTCTTGGGGTGCTTTTTACGCCGAATATCGACTGCTCCCCTACGTGAAGGACGCGCCTTTTTCTTCTTCGGATCGGGCGGCGATTGACAGGCTGTGTGAGCGTCTCGCCTCTGGGGATTTCGATCATTCTCAACCGATGCTTGTGACTCAAAGCGCGCCAGTTGCGCGCACGCACGGTGATCTTTGGTCCGGTAATGTCATGTGGACCGAGGGCGGGGCTGTTCTCATTGATCCGGCGGCTCAAGGCGGGCACGCTGAGGAGGATCTTGCTGCTCTTGGGGTTTTCGGTTGCCCGTATCTGGAACGTATTTTCTCTGCTTATCATGAGGTTTCACCGCTTGAAGCGGGATGGGTTGAACGTATTGATCTTCATCGCTTGCACATTCTTTTCGTACACGCTTTCCTTTTCGGTGGCGCTTATGTGAGGGACTGTATGCGGATCGTGCGTCGTTTCGTGAAGAAAGCTCCGCCCTCGTTGATCGGGATCTGAGGAAATGGGCGAACGGTAAGTGCCGAGGGCGGAAGGCGAAGTGGAAAGCGGAGGATTTCTGGGATGATTAGCCTATGAGCGTTGAGTGGTCTTCTTTGTTTTCTGCGAATCATGGTTACGCTGATCTTGCCGCGCACGGTGAAGCGCTATCCCCGCTCGATGGTCGCTATCGTTCCGTGGTTGCGCCGCTTGCGAATCATCTGTCTGAGGCGGGTTTGAACAGGGCGCGGATCCATGTGGAGATCGAGTGGCTGATTCATGTGCTCGATGCTCACATCCTTCCCGGCGCTCCTCTTCTCACGCCTGCTGAACGTGATTATTTACGCGCGCTTCCTCGTGATTTTTCAGCGGCTCATATCGCGCGTTTAGCTGAGTTTGAGGCCGTGACTCGTCACGATGTGAAAGCCGTTGAATACCTTATTGGGGAACATTGTGAAAACGCGGTTTCCGTCCTCGGCGATGAGTCTTCTTTGCCGAGGTTGCGCGAAGTGGTTCATATTTTCTGCACTTCTGAGGACATCAATAACCTCGCTTATGCGCTGACGATTAAAGCGGCAATTGAGCAGGTGTGGCTCCCTGCCGCCCGAGCCCTCGAAGAGCGTCTCCTGCGTCTCGCTGAAGCTGGTGCTGATGTTCCGATGCTTGCGCATACGCACGGACAGCCCGCAACGCCTGTGACTTTAGGGAAGGAGATGGCGGTTTTTGCCCATCGTTTTGCTCGTCAGCTTGCGCGCGTGGAGGCAACTGAATATCTGGGGAAGATCAACGGTGCGACGGGCACGTGGGCTGCGCATGTTGTGTCTGTGCCCGGCGTGGATTGGCCGCGTGTTGCAAAAGACTTTGTTGAGGGGCTTGGGCTGAAGTGGAATCCGATTACGACTCAGATTGAATCTCACGACTGGCAAGCTGAACTGTATTCGGATGTGGCGCGGGCCGGACGTATTGCTCATAATCTTGCGACTGATTGCTGGACTTATATTTCGATGGGGTATTTCCATCAGAATCTTGCCGCTCAGGGGTCAACGGGTTCTTCAACGATGCCGCATAAGGTGAATCCGATTCGTTTTGAAAACGCTGAGGCGAATCTTGAGGTTTCAGCGGCCCTCCTTGATTCTTTGGCCGCTACTCTTGTGACTTCCCGGATGCAACGTGATCTCACCGATTCAACAACGCAGCGTAATATCGGTGTGGCGCTCGGCCATTCTGTTCTTGCTTACGACAATCTTGTGCGCGGGCTTGAAGGTGTGGATGTGAATGCGACCCGCATGGCTGAGGATTTGAATGCGAACTGGGCGGTGTTAGGTGAGGCGGTCCAGCAGGCAATGCGGGCGGCGGCAATCGGGGGTGCGACCGGGATGGCGAACCCTTACGAGCGTCTTAAGGAATTGACTCGCGGGCACGAGGTCGGGGCTCAGGAGATGCGTGCGTTCATTGCAGAGCTTGGTCTTCCTGCCGAGGTCGAGGCGCGGCTTCTTGCCTTGGAGCCAGCGAGTTACATTGGCTTGTCTCCACAGATTGCCCGCTGGGTACTGGACGGCTCTATTTCCCCTCGGTGATCCTCATCCTTTCCTTACTCTGAGAAAACGACTCACGCGGGAGGCGGCTATGCGCATGTGGAGGCAACTTGGATTTTTGTTCACTGCGTCATGCTTAGTCGCCTCCTGTTCGACTTCTTATGAACCCTCCGCCTCTCATGGAGGGCCTTGGAATGCCGAAATTGAACAGGCAAAAGTTCAGGCAGAAAAGCAAGGGAATCAGCTTGTTCAAGCGATACTTTCAGACGGCGAAATTACCGCGGTCGAACTCCAAAGCGTTGAGGGGACCTTTGATTCTTGCCTCAAAGACGCAGGCTTTGAAGGAGGCGGTTTCCTCAGGCGCCTTGAGGGGGGAACATACATCAGTGGAAACATTGCAGAACTATCTGAATACGAACAACACATTCGAGTTCAGAATTGCTCTGAAACATCAGGTATTGACCTTGTCGAATTTGCGGTTAGGCAACATACCAATCCTGTAAACGAGGATATCGTGGCATTGTCGTCACGTTGCATGAAGGCACGTCATCTCATTGAGCAGGAATATACCCTCAGAGAGATTGAAGAGTTCACCACTGCCATAGAAGCACTGGAAGGCGAGGATCGAGAAAAAGCTGCAGAATGCAACATCGACCCTCACAGGTACATCGAATCGCACAACGAATGACAGTTCACGCCTTTTCAATGTGTGATGAAAGCGGGAACAACACCCGATGAGCTACAGGATGACACCGAGGTAACGCCAGGCTGAAAGTCTGACTACTTATTGAGCGCACACCTTCTTTCTCAAGCTCTTCGCATATACACGCGATGCGGATCTGGGGGGTTGTGGGGGGGGGGGGGGG
>JASBZF010000060.1 GCA_029983625.1 Pauljensenia sp. | reverse complement strand
GGGCCCACCCCTTTCCTGTTTCCTCAACGCGAAATGGCATTTTCAACTGATGAAAAGGGCAGCCGAGCGGGCTTCTGCATCGGCGTAGAGGGTGGCCGCCGCATTCATCTGAGTGCCAATCGCATCGAGAGCAGCTTCCACGCGAACCTGGGTCGCACCCCACTGATCGACGCAGGCTCGAAAGTTTGCGGATGCTGCACCCGTCCAAGAGCCTTCAAGGGCGATGAGGTCGCTCATCAGTGCGTGTACTTGGGCACGGATATCCGCGCTGATCGTGTTGACGCGCGCAGCGGCAGCTAAAACTTCATTGGAATCGACGGCGTAAATCGCCATGAGAGTATCCTTCCTCGCTCAGGCCGGGGAATCCGGCCTGTCGAGCACACTAGGAGGAAAGCTCAAACAGCGTACAGAGGAGAAGCTAGAGCTGTGGACAAGTCACAACAAGCAGACGCTGTGGAGATCCGGCAAAAACCCTACTCAAATCCCGCGAAAACCAGGTGACTGAGGCGCGACAAAAAGAAGCTACTGAGCGGGTGTGGGGGGAAGATTGAGGGCTTCGATCGCGCTTTCCAACGAAGACGCTGAATCTTTCAGCATGTCAGCATCGCCAGTGTGTGCAGCGTGTGGCGCAGTGATGGCCGTGCGTTGTTCAGTAGAAGAAAAGTCGTCGCCTCGGGCTTCCTGACACAGGGTCTTCTTCAGCTGACGTCTTTTAATGATGATCGTGCCGGTGGCGGTGACATCTTCTGAAGGGTCCGCATCGGAAGGAGTCTCGCTTTCTTCGGGGAGGCTGGCTCCGCAGGCACGTAAGGCTGATTCAATTTTTGCTAATTCCACCTGAAGGTTTGCGCGCGCTGCTGACTCCCACGATTCCCCGAGGGGTGACTGGTAGATGGAATCAAAGGCGAGCAGTCGTTGAATGACGGCGCTGCGCGCTTGGAAGTATTCGATATCGCTGAGATCGGCAAGTTCGGCGCGCAGATTTTCCCGCAGCCTCTTGTATTCCTGAGGGGGTGCGGCGAGGCTGGCGAGGTCAGCGTCAACGAGGACCTGCGCGTCAAGGTCGGCGCGGGGAGCTCGGTGACGGGCAAGGAAGAGGAGGAGTTCGACGACACGATCAATGACATCGTCAGAGACGCCGAGCTGTCCGAGGTGAGTGCGGGCCATATCGATGGATTCGGATTCACCCGCGACGGGATCGGTGTTGCGGGGGCGCACAGAAAGCCAACGATTCAGGACGGCACCGTGATACCAGGCTGCGACCCGTAAGACGTCGGGGTCGTGGGCTGTGGCGGCGAGTTCGTCGAGGTGGGCGAGGATATTGATGAGGTGATGGACCGTGTGGAGGCATCGATCTGAAGCGGACCAGCGTGCGATGAGATCGCGGGCTTCGAGGTCGAGTTCAGCTCGGGATGCACTTACCCCGATTTCTTCCATTGCATCGACGAAAGATGCGTACAGCCACTGAGGTGCGTCAGCACTCATAACGACTCACTCCTGGATAGGGAATACGGCGTGAATCGTACTCATGAATGAAGAAAGTAGCACTTCGGGTGATGAGTATCACTCATTATAAGCTGTGGTTTCTTCCTCTTTCTCAGGCGCCGATTCCTCAGCTACCGATTCCATAGGCGCCGAGGGCGGGGCAGTCTGCTGGACATCGAGGGAGCTTCCTAAAGCGGAAGCGGATGTGATGCTGCGCTGCGTTTCAAGAGGCAACTCAATACGCACGGTGAGTCCACCCCCCTTTGTTTTGGTGAGCTTTGCCTGACCTTTGTGCGCGGACAAAATCGCAGAGACAATCGCAAGTCCAAGACCTGAGCCGCCCTGAGATCGCGCCCGTGAAGAGTCGGATCGGTAGAAACGCTCAAACACTTTCGAACGATCGCCCTCGGCAATACCGGGACCGTGATCTCGAAACTCTACAACCGCTACGGCACCCACTTTCCCGAGGGCAATTTCAACGGGAGAACCCTCGGGCGTGTAGCGCACAATATTGCCGATAATGTTGGTGTACACCTGCTGGATACGGTCGCGGTCTGCGGTGACGACCAGAGTCATCGGGGGTTGAGGTGTGCCGGGGCCGAGTCCGCGCAAACCAACGCAGCGCGTCGGATCGAGGGCTTGGAGGTCGAAAGCAGCGTTGTCCGCAAGCTTGACAAGATCAATCTCAGTGAACTCAAGGGGGCGGCCTTCGTCGAGGCGCGCAAGAGTAAGGAGATCTTCTACGAGTGCAGCCATCCGAGTGGATTCCGATTGGATACGCCCCATGACTTCCGGGATGCGCTCGTGAGGGATCCCGCCCATCGAATAAAGCTCACAGTAGCCAGAGATCGCAGCAAGGGGAGTGCGTAGCTCGTGGGAGGCATCAGAAACGAAGCGACGGATTTTACGTTCCGAAGTCTGACGGGCTTGAAAGGACTGTTCCACCTGGCTGAGCATCGCATTCAAAGACAGGGCGAGGGAGCCGACTTCGGTGCTGGGCGGCTGAGGGGCGACTCGCTGAGTGAGGTCTCCCGCTGCGATTTTCCCGGCCGTGGATTCAATAGAACGTAGAGGAAGGAGTGAACGGCGCACAAGCGTCGAACCGAGAGAAGCACCGAGGATGACGATGAGGATACCGACGACAGTGAAGTAGGTGGCGGTGGTGCGCAACGTACGCTGAACGTCGCTTAAGGGCAAGGCGATGGTGATGACCCCGACGATCTGGCCGTCGCTGTTGGAATAGACGGGGAAGGCGGCGGCACGCCAATTGGATCCGTGTTTGCTGGACGAAACGGTGACGGGATGCGTCATACCGTCCTCGGTGCCGGGTTCTTGCCCGATGGCGAGAAGCTGGGGGATGTGCGGTGTCCCGGACTGATCGAGGGTGGGGCGATAGTAGGAAACGGTTTCGCGATGCCCGAGGAAAGAAGTGCGGATGTAGTAGAGGGTCGGCAGTGCAGATTCCCCGTCACGGAACACACCTTCGTCGCTGGACAGGACGGCAGAGGTCGCAGATTTGAGCTGTTCGTCAATCTGGGAAATGAGGTGACGTTGAAGCAGGCCGAGCATGACGGTGCCGGACACGCTCAGGCCGAGGGCGAGGAGGACCGTAATCAGTGCAACGAGCTGTGCAGACAGAGGGCGTTTGTGCCAAAAACTCGTGAAGGATCTCAGCGGGCCGGGTGACACGGATCAGTCCTCTGCGCGCAGAATGTAGCCGACCCCGCGTTTCGTGTGGATCAGTTCTCCGCAGGCCCCTTCAACGGCGAGCTTACGCCGCAGGTAGGAGATGTAGGACTCGACGATTGCGACTTCGCCGTCCCAGTCGTATTCCCACACGTGGTCGAGGATCTGCATTTTAGAAACAACGCGGCCTTCGTTGATGACGAGGTAGCGCAAGAGCTTGAACTCGGTGGGACTGAGGTCGATGCTGATACCGGCACGAGTGACTTCGTGTGCGTCCTCGTCGATGACGAGGTCGGCGACGCGGAGCTTACCGTCGTCCTCGTCTGTTCCGATGGTGCGCCGCAGGATTGCGCGGATTCTCGCGACGACTTCTTCGAGGCCGAAGGGTTTGGTGACGTAGTCGTCTCCTCCGACCGTGAGTCCTTGGATTTTGTCGCGCATATCGTCGCGGGCGGTGAGGAAAAGGACGGGAATCTGAATACCGGCTTCGCGGAGGCGTCGGGTGACGGTGAAACCGTCCATGTCGGGGAGCATGACGTCAAGGACGATGAGGTCCGGGGATTCGTCGCTTGCGGTGCGGTAGGCGCTATGCCCGTCTTTGGCGGTGAGGACCTCAAAACCTGCGAAACGCAGTGAGGAGGCGAGGAGGTCGCGGATATTCGGTTCGTCATCAACGACGAGAAGACGAGCTTCTCCTTCGGTGTCATGGCGTGGCATAGTGTGATTCTTCAAGATGAAACTGAATGTTTCCTGAATGGAAAGTGAGAGTCTTACAGTTGCTCGGGGGAGGGGGGGTTGATCTATGCAACACTAGAGGCATCTCGGATCTCATCCCACAGGGAGGTTCTTCCATGACTGATGCGTGTGTCACCCCCGAGCGCAAAGGATCCTCTGCCTCGTCGGATCCGATGGCGCCCTCGGATATCACTTTCCTTCCCATCTCGCTCAGTCTGATTCGCGTCCGCGTGATCTCGACGCTCATCAGCTACACGCCCCTCATTATCGGAGCGCTCGTCTGCGCTTTCCTCGTGTCGAAATGGTTCTGGATCGCGGTTCTTGCCTTGGCTGGGCTGAGCGCGTGGACTCTGTGGCTCATTTCGCGTCAAGTCAAAGCAATGGGCTACGCCCTCGCTCAGGATGAGTTCCTGATCCGTAAAGGCGTGATGTTCCGTCGCCTTACCCTTATTCCCTTTGGACGTATTCAATACGTTGAGGTCTCCGAAGGGCCGATCGCCCGAGCCTTCGGAATTGCTGAAATCAAACTCCACACGGCCTCTGCTGAAACCAGTGGAACACTGAATGGCGTGCCAAGTATTGAAGCGGCTCGCCTACGCGACATGCTTTCAGAGCGCGGCGCGGCAGAGTTGGCGGGCCTGTGATGACTCGGAACCAGAACCGGACAGTGATGCCGAAAGTGCGCGCCGCCGAAGGCGGTGTTCCTGAAGATCAGTGGCGACGCCTGCATCCAATTTCTCCGATCATCAATGCCTGGAAGGCGCTCACGGTACTCGTTGTGTTCGCCTTATACCAGAATGTCGATCGCGTCACAGATGTGATGGAGATGGAGGCTGATTTCGTCGAACATTTTGGAGTCGTCCTCGTCGTTGCTGTAGGCACCGCTGCTGTTGTGTTTTTCGCTGCGCTGCTTGTTCTCTACTCCTGGTTCGCGTGGAGGGCGACCCGATTCGCGGTGGTCGGTTCCGGTGTCTACTACCGATCCGGCATCCTTATGCGCACCCTCAAACATGCGCGACTTGATCGAATCCAGGCAGTTGACGTGTCCTACCCTCTGCTGGGTCGTCTTTTCGGGCTGGGGAAAATCAACATCGAAGTCGCAGGAGGGGCCAACTCAAACCTCTCTTTCGGATACTTGAAAACAGCGGAACTTGATGCGCTGCGCGCGGAAATTCTTGCGCGCGCAGCAGGGGTTGTGCCCACTGACGCACCCGCCGCTTCTCACGCAGCAGTTCCTCATCCTGAAGCAGCCCACGCAAGCTCTGCGCCTGTTTCCTCAGCTTTGCCGCAAAGCAGCGCTCCCGTCGCCCCAGAACGCGCCCTCTACACGGTTCCGGTGTCACGACTCCTGGCTTCGTGCTTCCTGAACATAGGACTCCTCGTTCTTCTCTTCATCGCATGTGCCGGAGTAGTCGGATTCGCTGTGGTGTTCCACACGTGGGGCTTTGCCGCATTAGCGGGAATCGGTGCTGCCCCTATCGCCCTTATTCTTGGCTGTATTTCTGTCCTGTGGTCGCGTTTTGCAGGAGAGTTCAACTTCACGGCTGCAGTTTCGCCCGATGGGATTCGCACTCGCGCAGGTCTGCTTGAGACTCGTTCGCAGACCGTGCCCCCACGTCGCGTCCATGCGGTACGTGTCGTACAACCCTGGCTGTGGCGTTACATGGGCTGGTATCGCGTGACGATCACTCAGGCGGGCTATCGCGCAAGCTCGGACTCCTCCGCTTCGAGTTCGTTAAACGCAGATGTTCTCTTACCTGTGGGAACCCGCAAAGATGCCGAGCTTGCGCTCTGGCTTGTGATCCGTGACCTCGGTGTCCCGGACCCGCGTTCTTTCATCGACGCGGCCCTTCACGGTAAAAACACAGATCATCAGGGTTTCACTCCGATTCCACAGCGCGCCGCACTTTTTGATCCTCTGGCACGTCGCCGTCGCGCCTTTGCACTCACTGACACGGCCTTGGTGATTCGCGACGGTTGGTTGACGCACTCAACTTCGGTGATTCCCGTTGAACGAGTGCAGTCCATCGCCATTACTCAAGGCCCGTGGGAACGCAAACGGGATCTCGCGGATGTTCACGCGGAAATTGTTCCAGGGTCCACGCCTGCGGTTGTGCGTCATGCTGACACTCATGTGGCGACTGAGCTGGTGAGCGAACTGCGTGAACGTGCGCAGATTCGTCGCGCAAGCGAACCGCCAGAAAAGTGGATGGCCCGAGTGGAAAGCGCTCTGAACGCTCGCGAGGAGAACGAGGCGTGAACGACCCGAAAGGGCGTCTCGGTATCGGCATTATCGGCATGGGGGCAGCCGGTCCGATCATCGGTTCGTCTTTGCGCGCGGTTGGTCATCAGCTCGTGGGCGTGGCGGCAAACAGTGCTGACACAATCGAACGTGCCGACACTCTTTTGCCGGGTGTCCCGGTCCTTTCGGTCGAAGAAGTCATCGAATGCGCTGAACTTGTCATCCTCGCCGTTCCAGACACTCAGATCGCGCCTCTTGTGTCGGGCCTTGCTGATCTCGGTGCCTGGCGGATGGGACAGATCCTCGTTCATCTCGCCGGTCCCTACGGGACTTCCATCCTGGCTCCGGCTCAGACAGCCGGGGTGATTCCTCTTGCGATCCACCCCCTGATGCGCTTCACCGGATGGAGTGTGGATCTGCAACGTTTCGCGGGCACTCCCTTCCTCGTCACCGCACCCGCTCCTTTCCTTCCCATCGCTCAAGCTCTTGTCGTTGAAATGGGCGCAGAACCGGTGGTGATCGATGAAGAGGCGCGCGCAGCGGTTCATGCGTGCGTGACCCTGGGGCTTGCGGGCATCGTCTCCTCGGTCGTCGAATGTGTGAACGCCCTCGATGCCTGCGGGGTCGAAGAGGCTACGCGCCTCGTCTCTCGTCTCCTCTCCGACGCGGCTGCGTGGGCGATCGACGAGGGCGAAGGCGCTCTTGGAGCGCCTTTTGCTACCGCGGATTCCACATGCGTGCGTGAGCACGCCCTCGCCCTCGCGAATCGAAACGAAAGGGCACATGGTGCCTACGTGTCGCGCGTCCGCGAAGTCGTTGACCTGCTTGCACAGCGCAAAAAGATCAACGAAGCTGCGGCGGATGCGATGCGCACGGCTCTACTGGAAAGCGCTGAATGAGACCTTCCGGCGCTCTTTCTTTGCGTCAAAAGGTGAAAACATGAGGGCGTGGGTGAGTAGAAATGGTCGGAAAAGTGTGCGCCGAGTGGGATTGTGCGACGCAGGGCAGCACAATGGAGGCATGACGCAAGGACTTCTTCTGACCCGCACACGAGATGAACTCGCGCGCGCTCTCGACACTTTGCACGGTCGCCGCGCGCTTGTGATGACGATGGGTGCCCTCCATGCGGGGCACCTTGAGCTTGTGAAACGCGCGAAAGAATCGAGCGATCATGTGGTCGTCACGATTTTCGTCAATCCGACACAGTTCGCTCCCGGTGAGGATTTTGAAGCGTATCCGCGTACCCTTGCAGCAGATGTGGAGGCATTGACTCACGTCGGTGCGGACCTCGTGTGGGCTCCCGCACCTGAGGATGCCTATCCAGAACCCATTGATGTGGTAATCGATCCCGGCCCGATCGCCAGGATCCTTGAAGGTGCTTCACGGCCCACACATTTCGCTGGTGTTGCGTTGATCTGCACGAAAGTCATGGGTTTGGTGCGCCCGGATGTGGCCTTCTTCGGTGAGAAAGATGCCCAGCAGCTCGCACTTTTACGTCACGTCTTTACTCAACTTGATGTGCCCGTAAAAGTTGAGGGCGTGCCGATTGTGCGCGACGAGGACGAAGTGGCGCTTTCAAGCCGTAATCGTTACCTCTCGAAGGAAGAAAGATGCCGGGCGCGCTCACTGTCAGCGGGTTTGCGTGCCGGAGCGAAAGCATGGGAGCAGGGTGCTTCCGCCGAGGAGACCGTGGCGGAGGTCGTGCGGCTACTGGAGGGAAGCGGTGGCATCGATATTGATTACGTTGTCCTGGTGGATGAGCAGACCTTTACGGTTCTTGCTGCAAGTGCGGGAGTCGCCCTCGGCACTGAAGAGGAACGTGCCCGCGTAGCAGGAGCTGTTGAAGGACGACGCCCGACACGGCTCCTCCTTGCTGCGCGCATAGGAACGACGCGCCTTATTGATAACACGGCCCTGGCCTTAAGGGCGGGTACTGATGAGTGAAATCATGCGCCCAATGATTCAGGGCAAGATTCATCGCGCAAAAGTCACTGGCGCTGCACTGCATTACGTCGGTTCGGTGACGATTGATGCAGATCTTCTCGATGCTGCTGATATCGCTGAGGGGCAACAGGTTGACGTCGTGGATGTCGATAATGGCAATCGTTTGACGACCTACACGATTGCTGGAGAGCGTGGTTCTGGGGTCGTGCAGTTGAACGGGGCCGCCGCGCACCTCGTGCACGTCGGGGATCTTGTCATCATCATGGCCTACTGTCATGTGCCTGAATCGCAGGTGAGGAGCTGGAAGCCTGCGGTTGTCTTCGTTGATGAGAAGAATCGTGTGGTCTCTACGGGCGAGGATGCGGGGGCTGTGCCTGAAGATTCCCTACGCGCACAAGAACTGGGTTTGAAGTCTTCACGTCCAAGGCGATGATCTTCTCGCCCAAGGCCCTGATTTTCTCACCTGAGGCCCTAATTTCAGAACTTCGCTGAAAACAGGACGTAAAGCGGTGTCTTTCAGGGTGAGAAGAAACGCTCACTGTGCCTGCGCTGAAACATCGAGTGTCGCCTGCCGGTTACGATGGGGGCGTGACTGACGTGAAGATGAATGCTGAGCCTGTAGAAACGGATGAAATCCCCGAGCAGATGCGGGTCCGTAAGGAAAAGCGTGAACGTCTCCTCAGCGAGGGAGGCGAAGCCTATCCGGTTGTTTTGGCGATCACTTCGAGCATCGCTGAGCTGCGTAAAAAGTACGCGCACCTGACGACGGGTGAGGAAACAACGGACGAGGTCGGGATCGCCGGTCGCGTCATGCTGGCACGTAATGGCGGCAAGCTGTGTTTCGCAACGCTCCAAGACGGCGCGGGGCAGCGTATTCAGGTGATGCTGTCTGCAGCTGAGGTCGGTGCCGATTCGCTCGCCCAGTACAAGGCCGATGTTGACCTCGGCGATCATCTTTTCGTTCACGGGCGCGTGATTTCTTCACGTCGCGGGGAACTGTCGATTTTGGCCTGTCCGGGGACTGCTCCTGCTGGTCTTGCTACTCCCGGTATTGCCGAGGGCGAAGCGGTTCCTGCCTGGCAAATCGCGGCGAAGTCGCTACGGCCCTTGCCTAAGACTTACACGGCTCAGGATGGTACCGAAATGTCCTTGTCGGAGGACATGCGGGTGCGTCGTCGTTATCTTGACATGATTGTGCGGCCTTCAGCGCGGGACATGGTGCGCTTGCGCGCCGATGTTGTGAAGTCTTTGCGTAGCTATTTCGACGAAGCGGGCTTTATTGAGATCGAAACGCCGATGCTGCAAAACCTTCATGGTGGCGCTGCGGCCCGGCCTTTTTCGACGCATATGAACGCTTATGACACCGAACTGTATTTACGGATTGCCCCTGAACTGTTCCTCAAGCGTGCGGTCGTTGGCGGGGTCGATAAAGTTTTCGAGATCAACCGGAACTTCCGTAACGAGGGGGCGGATTCTTCGCACAGCCCCGAGTTCACGATGCTCGAAGCATATGAGGCTTACGGTTCTTACGACACGATGGCCCGCAGGACGCGCGAGTTTATTCAAAAGGCTGCGCGTGACGCGCTGGGGACCGAGGTCGTGACTTTAGCTGACGGTTCCGTTTACGATCTGTCCGGCTCCTGGACGGAGATCTCGATGTTCGAGGCGACCGCTCAGGCTCTGGGGCGTGAGTTCAGCGTGGATACGCCTCGCGAGGAACTGGTGAAGATCGCCGAAGAACTCGGGGAGGATGTGGCCGACCACTGGGGTGCGGGCAAAATCGCGGAAGTCATTTTCGAGGCTGCTGTTGGTGACAAGCTGTGGGAGCCGACTTTTGTGCGCGACTATCCAGAAGATTCTTCGCCGCTGACACGCGGGCATCGCACGAAGAAGGGCCTGGTGGAAAAGTGGGATCTGTATGTCCGTGGTTTCGAGTTAGCGACCGCCTACTCTGAGCTTGTGGATCCGGTGATTCAGCGTGAACGTTTCGAGGCTCAGGCTTTGGCTGCTGCGAACGGTGACCCGGAGGCGATGGTCTTGGATGAGGACTTCCTCATGGCGATGGAGTACGGGATGCCGCCTGCGGGAGGTATGGGGATGGGCTTGGATCGTCTGCTCATGGCGCTGACGGGCCAGGGGATCCGTGAGACGATTACCTTCCCTCTCGTGAAGAAACTCTGAGGGGCGCCTCCTTCGCTCAGCTCAGCTCCGCTCCGCTCTGCCTGGTTTCGGCTCGGATTCATTTTGCCTCGCCTCGTTAAGATTGAACGAGATTCGGCAAGATTTGGTCAGATCTGC
>JASBZF010000059.1 GCA_029983625.1 Pauljensenia sp. | reverse complement strand
GGGGGGCCACCGGGAAGCACACTCATGAGATCAGCGTAGGAAGTCGGGAATGTCGAGGTCGCTGGGTTGTTCGTCCTCGTCGAAGATCCGGGGAACCTCAAGGGATTGGTCCTCTTCGCGCGCGGCTTCTTCAACGCGGCGCGTTGCCACCGGGATCGCAGCTGTGCGCGTCGGCACCTCCACAACAGCCCTGTGCTGAGCCTTCGGGACCTCTCCGAGGGGGCGACGCGAAGGAGCGGGCGTCGCAGCGGGAGCTGGTGAAGGAGCCGGAGCCGAGGGGGTCACGGGCTTTGCGGCCTGAGCTGCGGGTGCTGTGGCCGCAGCGGCAAGTCCTGTGGTGCAGCGTTCAACCGGCTCGTCGAAACCGGCAGCGATGATTGTCACGCGGATTTCATCGCCGAGGGCGTCGTCGATGACGTTACCGAAGATAATGTTCGCCTCCGGGTGAGCTGCTTCACGCACGAGCTGCGAGGATTGGAAGATCTCTTGAAGACCAAGATTCGAGCCGCCCTGGAAGAACATGAGGACACCGTGTGCGCCGTCGATCGACGCTTCAAGAAGCGGCGAGGAGATTGCCGTCTCCACCGCGCGAAGAGCACGATCCTCGCCGGTGGCCGCACCGATCCCCATAAGCGCCGACCCGGCATCCTTCATCACAGACTTCACGTCATTGAAATCGACGTTGATTAAGCCCGGTGTGGTGATGAGTTCGGTAATCCCCTGAACGCCTGACAAAAGAACCTGATCGGCTGCGCGGAAAGCATCAAGAACAGAAATGGTCGGGTCAGAGATTTCCATCAAACGATCGTTCGGGATGACGATCAGAGTATCCACTTCGTTGCGCAGGTTCTCTACACCGGTCTCAGCCTGAGCGGCCCGCCTATTTCCTTCAAAAGAGAAAGGACGGGTGACGACACCGACAGTGAGGGCTCCCGCTTCGCGTGCAATCCGCGCCACAACCGGGGCGGCGCCGGTACCGGTGCCGCCGCCTTCTCCGGCAGTCACGAACACCATGTCCGCGCCTTCGAGGGATTCGGTGATCTCGTCGATGTGATCTTCTGCGGCCTTGCGCCCCACATTCGGATCCGCACCCGCGCCGAGGCCGTGCGTGAGGTCGCGTCCAATGTCGAGTTTTGTCTCTGCATCGGACATCAAGAGAGCCTGGGCGTCGGTATTCACCGCGATAAACTCGACCCCTTTAAGGCCGACTTCAATCATGCGGTTCACGGCGTTGACACCGCCGCCTCCGACGCCAACGACCTTAATCACTGCGAGGTGGTTCTGCGGTGCCGCCATTGAATGTACTCCCTTACGAAAGACCCTCATCCTCAGGTTGAAGGTTGATCTTCAACCTGCTCGTGTTCGGGAGAAAAGTAGGGAGACAAACGCCTTTCATCAAGCAGACACGCGGGCAAGTCGCACTCCCCTACGCGATCACCGGATGAGTCGGTGCCGACACGTCATACACCGCCGCACCCCGCTGAGCGATCAGAACCTCCAAGACACGCGCTTTCAAAGCGGAATCCTCAGCAGTCCCCCATTTCACCGTCGCACCGGTATCAATCGCGAAAGACACACCCGCCCCGTCAGCACTCACCCACCCGATACGCGCCTTCAAGGAATCAGAACACGCCGCCCACACCTGAAGAACATCCTCAGCCGCCTCCCGGCGCTTTCCCTCCTCCTCAGGAAGCACCACATAAGGCAAACCCGCAGGAAGGGGCTCAGCGGCAGCAAAAGACACCCCCTGCGCATCAACCAGACGATAAGATCCCTCAGCGCCCTCGATCATCGCAGGCGTGCGCACAGCAAGCACAACACGAAGACCAGTCGGCCAACGACGACTCACCTCAAGGGTTGACACCGCCGGAATCTTCGCCACATCAGAAGCGATCGCACCGGTAGAAATCCGAGGTAAAGGAGTGCCCGCATAGGGAACAAGAACAGCTCTTACCTCTTCTTCGGACACTATTCCCGGCTGCACCCCTTCAACGACCACATGATCTAAGTCAAGAGCAAAAAGGGAAGAGAAAAAGAGCACCCACACCAGCCCCGACAGCATCAGCACACCCACACACGCACCGAAGGCCGTTTTCACAACAAAGGAACGCTTCGCACGTCGCCGTTCCTCGCGTCGCTTCACAAAATCCGTCGTCTGCGCAACAGGACCAAGCACCGCCGCAGCATCAGCTTGACCGATCGGTCGCGCAAGATCCTTCACAGAAGCAATCCGGGCCGGTTTTGCCGATTCAACAGCGAAAACCTCAGGTTGTGCACGCTGTACCGACTCGTCTGGTACAGCAGCGTCCTGACGCTGAGAAGGAGAAAGGCCAGGACGGCGAGGAGCAGGCGGTCTCACTGGTCACCCGCCCCAGTACGCCACTCATCAAGAACAACCTCAGCACATTCGGTCACCGAACCGGCACCCATTGTGACAAGAAGACCATCTGCGGGACACAGGCGAGCAGCCACACGAGCAGCGTCATACATATTCGGAACGAAACGCGCGCCCTCGATCCCATCAGAAATCAACGCAGCACTTACCCCCTCCTCAGGTTCTTCTCGCGCAGCGTAAATATCGGTCAACACCACATGATCCGCCTCACTGAGAGCGCGAGCAAATGCCGCAGCAAAAAAACGTGTACGCGAAAACAAATGCGGCTGGAAAAGCACCACGACCTCACCTTCCCCAGCGACAAGGCGTGCCTGAGCGATCGCAGCTGACACTTCGGTCGGATGATGCGCGTAATCGTCAAAAACCCGGCGCTCCCCCACAGCACCTCGCCACTCAAAACGCCTCGACGTCCCCGTGAACGCAGCAAGAGCGCGCGCCATTTCTTCAGGAGCCACACCGCACTCCACACCCGCGATCCACGCAGCCGTCGCATTGAGAATGTTATGAACACCCGGTACAGCAAGTTCGAGACGCACCTGAGCAGCGCTACTTCTTACAGTCGCACTCACGCCCTTTGCTGACGACACCACATCGACAATCTGCACATCCACAGCTCCCGCACACTTCGCAGGACGACCATAGCTCAGCACACGCCGCCCTTCCTTGCGTGCAGCTACCGCAAGACGTGCCGCACCGGGATCCTCAGCGCAGCACACAAGCACCCCCTGAGGCGTAAGACGACGTGAAAAATCAAGGAAAATCTCTTCAAAAGCCCCGGCATCCTCATAGCGGTCCAGATGATCCGGCTCAACATTCGTGACGATTTCAATCGAGGGCGAATAGTTGAGGAAAGAACCATCGGACTCATCGGCCTCGGCAACGAAAAAATCCCCCGACCCCAGATAGGCTCCCGACCCGAACTGCGGGACAATTCCTCCCACCGCCACCGAAGGATCTTCACCAGCCTCACGCAATGCAACAGCCAGCATCCCCGAAGTCGTTGTCTTCCCATGAGCGCCAGCAACACCGATGAAACGCATACCGGACGCAGCTAAAGCAAGTGCCTGCGAACGATGAAGAACACTCTGCCCACGCTGACGCGCGCACGCCAACTCTGGATTCGACTCTTGAATCGCCGTTGACACCACCACCGTCGCATCGGACGGAACATTGCGCGCATCGTGGCCGACATGAACCTCAATCCCTAAACCCTCAAGACGACGCAGCAGGGCCGACGCACAGCGATCGGATCCTGACACGCACGCGCCCCTGTTCACAAGAAGCTCAGCCACCACCGACATACCCGCGCCACCAATACCGATGAAATGGAAACGCCCGTCGATCTGCGTGAAGCGTCCAGCCCCCTTCACTGTCCCATCACCTCTTCAATAAGGGTCGCGAAATCCGATGCGGCATCCACTCGTCCAAGATCATGCGAAGCCTGAGCCATGTCATCCAACTGCGAAGACAGCACAAGAGAGAAAACCTGAGTTTTCACAACATCAGCATCAAGATGCGCATCCGGGATCAATAGGGCACCTCCCGAAACCACATGATCGTGAGCATTCAGGCGCTGCTCGCCGTTTCCAATCGGAAGGGGCACATAAATACACGGCACACCCAGTGCGGTCATCTCCGCGACCGTCCCGGCCCCCGAACGACACACAACAAGATCCGCCACGGCAAGCGCGTCTTCCATCGTCTGTAAATACTCACGAATCAGCCAACGATCAGCAACACCGGCAGCATCCACAGCGGCTCGCACAGGAGCATCTTTACCTCGACCCGTCAGGTGAACAACAGCGACCCCCTCAGGAAGAGCCTTCGCGGCCGCACACATCGCCTCATTCAGACTCAAAGCCCCCAAGGAACCCCCCGTCACCAAGAGGATCCGACAGTTCGGATCAAGGCCGAGACGCTCAGCAGCCGCCACACGTGCCCGATACGCCCCCTCAGGAGTTCTACGCGCGAGGGCGAGATCGCGAATCGCAGGTCGGAGCGGAAGTCCCACAAGCTCTGTTCGCCCTCGGCGCGCCACCAAAGGCGTATTCGCAAAGGTCAACCCCAGAAGCTGAGCAAAACGCGCCCCGAAGCGATTCGCAAGCCCAGGACGCGCATTCTGCTCATGAATGACAAGCGGCACACCCAGACGTTGAGCAGCCCGATAAGCGGGAGTGGACACGTATCCACCAAAACCCACAACGCAGGCTGCGCCCTCGATGACCTTCTCGCATTCAGCAAGCGCCCTGCGCCATTTCCCAGGAAAATGCAAAGCCGATACGGAGGGGCGGCGCGGGAACGGGGCTTTCTCAATCACAGTGAAAGAAAAACCCGCCGCTTTGACAAGATCAGCCTCAAGCCCTTCCTTCGTTCCCAAAGCCTGAAGCTGATAGCCGCGAGCCCGTAACTCTCCTGCGGTTGCAAGAAGAGGATTGACATGACCTGCGGTCCCACCGCCAGCCACCACGATCCTGGAACTCACGATTTTCCTCCCTCGATCTACGAAGAAACCTCAGACGCGCCTGGGCTGAGGAGTGATCCTCGGGTCGCGCCGACGGATGAGCACATGAAAAATCCCCCACCTGGACATCCCCGCTTCCTCCCTCGCAAAAGACAACACCACGCCAATCGCAATTGCCGTCGCAAGGAAAGAAGAACCCCCGTAGGACACCAGAGGTAAAGGCACACCAATCACCGGCCCGATCTTGGTCACTGAGAAAATATTGACCACAGCTTGAAGGCCGATCCACGAGGCAACGCCCCCGGCCGCCAGGCGCACAAAAGCATCCTGACTCGAACGGACGAGGCGCAGCATCCCGTACACGAGTAAGCCGAAGGCAAGAATCACCGCAAGCGTCCCTAAAAGACCGAACTCCTCCCCCACGATCGCGAAAATAAAATCCGTGTGCGCCGCCTGGAGGTAATTCCATTTCTCACGCGAAGCTCCCGGACCTAAACCAGAAAGACCACCCGAACCAAAGGCCCATAACGAATGATCGATCTGCTCGGGAGCGGAAAGATTACGCGTCGCATTTCCTGGCAGGATCGCAAGAATACGGCGAAGTCGCGTCGGGTTGTAGTAGACGAAGAAAGTCGCCGGAGGCACCAGCATCATTCCAAGGAAAAGGAACCAGCGTTTCGGCACCCCTGAAACCCAGAGCGTCCCCAGAGCCGCAGCGATCACAATAATGGAGGTCCCCATATCGTGTCCCAAGAGGATCATAAAGAGCGCAGCAAAGGTCAACCCTCCAATTTTCACCAGGATTTGTCGCCAGTCATCCAGACGAGTCTTCGAATACGAAAGAGAACTCGCTAAAACGAGGACGAGGGCGAGCTTTAAAAACTCTGAAGGCTGCACAAGAAAAGGTAATCCTGGGATATACAACCAGTTCGTGTTACCGCCTTCGGCCCTACCCAAAGGAGTGAATACAAGAACTTGGAACGCAATGGTGATCCAGAAAAAAAGAACCGCGAAGCGTTTAAAAAACCAAACAGGAATACACGCAACCACGCAAGCGAGAATGAGGGCAACAAGGATGAAAGTCAGAGGACGCAAGTACGCGACATAGGGGTTGTCACCTGCGGCAATCGCTGTCACCGACTGCGCAGAAAAACCCATGAGTAGTCCAAAGAGCGTCAGAACAATCGCGGAAACGACAATGAGATAGTAGGTGGAAACCGGTGAGATTTCAGCGCGTGAGTCCTCATCGCGCCCGAACTCAAAACGTGGAATTGCCCGTGTGATGCGAGAAAAAAGATCAGAGCGCGCCATCATCGGCTCTTCCCCACTGCTGAGCAAGCCTGCGCACCGCATCGGCGAACACGCGACCACGCTCACCGTAATCACGGAACTGATCCCAAGATGCGGTAGCGGGAGCCAACACGACAGTATCGCCCGGCCTTGACAGCGCAACCGCCTCGTTCACCACGGAGAACATCCAGTCCTCGTGAGCATCAACCTCCACGAAAGGCACCTGCGGAGCGTATGCCTTCAAAGCCGACACCTCCGGCTCTCGATCCTCACCGATGACGACAACACCGCGCAAACGGGGGGCCACACGTGTCACAAGCTCCCTGAAATCCTGCCCCTTCGCATCCCCACCGAAAATCCAGATCGCCCGCCCATAAGGAACACCTTCAAGCGACGCGAGTGCTGCATGCGCATTCGTCGCCTTGGAATCATCGATCCAATTCACATCCGCCGCCTGGCCGATAAGGCTGCGACGATGGCTGGCAGGAACAAAGCGACGCAAGCCCTGCGACACCGCCTCAGGCGCGACACCGTGAGCGCGCGCTAAAGCCGCAGCTGCAAGCGCATCAGCAATCACTGCCGGAGACGGACACGGACCGTAGGCGGGTTCCAGATCGCACAGGCGAGCAAGTTCAAGAGCGTGCGTGCGACGATCTTCCAGGAAAGCCCGATCGACGAGGACGTCTTCGACAAGACCGACCTGTGACACTGCGGGGATCTCAAGAGTCGTGCCGATCGCGCGAGCCCCCTCGATCACATCAGCTTCTTCGACCATCCGTTCCACGCGAGAATCCTGTGCTGGATACACACAGGCGACTTGCGTGCGCTCATAGATCCGCGCCTTATCAGCCGCATAGGCTTCAGCACTTCCATGCCAGTCCAGATGATCTGCATCCACGTTCAGACACACGGATGCCTGAGGCGAAACCGTGACAGTGGTGTGCAGCTGGAAGCTCGACATTTCCACGGCGAAGACCTGCGCATCCGAATCGATTGCCTCGGTGATCGCAGTTCCAATATTCCCGACTTCGCGCACATTTTCACCGTTTGCGCGAAGGATCGCAGCAAGCATCCCAACCGTCGTTGTTTTACCGTTCGTACCCGTCACCACGAGCCAGGGACGACCCGCATGAGGGCCCGCCTCTTGGAGGCGCCACGCAAGCTCCACTTCCCCAATGACTTCAATGTCGGCCTGATGTGCGGCGGCAAAAATCGGGGCCTGCGCGCTGATCCCCGGCGACACCACGATGAAAAGAGGGCGACGGCTCACAACCACATGCGCAAGTTCACGTGGATCAGGGCAGATGTGCAGCGTCACCGCTTCGTCACTCTCATCGCGTACTTCAGGTTCGCATTGATCGAAAGCTTCTACCCGATAGCCGCGCGCAAGCAAGGCGCGCGCCGCCGAACGACCCGAACGTCCCCAACCGATGATCGCAACCACAGTGTTCACAGTTGTGCCGCCCATTCAGCGTAGAAGAGTCCCGCTCCTGTGATGGCAAAAATCGCAGCAAGCAGCCAAAAACGGATCACGATCGTCACTTCCTGCCATCCTTTGAGCTCAAAGTGATGATGGAGCGGCGCCATTCGGAAGACACGCTGACGTGTCGCCTTGAAGACCGAAATCTGGATGACATCAGACATGATGATCGCGACGAAAAGACCGCCAATGAGGACCGCAAGGAACACGGTATGCGTCAGAATCGACATTCCCGCGAAGGCACCTCCGAGGGCGAGAGATCCCGTGTCCCCCATGAAGATCTGCGCCGGTGAAGCATTCCACCATAAGAATCCTGCAAGCGCACCGATGAGCGCGGTTGAGAACACTGCAAGGTCCAGCGGATCGCGCGTGGAGTAGCAGGCCGCCATATTGCCGTTGGGAACCACGCAGGACTGAATCTGCTGAAAATACGTGACAAAGGTGTAGGCACCAAACACGAAGATCGAACAGCCGGTCGCAAGCCCATCCAGACCGTCTGTCAGGTTCACGGCATTTGACCACGCCGCAACAATAAAGTTCGTCCACAGGAAGTAAAGGAAAATCCCAATGCCAAGGCCCGCAAATGCCAAGGTCACCCCGCTTGGGCGCGTCACAGAGAAAGCCAAAGATGCGGGAGTGCGCCCGTATTCGTCAGCTCCTACGATCGACATCCACGCGAAAAGAGAAGCAACGGCGATCTGGCCGATAATTTTCCCCCAGGGATGTAAACCCAGGGAACGTTGACGCATGATCTTAATGCCGTCATCGAGAAGACCGATCATGCCCAAGCCCACAAAAAGCACAAGCAGACACAGACCCGACCAGGATGGGCCAGCACCTGAGATTGACGAACCGATGATCCAGGCGATAACCGTGGCAAGGACGATCATCACGCCACCCATTGTCGGCGTACCGCGCTTCGTCAGGTGCTGCGTTGGGCCGTCTTGACGAATGAACTGCCCGTACTGGTGCGACACAAGGAAACGAATAAGAATCGGAGTTCCCAGGACAGACAGCACCATCGCGATCACGAAGGCCGCGATCAGACCGATCATCGTGCCCCTCCCCTGTTATGCAGTGCGTCAGCCACCTGCCACGAATATGAACCCAGCGAACCCTTGACGAGAACAACGCAATCATCTGTGAGTGCCTCCACAGTCGTTCGGATCGCATCGTCCACATCTGAGGCCAGAACTCCGCGCACCTGAGGCCCTGCGCCTTCAAGATAGAAGGGTGCATCGCTTCCGAGCACGATGAGCGTGTCCACTCCCGCTTCGTCAGCCATTATGCCGACCTCGCGGTGGATCGCAGCGCTTGCCTCTCCGAGTTCGAGCATTTCAGACAGCACGGCAATTTTTGGACGATTGCGTCCAATAGCGGCAAGGGCAGAAAAAGCCGCGCGCATCGAATCAAGATTCGCGTTGTAAGCGTCGTCGATGAGGGTGATGGGGTGGGAGTCTACGGTGAGTTCACGCACATCCATGCGATGCGGAGACAGGGGCTTAGCCTCATTAAGGGCGCGAACCACCACGTCGAAAGGAATCCCTAAAGCGAGGGCACCGCTGGCTGCCGCCAGGGCGTTTGTCACGTGATGAATTCCCACAATACCGAGATTCACCTGAGCTTCGCCCTCGGGTGTGCTCAGCGTAAAACACGCGCGATTAGCTTCGTCTGCGCTCACGTGAAGAGCGCGGATATCCGCTTCCACGGCACCTGTAGCAGAAAAAGTCCTCACCGGACCGGTAGCGAGTGCAGACATTGCACGGACTCGCGGATCGTCATTGTTCAAGAGGAGCGCAGCTGCTGGTCTCGCTCCTTTAATGAGTTCAGCTTTCGCGGCGGCGATCCCCTCAACCGAGCCGAATCCACCCAGGTGAGCGTGACCAACCATCAGTTCGATCGCAACATCCGGGGGAGCAATCGACGTGAGATAAGCGATTTGCCCAGGCCCTGAAGCCCCCATCTCAAGCACCATATGTCTGGTGTGCGAATTCGCCCGCAGGATCGTCAGGGGAAGTCCAACTTCGTTATTGAAGGACAGTTTCGGGGCAACTGTTGGCCCATCGACGCTGAGAATCTGAAAGAGCAGATCCTTCGTCGTTGTCTTTCCCGCCGAACCCGTTACGGCGACGAGGTCGAGATTGCCCTGTTCGCGCAATTCACGCAGGTGAAGTCGCGCAAGGTCACCCAGTGCAGATGTGGTGTCTTCGACAAGGACCTGAGGGCAGTCGATCTGAAGGGGACGTTCCACAACCAGGACAAGCGCACCGGCATCCACTGCGGCTTGAGCATAATCATGACCGTCGCTTGTTTCGCCGCGTCGCGCGAAGTAGCACGATCCAGGCTCAACCTGGCGCGAATCGGTCACAAAAGGGCCCGTCACACGCGCATCGGCCCCTAAGAGGCGCCCGCCCGTTGCGGCAGCGATCCACTGTGCTGAACGTTCCACACTTTTCCCTTCGCAGCTCATCGCCCTTTGTATCGTCTTGCTCATTGCGGTGCCGATGGATACAGAACCGCCGGTTCCGCAGAAGCGGGGATGCCGAGATTCTTGACGGCTGCCTCGGCGACCTGCCCAAAGAGGGGCGGTGCGGACGAGGCCGCGAGATAGGCGACCTTTGGATTGTAGATGACAACCGCGATCGCCAATCTGGGTTTATCGGCGGGGATGATCCCCGCAGTGGTCGAAGCAATACCCGCAAGACCTGAGTGACCGTCAAGGCCGATCTCAGCTGTACCTGTTTTCAGACCGACTCGGTAGCCCTCAACGCCCCCCACCCCGTTTGTTCCGTTCGGATCGGCAACCACCGATTCCATCATCGTC
>JASBZF010000058.1 GCA_029983625.1 Pauljensenia sp. | reverse complement strand
GGCTCAGCCCTCGTTTGCACAATGACGGTGATGAAAACCGCGTGTGCGCACCCGCCGCGTGAAAAGTGGGATCAGGAAGCGCGGCGGGCGCGTGCAGCGCGACGCTTAAGGGAGCGGCGTTCCTCTTCGCTCATACCGCCCCAGACTCCGGAGTCCTGGTTGTTGTCGATCGCCCACTGAAGGCAGACGGCTTCAACGGAGCAGGTATGGCAGACAGCTTTCGCTTCATTCGCTTGGGCAATCGCAGGGCCTGTATTGCCAATCGGGAAGAAGAGTTCGGGGTCAACACTGAGGCAGGCGGCCTTACTACGCCAATCCATCGTTCGTCTCTCCTTGAGTGAGCGCTGTCGAAACACACAGGTCCGCGATACTGTGATCGCATTCGGCATCCGGACACTGTCATCTAGTTTCCTGTAATCTTCCCTTCGGTTCAAGTGTTTGGGCTGATGATGAGTGTGAAGTTGCCTCTGGAAGTCATCACCTCGCCGTTTGTGCTGTGACGATCCCGGCCCGGAACCAGCATCCGTGCCAGCGCGCAAGCCCTCGGTGCGGGTCCTCGCATCGGTGCTGAAGCATCGGCGGCAAAGGAATCGGAGCGTGAGCAAAAGCTCGGATCACATCCGTACTCGGATGAAAAATGAGCAGTTGGGAATCTTCATCCGATACCGCTTGAATCCATGATGTTGCGGGAAGTGTACGCATCTGCGGTGTGGGCAGACCTCGCCCTCGTATGCTGGTGTTCAAGGCGCGCTGTGCAAGATTGTCACGATCGCCAATAATCAACCAGGAGTCGCCCTCCTCAGGATCTAAGCGCCTCCACGAGGATCCAAAGAGGATCACCGCTTCTGTTGAGGTGGCGAGCAGTGCTTTCCTTTCACTGTCCTTCGCTTCAGTCCATGATCTGATTGCTTCGTCAGGTGTTTTAAACGCCTGAGGATCCAGGTGAGGAAGACAAGCTAAACGGGAATCACCGTGCGGATCGCGGATCCACCAATGATGTGGAGAGGTGGGGCGACAGGCATCCCCTGGAGTGCCACCTGGAATCCGTGCGAGAGCGCGTGTATGGGAAGTTCTTGCGCCGATTGTCTCAAAAGGATCGGAAGATCTACTCAGGATGGTTTTCGCAGAGGAAAGGAGAGCCTGACCTCCCCCTAGGGATTCTCCAGAACCTCCGCCAGGCCAAGCTGCCACAATGACGCACGCACAAGCTTGCGCTGTTCGGATCTGTTCAGCTAGGAGTTCATCACCGCGCAATGGACCGTAGACTGCGCTCAGGAGTCTTCGGATCTCCACAAGGTCAGGAATGACAAGAACCTGCGCTTGCCTCTGACAAGCCAGCTCACATGCAACAAGGAAGTCCTCTGCCTGATCCGCAGCGGATACTGACAGTTCATGCACGTCGTGCAGACAGTGCAAGGGCATTGCACGTGACAGTGCGATTGCAGCTCCGAGCGAGCGCGCGGTGCGGGCCGCGAGTTCAGCTTCATCTGGGTCTGTACGTATAAGGATCTGACCGTCTTGCCACATCAGGGCCCGATGTGCGCCCTCTTCGATACCATCGACGAGGGCGATGGGTGTACCCCCTGCGGCGCTGCACTCAGCGGAAGAACAGGCGACCTGACGCAGATCTTCGAGGGCGATCGCAGTGGGGAAGTGCGGTGCCCAGGGGAGGGAAGTGGCCTTGACTGGCCAGTCAGGCACGACCCACCGGCTACTCAAAGCGAACTGAAAAACACCTGTTCCGGGGATGATCGCTCGTCCTGGGACACGCTCAAGGCGAGCCGCATCGGGAGTACCGATCAGATCAACCGAATCCGACTCTGTGACACATCGCAGCGCAATCCGCAGATCAAGGTTTTGTCTCATTGACGCAGGGATCGCCCCTGCTGGACGTTGAGTGGCAGCAATGAGATGAATCCCAAGAGAGCGTCCCTGAGCGCAGATCTTGTTCATCGCTTCAACTGCAGGTGGGTGGGTGTCGATTAAAGACGCGAATTCATCAACGACCACGAGAATTCTCGGCGGCGGAGGCTGAGTATGCAGATGAAGTGAACATCGCGTGACATAGTCAGGGATTTTTAATTTTGCGAACTCACGTTCCCGCGCACGCACGAGAGCAAGAAGCCCACGAATGGCGCGCGCAGTGCCCTCTGGACTCAAATCGGTAAAAACCGCTTCAACGTGAGGGACATGAATAAGAGGAGCAAAAGCAGCCCCTCCCTTATAGTCGATAAGAATGAGTGTGAGTTCTTCGGGCGAATAGACACTGCATAAGGCTTTGAGCCAGGTCAGTAGCGCTTCAGATTTACCAGAACCAGTACTCCCAGCGATCAATGCATGAGGCCCATCGCGAACGAGATCAATACGAACAACGCCTTGAGTATTTTTACCGATCGCTACGCCAAGTCCTCTTCGCCCATCCTCAGCGCAGGGCTGTTCAGCTTCAAGGAGAGCTGCGAGGTCGAGACAGTCCGGCAGATTCTGTGCGGGATCCTCCGCTGCGAACTGATCCCACCAGGCGGCCGTGAGCGAAACAGAACGAGCATGAAGAATCACCTCGCCCCACTCGGGTGCCTGCTCAATAGTGGCAGCAATACCAATACGGAAGCATGGAAGATCATCCTTCGTGACGGGCAGATCCGCAGGGCAATGATGCGCAGATGAGGTGTCGATTATGTCAATACGCACCCGTTCATGACCGAAAAGAAGACGCCGACCATCGGGAAGCCTCAGAACTGCGCCGCCGAGCCGAGCAATCAAAGAAGCGGCGATTCCGTCGGCCATGCGTGTCCCTTCAGGGCCGATGCAGGCAATCGCGCGCGGCGATTCTGGAGAACCGGCATCTACTTTGCGTCTCACAGCACCTGGAGGAAGAGGAAGTCGAAGTGAATGCTGTTGAGGCAGATGCGCGCTATGCCCAGATGCGGCTGCAAGCATCGCAAGGTGGAGGGCAAGGCCAGCAGGATCGCGTTCTCTACGCTGGTGTCGCACCACGAAAACAACAAGAAAGACAAGAAAAGTGACGAGGGCGAAACCCAAGACAAAAAGGAAAGGAAACGTGTGAGGGAAAGACGAGAGTATCCGAGAGAAGAAAAGGACACTCAGCGACACGAAAGGAAGGAAGAACAGGAAAGAAGGACGAGACTTTCGCCCTCGATTCCGAGTCAGTGACGCAGGACGCGCACGCACCACGAACACATCAGAACCAGCAAGAATACGACTACCGGGCATCAGGGTGTGATTGCGATTCGCTGGAAGCGTCCTCATGAAAGGACCCCAACGAACGCAGGTGCCGTTCGAAGACCCTAAATCCTTCAGGACCACTTTACTGCCACGCATTCGCACGCTGGCGTGACGGCGTGAAAGCAACGCAGCTGCCAATCCCGTCCCCTCTCTGCCGATCTCACAGGGCAGAGGAAGAACCAGACCAATGTCCGGTCCTTGGATGCAGGCAAGGTGATAGGCCGACCTTAAAGCCAGGAGTGCGCTCGCGGCCTTTTCCATTGTGTCTCCCATGTGTGACTGCTTTTGCCGTGTCTACTGTGGTGTGTGTGAGGGAAAGAGGCTAAGGATGTGCATGGGGATTGTGGATAACCTCCTTTTCCCGAAGTCGATTTCGAGGCAAGAGAAATCTGTCCGGTGTCGATGTCACAATGACCCCATGACTGACAAGGACGTGCCTACGCAGGAACACTCACCGCGTTGGATTGCTCTTCGTGAACGCCACGACGCCCTCGTGAGCGTCATCGAGCGTGCCCGTAAGGCGTATTACGAGGACGACGCTCCACAGATGAATGACGAAGACTACGACCGTCTCTACCGTGAACTGGAAACGATCGAAAGGGATCATCCCGAACTTGCGGGTGCTGATTCTCCGACGGCGAGCGTGGGGGGTGCTGCTCGATCAGACTTTGCTCCGGTGCGTCACCTCGCACAGATGACATCGATCAACGACGTCTTCTCCTTGGAGGAGCTGGCTGAGTGGATCGATCGTGTGGAAAACGATCTCGGCATGACCGGCCTCGACATGACCTCGGAAGCAAAAATCGATGGGCTTGCAGTCAATCTTCTCTACGTTGATGGGCGTCTTGTTCGTGCTGCGACTCGCGGGGATGGTCGAACCGGTGAGGACGTGACGGCAAATGTGTTGACAATCGCTTCTATCGCCCGAATGCTTCAGGGCCAATCTGTTCCTCATCGCGTAGAAATTCGAGGGGAAGTCTATATTCCTCTCGCAGATTTTGAGGCGTATAACGCGCAGCGTCAGAAAGCGGGTGAAGCTGTGCTTGCAAACCCGAGGAACGCTGCCGCCGGTTCTTTGCGTCAGAAGGATCCTGCGATGAGCGCGCAACGTCCGCTTGCTTTTCTCGCTCACGGTATTGGTTTCCTTGAGGTCGGAGAATCTGGCTTTGAGGCTCCAACAAGTCAATACGCCTGGTACAGGCTCATTGAGTCCTGGGGACTTCCGGTGTCAGAACACACTCGGCTTGTGCGGGGCCGTGAAGCGATTGAAAAACGCATTAAGGAACTGACGCGCGCCCGTGAAGATCTCGCCTACAAGATCGACGGGGTCGTGCTGAAAGTGGATGACCTTGACTTGCAGCGCAGTCTCGGCATGACTTCACGGGCTCCTAGGTGGGCGGCGGCCTATAAGTTCCCACCGGAGGAAGTGCATACTCGCCTGCTCGACATTCGTGTGCAGGTGGGACGCACGGGGCGCGTGACACCCTACGGTGTGATGGAGACCGTCCTTGTTGACGGATCAAAAGTTTCTCGAGCGACCCTGCATAACGCGCAGGAAATTGTGCGTAAAGGTGTTCTCCTCGGCGATCTTGTGATTTTGCGCAAGGCCGGAGATATTATCCCCGAGATTCTTGGCCCGGTAATAGCTGCCCGTACCGGGGAAGAACGTCCTTTCGTGATGCCGACTCACTGTCCGTCATGCGGGTGTGAGCTGGCCGTAGAAAAAGCGGGCGACGTAGATTTGCGTTGCCCCAATAAGGCCGCTTGCCCGGCGCAGATCACCGAGCGTGTCGCTCATATCGGTGCGCGTTCCGCCCTCGACATTGAAGGTTTGGGCGACGAAGCAGCTTTGGCTCTGACGCAACCTGAAGCCGGACGAGATGATGTTGCCGCATCCCTTGTCGCAGGTCAGGCAGTTTTCCTTGAGGATGGGAGCGTCGTGCGCCTTTCAGGAGTGGAGGACCTGGCGCCCGCAGATCAACTCGCAGCTGCAGAATCTTTGTTACCGCCGCCTCAGCAGCCCGCGCTGAAACGTGAAGCTGAGCTTTTCGACCTTGATGCTGAGGCTTTACGCGAGGTATTTGTCTGGCGTCCGGTGATGGAACGGGGGGTGGCGACCGGAGACTGGACGCGCGTGCGCTACTTCTGGACGAAGGCTTTAAAAGCTTCGAAGTCCACGCTTGACATGCTTACTGAACTCAATAAAGCGAAAAACAGTCCGCTTGCTCGGATCCTTGTCGCCCTATCGATCCGCCACATCGGACCGAGTGCGGCGCGCGCCCTCGCCGATACTTTCTCTTCGATGGAAGCACTGCGCACGGCAAGCCTCGAACAACTTTCCGCCGTTGAAGGTGTCGGGGCGACGATCGGCGCTTCGCTGATTGAATGGTTCGGAGTTGATTGGCATATCGAATTGCTTGATTCGTGGAAACGGGCGGGTGTGTCGATGGAAGATGAGCCTGTTGAAGCGATTTCTCAGGTTCTTGAAGGGCTTGCCATTGTCGTCTCAGGGGCGATGCCAGGATATGACCGAGAATCCGCGAAGGAAGCGATTGTCAAACGAGGTGGACGCGCCACCGCTTCAGTGTCGAAAAAAACTGATCTTGTCGTTGCAGGTCCGGGCGCAGGCTCGAAGGCGGCGAAAGCGGAGTCCTTAGGTATTCCCGTTATTGACGAGACTCGCTTCCAGATTTTGCTTGACGAGGGGCTGCAAGGGCTTGGCCTGAATGCGACAGTTTAAAAGCCTGGCGTATTCACACGACGAACTCGAAAGGATGGAGCAGGCTTTCGGTGATCTTCGTTAAAAGTGAGCGGCTTTCCCATTCTTCGATCGTGAGGCGACGCGAGGTGGTGAGGTCGTTCGCGAAGATCTCTTCCATTCGCTTGGCGAGTTCGCGTGAGAAGAACTGCATGTTCACCTCATGGTTGCCACGCATCGAGAGTCGGTCGATATTTGCCGTCCCGATTGTGGACCACATGGAATCAACCGTCATGGTCTTTGAGTGGACCATTGCATGTTGATACAGCCAGATTTCAATGCCTTCTCGTAGGAGCTGCCCGTAGTAGGGGCGCGCCACCCAGTCTGCGAGGATGTGGTTGGAAAACTCGGGAATGAGGACGCGCACGCGCACGCCCCGACGTGCTGCGGCGATGAGTGCTTGAAGGACTTCCTTATCGGGAATGAAGTAGGCGGTGGTGATGGTGATGGATTCGGTTGCGCGTTCCATCGCGTCGATGTACATTCCGCGAATCGGATAGAGGAAACGATGCGGCGCATTGAAAGCCGCCGTGGTCTTAGCCTCCCAGCGACGAGCCCCTTGGTCTGGAAGTTTCGGTGCGCGTTTTGGTTTGAAATGATTCCAGAAGTCAACGAAGCCGTTTTCCAGTTCCCACACTGCCGCGCCGGATACACGCACGTGTGTGTCACGCCATTCGTTCGCAAAAGGATCACCGATGTTGTAGCCGCCAACGAAACCGACCTGAGAATCCACCACGAGGATTTTGCGGTGATCTTGTCCCGTGTTCCGAAGGTTCAAAGTGAGGAGACCTGAACGGATCGCTGGGAATCGTCTCACCCACAGATGCGCAATCTGAGGGAAGACGAAGAAACGCGGATTTTGATTGAACACACCGAAACCGTCGTACACGCAATACACCTGTACGCCGCGTTTTGCGGCTGCGATGAGTGCGTCTTTGAAACGTTGGCCCCATTCATCTGCACGCCATATGAAGGTTTCAAAGTAGATGTGGTGTTGTGCTTGGGCGATGGCTTCCAGCATGTCTGCATACAAAGAATGTCCCTCGGTGTAGGTGCGCACACGTGTGTGCGCGACCTGAGTGTCGACGGGATCGAGGGCGGGAAAGCCGTGCCGACCACCGGGAACGCGCTGTTTGCGCATGTGGTCGATCATGTGGACTGCGATGAGTGCGGTCGTTTGAGCCGCGATAATGCCGAGACCGACTTTCTTGACGATACTCACAGTGTTGGCGTTGAGTCGGGGTCTGTGGCTCCAATCCATAGCCTTAAGGATAGAAGGATCAAGGCGAGCTTTTAGCCCGCTTGGTGAGTGTGAAGAATGAGTGAAGGATCGCCAGTGACTAGGATGGCGAACATGTCACGCATCAGTACTGACGAGGTCGCCCGCGTTGCGGGGTTGGCCCATATCGCATTGACTCTGGAGGAGATCGAGCGCTTCGCCGGTGAGCTCGATGTCATCGCCGATTCGGTCGCTAAGGTGTCCGAAGTTGCTACACCGGATGTTCCTGCGACTTCTCATCCGATCCCGCTGACGAACGTGTGGCGCGAAGATAAGGTCGCGCACACTCTGGATCGTGATGAAGTTCTTGCTGCGGCACCGGCCTGCGAAGACGGCATGTTCTTAGTTCCGCAGATCCTCGGGGAGGAATGATGAACGCACTATTGAAGAAGTCAGCGCTTGAACTGGCAGAATTGCTTGCTTCAAGGCAAATCACTTCAGTTGAACTCACACAGGCTTGTCTTGACCGGATCGAAGCCTTGAACCCGAAGCTCAACGCTTTCTTATTCGTTGATCGTGAGGGAGCTTTGGCGACTGCGGCTCGCGTGGATGCTCAAAGAGCAGCGGGGGAGGAACTTCATCCGCTCGCGGGTATTCCGATTGCCTTGAAAGACAATATGGTCACTCGCCAGATTCCAACGACCTGCGCTTCGAAGATCCTTGAGGGATGGTTACCGCCTTACGATGCGACTGTCGTGAAGAAAATCCAGGACGCGGGTCTTCCTATGGTCGGGAAGACAAATATGGATGAGTTCGCGATGGGGTCTTCAACCGAGCATTCTGCTTACGGTCCGACTCTGAACCCGTGGGATACGACGAGGATCCCAGGAGGTTCCGGTGGGGGGAGTGCGGCTGCGGTTGCTGCTTACATGGTGCCGCTCGCCCTCGGCTCTGATACGGGTGGCTCAATCCGTCAGCCCGGTTCTGTGACCGGTACTGTCGGCGCGAAGCCAACTTACGGTCAGGTTTCGCGTTACGGACTTGTAGCGATGGCATCTTCTCTGGATCAGATCGGCCCGGTGACACGCACGGTTGCTGATGCGGCAGCACTCACCGAACTCATTGCTGGCCACGATCCGCTTGATTCAACATCCCTGAATGAACCGGTTCCGCAGCTTCAGCGTGCGGTTCAGGCTGTTCTTGCTGCTCAACGCATTGAGGGACTGAAGATCGGTGTTGTGAAGGAACTGTCAGGTGAGGGCTATCAGGATGAAGTCCTTGCTGCTTTCAATGCAAGCGTTGAAGCTTTACGTGAGTCAGGTGCTGAGATCCGTGAGGTATCGTGCCCGAGCTTTGATTATGCCCTTGCCGCCTACTATCTCATCATGCCGGCGGAGGTTTCCTCGAATCTTGCGCGTTTTGACGGTATGCGTTACGGAATCCGAGTGGAGCCACGTGAGGGGCCGGTGACCGCAGCGTCTGTTATGGCCGCTACCCGTGAGGCTGGATTCGGTGATGAGGTGAAACGTCGCATCATTTTAGGTACGCACGTCCTGTCAGCTGGACACTACGATGCTTACTACGGCAGCGCCCAGAAGGTTCGCACCCTCATTCAGCGCGATTTTGATCGTGTCTTTAGTGAGGTTGATGTCCTGGTCTCTCCAACGGCTCCGACCACCGCTTTCCCATTCGGTGCCAAAATGAATGATCCGATGGCGATGTACCTCAATGATGTTGCGACGATTCCGGCGAATCTTGCGGGCGTTCCGGCAATGAGCGTTCCTAATGCTGTGAGTTCCCAAGGGCTGCCGATTGGATTCCAAATTATTGCGCCTGCGCGCGGCGATCAGATCATGTACGAAGTCGCCGGGCTTGTCGAAGCTTTGAGCGACGAGGTCGCGGCCTTGTGCCCGGCCGGAAGCTGGGAGGAAAACTGATGACCGAGCTCATGGCATACGATGAGGTCGCCGCTACTTTCGATCCGGTTTTAGGGATCGAGGTACACGTCGAACTCGGTACGCAGACGAAAATGTTTGATGCTGCGCCGAATGCTTTTGGCGGTGATCCGAACACCTATGTGACACCCGTGTCCCTTGGCTTGCCCGGTTGCCTTCCTGTTGTGAACAGGACGGCTGTTGAGTACGCAATCAAGATCGGTCTGGCTCTGAACTGTGAGATCGCCAAGTCCTGCCGCTTTGCGCGGAAGAACTATTTCTATCCCGATTTAACGAAGGCTTTCCAGACTTCGCAGTTTGATGAGCCGATTGCAGCGAACGGTTATGTTGACGTCGAACTTGAGGACGGGACTTTGTTCCGCGTTGAGATTGAGCGTGCGCATATGGAAGAAGATGCGGGGAAGAACACGCATGTGGGTGGCGCAGACGGACGCATTCACGGCGCGGATTATTCCCTCGTGGACTACAACCGCGCGGGTGTACCGCTCGTTGAGATTGTGACTCGGCCGATTGTGGGTGCCGGGGTGCGCGCTCCGGAGGTTGCGGCTGCCTACGTTCAGACTTTGCGCGATATTTTCCGTGCTCTTGAAGTTTCTGAAGCTCGTATGGAACGCGGCAATGTGCGTGCCGATGTCAACGTGTCGTTACGATCTTCACCTGAGGCGCCGCTTGGTACCCGCACGGAGACGAAGAATGTGAACTCCTTCCGTGGTATTGCGGCAGCTGTGCGCTACGAAATGCAACGCCAGGGCGCGATTTTGGCTTCTGGAGGCACGGTTGTTCAGGAGACGCGGCATTTCCATGAGGAAGACGGCTCAACGTCACAGGGACGTGAGAAGTCCGATGCGGAGGACTACCGCTACTTCCCAGAACCTGATCTGGTTCCGGTTGCGCCAGATCGTGCGTGGGTGGAGCAGCTGCGCGCGGCTTTACCCGAACTCCCGGTTGCAAAACGGCGGCGGCTCCGTGAAGAGTGGGGTTTTGCAGAGATGGAGATGCGTGATGTCATCAATGCGGGGGCGCTTGAAATAATCGAAGCTACCGTTGCCGCTGGTGTTGATCCGAGTTCTGCACGTAAGTGGTGGATGGGCGAACTGTCGCGTCGCGCAAAAGAACGCGAGCTTTCGCTTGAAGATATGCCGGTGACACCCGCTCATATTGCTGAGCTTCAGTCCCTCGTTGATTCAGGAAGACTCAATGACAAGCTGGCTCGTCAAGTGCTGGAAGGCGTTCTTGAGGGCGAAGGCTCGCCGACTGAGATCGTCGAGGCGCGTGGTCTTGAGGTTGTCTCTGATGAGGGGGCGCTGACTGCTGCCGTCAAAGAAGCGATCGACGCTCATGCTGACATTGTCGCGAAGATTCAAGCGGGCAAACTGCAGGCGGTCGGAGCTCTGGTTGGTGCTGTGATGAAGGCAACTCGCGGACAGGCTGATGCTGCTCGCGTGAAGGACCTTATCTTCGCTGAACTTGGAGTTGAAAGCTGAGGTTTACTCGAACTCTTCTCGGGGGGGGGGGGGGG
>JASBZF010000057.1 GCA_029983625.1 Pauljensenia sp. | reverse complement strand
CCCCCCCCCCACCGGGCTCTCACCTACCGAGAGTCAGTTACTCTGCTCCCCACAGGCACAAAGCCCCGCCCTCGGCGATGAGTTCAGGCGCGTGCAGCCGCGATACGATCGCGGAACTTGCCGAGCTGTTCGGTGATGGCAGCCGGGAGCTTATCGCCGAACTGGGCGAAGTACTCTTCGGTGTCATCCATCTCTGAAGCCCAAGCATCGAGGTCGATCTCGAAAAGCTTGGCCCACACGGACTCGTCGATGTCCAGACCTTCAAGGTTGAAGTCCTCGAACTTCGGGTAACGACCGGTCACGCCGTCAACGGCTTCCACTTCGCCAGCGGCACGACGCACGATCCAGTCGAGGACACGCGAGTTATCGCCGTAGCCCGGCCACATGAACTTGCCGTTCTCGTCCTTGCGGAACCAGTTGACCTGGTAGACCTTCGGGAACTTGTCGCCAAGCTCGGCCTGCATGTCGAGCCAGTGACCCCAGTAGTCGGCCATGTGGTAGCCACAGAAGGGCAGCATGGCGAAGGGGTCGTGGCGGAGGGAACCGGCCTTAACGTCGGTTGCCGCAGCGGTGACCTCGGACGCGACCGACGCACCGATGAACACACCGTGAGCGGCTTCGTACTGCTCGGCAACGAGCGGCACGTTCGTGGCGCGACGTCCACCGAAGAGGATCGCGTCAACCGCAACACCCTGCGGAGCTTCCCAGTCTTCACAGATGATCGGGCACTGCGAAGCAGGAACGGTGAAGCGGCTGTTCGGGTGGGCAGCCTTTTCGCCGGACTCGGGGGTCCAATCCTTGCCGTGCCAGTCGATGAGGTGCGCCGGGGTTTCACCGTCGATGCCTTCCCACCAGACGTCGCCGTCATCTGTGAGCGCAACGTTAGTGAAGATGGAGTTGGCGCGCATGGTGTCCATAGCCATCGGGTTCGTGTCGTAGGAGGTACCCGGAGCAACACCGAAGAAGCCAGCCTCCGGGTTGATCGCGTACAGGCGACCATCCGGGCCGGGACGCATCCAGGCGATGTCGTCGCCAACGGTCTCGACCTTGTAGCCGGGGATCGTGGGCTGAAGCATGGCGAGGTTCGTCTTACCGCAGGCCGAGGGGAAGGCAGCGGTCACGTGGAACTGCTGGCCGGTCTCTTCGCGGGTGAGGCGGAGGATGAGCATGTGCTCAGCCATCCAGCCGTCACGACGGGCCATTGTCGAGGCGATACGCAGAGCGAAGCACTTCTTGCCGAGGAGTGCGTTGCCGCCGTAACCCGAACCGAAGGACCAGATCTCGTTGGTCTCCGGGAAGTGGGTGATGTACTTCTCCTCGTTGCACGGCCAGGTGGTGTCAGCCTGTCCTTCGGCAAGCGGAACGCCGACGGAGTGAACGGCAGGAACCCAGGGCTTGCCTTCCGCAATGAGATCCATCGCGGCCTTACCCATGCGGGTCATGATGCGCATGTTGCACACGACGTAAGGGGAGTCGGTGATCTCAATGCCGAGCTGGGAGATCGGACCGCCGAGGGGGCCCATAGAGAAGGGGATGACGTACATCGTGCGACCGGCCATCGTGCCGGTGAACTTCTCCTTGAGGATGGCCTTCATTTCAGCCGGATCGGCCCAGTGGTTTGTCGGGCCAGCGTCCTCTTCCTTTTCCGAGCAGATGAAGGTCCGGGACTCGACTCGCGCAACATCCGAGGGGAGGGAACGGGCAAGGAAGGAGTTCGGGCGCTTTTCCTCGTTGAGCTTGGTGAACATGCCAGTCTCAACCATGAGGGAGGTGAGGCGATCCCACTCTTCCTGCGAACCGTCGGAGAATTCGATGGCGTCCGGTGTCGTCAGCGCTGCAATTTCGGCGACCCACTTGAGGACGTCTTCGGGAGCGTTGGACGGAGCGGCTGCGCGCACATCCTGTTCAGTCACGGACATTTTGCCTCCTGAGGCACTCGGTAATTCCGGGGCGCGGTCACGCCTCTGGTCTACATGTTCCATCATCCCTGATCGCGAGACATATCGCGAGAGAGAATAGTCCCGCCTATACTGTGCAACAGTTCACAGATTTACTGACCGCAGCTTGACGAGCCTTAGCGTAGTACGCACAAGCCAGGACTTGCCCTAGTCTGTAACCGCGCAGACATGCGTCCTTGACTCTTCAGGAGGAATATCGTGGGATTCCGCAAGGCCACTGAAGGCCCGTCCTTCTTCGATCTTTTTTCCCAGCAGGCCGCGAACCTCGTGTCCGCAACCGCGCTTCTCGCGTCACTTCTTGACGCCTCCGCGCCAGAACGAATCGCAATCCGCGATCAGCTTCACGAGGTCGAGCACTCCGGCGATGAGATCAACCACCGAATCGCACACCTGGTGAATCAGACCTTCATTACCCCCTTCGATCGCGAAGACCTTGGACGTCTGAGTTCAGATCTGGACGACTGCCTCGATCTCATTGACGAGGCATGCGACCTGTTCGTCATGTACGGAATCGACGAACTGCCCGAGCAGGTCTCTTCCCTTCTCGCCGAACAGATTGACATCCTCGCCCGCTGCGCTGAGCACACCGCTCAGTCAATCCCCGGCCTCAAATCACCGCTCGACCTGCGCGACTACTGGGTTGAGATCAACCGCCTCGAAAACGAGGGCGACCTCACCTACCGTCGCGCACTGACTGCCGTATTCGATTCGGGACTCGACCCGATTATGATCATTAAACTCAAAGACCTCATCAAGGTTTTAGAAACGGCAGCGGACGCATTCGAGGATCTCGCGAACGCAATCGAAGCGATCGCTGTGAAGGAGTCCTGAAACCGTGGATCTCAACCTGATCCTCGTCACCCTCGTCATCGTCATCGCCCTCGGCTTTGACTACACGAACGGCTTCCACGACGCGGCGAACGCGATCGCAACATCCGTATCGACTCGCGCACTCACCCCGAGGGTGGCGCTCCTCATGGCCGCAGTCATGAACATCATCGGCGCTCTTCTCGGTACCGAAGTGGCCAAGACCATCGGCAAGGGAATCATCGATATCTCCCACTACACAACCTCAACCGATGTCGCGATGCAACGCGAAGGTCTGGTCATTGTCCTTGCTGCCCTCGTCGGTGCTGTCGTGTGGAACCTCATCACCTGGTGGTTTGGGCTGCCCTCGTCTTCTTCTCATGCTCTTATCGGCGGTCTCGTCGGTGCTGGCCTTGCTTCCGCTACGGCGGTGCAGTGGATGGGAATCCTCGATCACGTCATCATCCCGATGTTTGCCTCACCGATCATCGGCTTCCTCGCCGGTTACATCCTCATGCGTATCCTCATGGTTGCGCTGAAGAATCTGCCCTATCACCGAACGATGCGTCGATTCAGGGTCCTCCAGACGATTTCTGCTGCGGCGATGGCCCTGGGTCACGGTCTCCAAGACGCACAGAAAACAATGGGTGTCATCGTCATGGCACTGGTTGCAGGCGGTTACGGCGAACATCACAACATTTTTGATCCGGTGACCGGTGACATGACCGTTCCCCTGTGGGTCAAGCTCGCAGCGGCCACAGCAATTTCGCTCGGCACCTACTCGGGCGGCTGGAGGATCATGCGGACCCTCGGCAGGAAGATCATCGACCTTGATCCGGCGCGAGGCTTCGTCGCCGAGTCCGTCTCCGCTGTCGTCCTCTACCTGTCGGCTTTCGTGTTACATGCGCCAATCTCAACAACGCACACGATCACTTCAGCGATTCTCGGCGTGGGAGCAACCAAGCGTTTCTCCGCCGTCCGTTGGGGTGTCGCAGGCAATATCGTCGGCGGTTGGTTCCTCACGCTACCGGCAGCCGCAGGTGTCGCCGCAGTGATGTTCTACCTCACTCATTGGCTCATTCAGCTGCTGTGATCCGGTAAAAGAAGGATCGAATGCTGAGAACACACTCCACTCTCCGACGCCCCCGTCGTTTGCATCGACGGGGGCTCGCCCTCGCCCTCGTCACAGTGCTTCTGGCCGCGTGTACAAGCGTTTCTATTCTTGATCTGAAAGTCGGCGACTGCCTCCAACTTCCCACGACCTCGCAGGCAACAACGATCGCGCGCACCGCCTGCACCTCACCTCACGAAGCAGAAGTGTTTGCTCTCATCCCCACGGACACGCAGGATGCGGATGCCCACTTCCCCGGAGAAGAGACGCTATCCGCGCAGGCTGAAACCGCCTGTATTGATGCCTTTAAAGGCTATGTCGGAACACCCTATGTGAGTTCAGATCTGGATGTCACCTGGTTGACACCGACTCAGAGTTCCTGGGCGGAAGAAGACCGTTCGATCGTGTGCCTTGTTCACGCGATGGATGCGCAAACACTCACCTCTTCTGTGAAAGATTCGAAGCTGTAACCCGCTCATCTTCACCATGCGTTTTATTTTTCAGCGCATTTCCTTCAGCGCATTTCCCAAAAAAATCACTCAAGAGCAGCGAGTGCGAGGGGCGACTAGCCTCTCCACAGGTTCTTAGGGGTTCTTAATCCAAGCCCAGAAGAGTTTTTGTGCGCGTCCCGTGCGTCTCAAGCGCAAGAAGAAGCGGTTGAGACGCGGAATATTCAATGTGAGCGACAAGCATTTCAGCCGTTGAAAGCCACGGATTTTCCGAAGGAAATACAGGAAGAAGATTCGAAGGCGCAAGGGTTTTCAACGGGTCAAGAAGAATTGGAATCGTTGGTCGATGCACGCTCAGGACCACACGCGAACCCGCTTTGTGAGAAAGAGACTCGATAAGCGCCTGAGCCGCCCTCGGATGATCGCGTACCTCCCATTCGTTCAGAGCTTCGCAGGACTGCACGTCCACTCCGGCGATATTCGCCCAGGGTGCCACGGTGTCCACACAGCGTGTCCAGGAAGAAGAGTGTGCTTCAGTGATACCTAAAGCTGAAAAGAGCGGGATCAGGTCAATGGCTTGTCGTGCGCCGAGGCGCGTGAGCGGGCGCGTCGTTTCTCCTGCGTTCCACGTCTGACGCGACACCGCTTTCGCGTGACGACACAGCACGATTACTGAGGTACCGATTTTCCCTTCTTGTGCGCGTCCGACCAGCTCAGATAGAAGCCTGCGGTCCCCGCGTCGCGTCAATAGGTCATCGGCACGAGAAGGTGAAACCCAGCGTGTTTGGTCGATTTCAGTAAGGGGTGCGTGTTTCACCGGGGGGCGTGTCCGAAACGCCGGATCCTCATTCCCTTCCGAAGTGGGGGCCAAAGTTCCCACCCAGTAGCGGACTTCTTTCGTTTGTCCCGACCCTAATCGGTATCGCTGAGTGGTGAGCGGAGCCCCTAAGGTCACGACCTTCCCGGTTTCTTCTTCAACTTCGCGCACCGCTGCACTCACAATCGGTTCGTTCGCCTCTGCTTTCCCTTTTGGCCATGACCAGTCGTGATAGCGCGGACGATGAACGATGAGGACTTCGATATCTTTGGGGTTGAGGCGTTCACCGGGAAGAAGTAGACGTTCACGATCAACAAAACGCCAGACCAGGGCACCTGCGGCACGGACCAGACGCGAGGGGATCGGAGACGGACGGACAAGACGGGGCACCCTCCAAGCCTAATGGCCTCGCCCTCGCCAACGCACCCAGAATCCCTGTCTCTAGAATCGCACACGTATGCTGCATCGCCTCTTGAGGCGATGCAGCATCACGGAACACTCACCTTCTAGGATCTTTTCTTCGCACATCTTTCCAGTGTCGTCCGAGGAAAACGAAAAACACACAGAGCACAATCAACCAGATGAGGGCAGCAGCGAGGAAAGCCTCAGGAAAGACAGTGCGGAAAGCAGGCACACTCATTCACTGCGCAAGTGTGCGACCTTCACTTTCTGAGCTTCTAAAAATACTGTCCCGAAAAACATCACGACAACAGCGAAGGCTCAGCGACCAATAACGCGAGCAGAAGCTTCCTTCATGAGTTCCACCTGCACATCAGACAAAGACGCACCTGTTGCGTCATACTGGCGACGTTTCCACTTACCGTTTTTCTTCAACATCCACGATGCCGTCATCGGATCAACACCGCGTCGAATCAGATCAGCAAGATACGCAACCTGCCCCGGATCTGCGATCCTCACGAGCGCCTCAACACGCCGATCCAAGTTGCGATGCATCAGATCCGCAGAGCCGATCCACACTTCCTCACTGCCTTTTGGACCAAAAGCATAAATACGTGAATGTTCCAGATAACGGCCAAGAATTGAACGCACCCGAATGTTCTCTGACAGCCCCGGAACTCCCGCGCGTAACGCACAGATCCCCCGCACCACAACATCAACGGAGACCCCCGCCTGCGAAGCCCGGTAAAGAGCATCAATGACTCTCTCATCGACCGCAGAGTTCACTTTGATACCGATCCACGCTTCTTCGCCCGCTTTCTTTCGGGCAATCTGTTCATTGATTCGCTCGATCAGACCATCGCGAATCGACAGGGGCGCAACGAGGAGACGATGGAAAGTCGAACGCGGAGCATAACCCGACAGTTGATTGAAGAGGCGCGTAAGATCCTGAGCGACCTCGCGATCACAGGTCAGCAGACCCAGATCTTCATAACCGCGCGCAGTTTTTGGATGATAGTTCCCCGTACCCACATGGCAGTAGCGGCGTAAACCGTCAGCTTCTTGGCGCACCACAAGAGAAAGCTTGCAATGCGTCTTCAATCCGACCATTCCATACACAACATGCACGCCTGCTCTTTCCAGCTTGCGCGCCCAGCCGATATTCGCTTCCTCGTCAAAACGGGCTTTGATTTCAACAATTGCGACAACCTGTTTACCCGAACGGGCTGCTTCGATCAGCGCAGACACAATCGGTGAATCCCCTGAAGTCCGGTACAAAGTCTGTTTCATTGCCAAAACCTGCGGATCGCGTGCCGCCTGCGTAATGAACGCCTGAACCGATGTTGCGAAAGAATCATAGGGGTGGTGGAGCAGAACATCACGTTCACGGATTTTGGCAAAGATATCCCCCGCCCTCGCAGATTCAAACTCCGCTAATCCCGCCGCAGTCACCGGAACATATTTCGGATATTTCAGATCGGTAAGGTCGAGATCGTGGAGTTCGTTGCATAAAGTAAGATCAAGCGGTGCCGGCAAAGAGATCACATCTGCCGCTGAAATCTCAAGCTTTTCGACAAGGAAATCGAGAACGAAATCGGAAATACTTTCTTCGACTTCCAAGCGCACCACGGGACCGAACTTACGACGCAGAAGCTCCTCTTCCATCGCGGCGAGAAGATTCTCAGCATCGTCCTCTTCCACTTCGAGATCTTCATTGCGGGTCACGCGGAAGCCGTGTGCTTCGACGATCTCAACACCTGGGAAAAGATGCTCCAAATGAGCGCGGACAACATCTTCAAGAGTAATGAATACCGCCCCACCCTCGGCCTGAACGTAATCTTCAACGGCCCCGCTTGAAAGGGCCGTATCGACGTTAATGAGACGCGGCAAAGACTGAGGGACTTTCACTCTGGCGAAATGTAGTTTTCCGCTCAGCGGGTTACGGACAACGACTGCGAGGTTCAGGGAAAGTCCTGAAATGTAAGGGAAAGGATGTGAAGGATCGACCGCAAGCGGAGTGAGGACAGGGAAAATGCGGAGGCGAAAGTAGCGTGTCAGTTTTGCGCGCTGCGCCTCATCGAGTTCATTCCACCTGCGCAGATGGATACCTGCAGCAGCGAGGGCGGGGAGGATCTGCCCTTGGAAATCCTGAGCTTGACGCGAAGCGAGTTCACGAGTCCGCACTTGGATTCCTTCAAGGACTTGACGCGGTTCCAACCCTGAAGCTGTTTTTTTCGCGATTCCCGCCGCGATTCTGCGTTTCAGTCCAGCGACGCGAACCATGTAAAACTCGTCAAGGTTTGACGAGAAGATCGCACAGAACCAGGCGCGTTCCAGAAGAGGGAGTTCACGGTCTTCGGACTGTTCGAGGACCCGCTGATTGAAGGCCATCCACGAAATCTCCCGGTCAGCAAAACGCCCCTTCGGTAAAGGCTCTTCCTCACCCAGGCGCGCAGAAAGATCCACGTCGGTGGCGAAGGCAAAAGAAAAGGGAGCGGCGGGTAGTGCCTCGTCTTCGTATTCAGAATCCTCGTGTTCCACACCGACCAGTCCGGCCTCGTTTGCGGGCACGAACATTTCTTCAGCTCTGGCCCCTTCGACCGCAGACTGTCGTTTCTCCTCGGAGTCAGAATCGCTCTGTGTGTGAGGTATTTCAACGGAAGGAAAAGGCCAAGAGGCATCGGGAGCAGAGAATTCGCGCGCGTTCTTGGACATGCAGCCCCCTTATGCGTCTGCAGCCGACTGTGGCTGATTGTGCTTCAATTCATTTTAGGCGCGAAAGTCCCGCCTCGTTGGCGACTAGACCACGAACAGTGTGTGAATGAATGTTCAGTTCAGGGTACCGACTCTGGCTTCGCGGGCCGCGACCTCAAACTCTTCAGCGGTGGCAAGAAAAGCCTGTGCGCGCGTCGTCACCGCATACGCAAGAGGATCATTCAGATCCGTGATCCACTCTCCTTTTCGCCCCTCGGAGGCCGCAAAGAAACGAAGCGCACGAGCAGCATGAGTGAACACCTCTTCGAGCTCGTCTTCACTGAGGTCACCTCGCAAAAGGGCTTCGGCTTCGCTAAGAATCGACTCGAGAGGCAGAGCCTTGGCAGCATGTGTTCCCTCGCAGGGTTCACATTCAAAGAGTTCACGCTCGTTGTGCGTGTTCGCCCTCGTCCCTGAATCGTAGAGGGCGTGCGCAAGGGGCTTTTCTCGTTTGCACCATTCGACAAGTAAATGCAGTCTCCACAGGGCTCCCGGCAAAGTGAAAGCAGGACTTCTGGCCCACAGTTCAGCGACCGTATCGATTCCTGATTCCGTGACGAGGGCGCGAAGGCGAACAAGGGCTTCAGGGGTGAAATCTTCATCACCGACCCCCATCAACGCCCATGCGCTCGAATGTGCAAGCGCAGCCCAAAGCGCCGGATCTGTGTCGCCGATGATCCCTTCTGCGGTGGCGGGAGTGAGCATGGCGGGGCGCCTAGGGCGCTTGAAATCAGGGCCTGGCATTGACTGTCCTTGTGTTGGTTTTTCTGCGTACACGCGGGGTTTTTGTCAATTGTAGGTTCCCTCCTCGTACTGATCGCCTGCTGCCTCAGCCAAAATGTTCTTGTCTCGCGTCTTTCCCGTTCATTGAGACACTCCACACTCGAAGATTCGCTTGCGTTTCCTCACATGCACTCCCTGGGAAAAAGGCAGATGAAAATCGTCAGAATCCGCGTGTCTTTGCGCACATAGTTGAAGCAAGCTGAGATCGATAAGACGGCGATGCGCCTAAAAAATGAAGCGGAATCTAGAGGCAATGCCCACAAATGGACACACTGTCTTCACACTCTCGCCGTTGCGTCTACAATAGCGGTGGTCGAAAGACTACTTCGGCATCGCCGAAGGTGTGCGATCTCTTTCGCACGGGCCTATAGCTCAATGGTAGAGCAGCGGACTTTTAATCCGTGGGTTGGGGGTTCGAGTCCCCCTGGGCCTACCACAGCACTCCCTGCAACATCCCAATAAGCTCTCCCGCCTGAACCTGATTCAGACTCCGCCTAGCAGATTCAGCGCGAATAGCGGAAGCAACGATTTCGGACAGAGCGAGCGCCTAAGAAGCAAACGCACTCATTGTTGACATGCCCGCATAGTCGGATGAGCGATAGACACCTGGAATCCTTGAGTGTTCACGAGCGCGTGAGTGCTGAGGTGCGTCGTTACATGATGGCACTCGACCTCGTTCCAGAATAGGGACGCTGTGAAAGATCTCGTGGGCTCTGCGATCCTGAGCGCAGTATCGGGAAAGAAGGCGGACAATGAGAAACATGTCCTCCACTCCACCCGATCACCCCCGCAAGCACAGCATTCTCGGCAAGGGCATCACCGCATCCCTCCTCTTCACAATCGCCTTACAAAACGCCGTCCCACCGCTTGCGACGGACATGTATTCCCCTTCCTTTCCTGAAATCACACGGGACCTGTCAACGACTGCCACAAGTGTTGGCCTCACTCTCACAGCCTTCTTCATCGGATTTGGGATCGGACAAATCGGCGGAGGTGCCATTTCGGATCACAAAGGCCGCAGAGGCCCGATGATTCTTGGTGGTCTGATCGCGATCATCGGATCCCTCATCTGTGTTTTCGCGCCCTCGATCCACATCCTTTTCATCGGACGTATCCTCCAGGGGATAGGCGGAGGTGCCGCATCCGCTGTTGCGCGCGCCATCCTCGTTGATATTGCCCACGGGAACGTCCTCGCAAAAGTCATGTCCCTGCTCCAAGCGATCGGCGGCCTCGCTCCTATGATCGCTCCGGTCCTCGGCGGTCTGATCGTCACCTACTGGCTATGGCGGGCCGTGTTCTGGTGTCTCACGGCCTTTACTGTCCTCATGACCCTAGCCGCCTGGATGTGGGCACCCGAATCCCTGCCACCCAATCAGCGTCACGGCGGTGGGCTCAGAAAGTTTTTCACCGGCATTCGATCGGTGATGACAATCCGCCCCTTCCTCGGATACATGCTGACCTCGGCTTTCTCAGGGTTTTGCATGTTCGCCTACGTCGCGGATTCCTCCTACGTCCTCCAGGACATGCTCAATCTCACGCCGATTGCTTTTTCGCTGGTATTCGCAGGGAACGCACTCTTATCTACCCTGCTCGCACTGGTGAACATCCGGCTCATCGGATACGTCCAACCCGACAGACTCATCGCCTTCGGTTTGTCACTTGCAGCACTCGGGGTCGCCCTCGTCACTCTTTCCGTTTTCGTCTGTGGTCTTCCACTGATCCTGACCTGTGTTGCTTTCGCTATCCTCATGAGCGCCAATGCCTTCATTTTCGGTAACTCTGGAGCACTGGCCCTGTCGAAGGCCCGCAAGCACGCGGGCACAGCTTCAGCTGTTCAAGGTCTTGTTCAGTCGATCGCGGTCGCAGTATCTTCTCCTCTTGCCACCGCAGGCGGAGGCCACAGCGCCGTCCCCATGACGCTTGTCATGCTCATCGGCC
>JASBZF010000056.1 GCA_029983625.1 Pauljensenia sp. | reverse complement strand
CTCTTTACACATCCGATGATGGAACTGCTCACCAAGACGCGCTTCTTCGGTCAGGGTCATCCCCTGTCCGGCCTTGATCCCGAGCATCTTGGTGCGAAATCCGGGCTTGTGTACGCCGGTCGCGGCAGAGTGGTGACGCGCAGTGCGAGTGCAAACGACACGAAGAAGAACGATTCGATGATCGAGGGCGAAAGCTCTTCAATTGCTCAGCGGCGACGTGCTGCACGACTCGCCGAGAAAGCCAATGCGCCCCTTTCTGCGGGCACTGAGGCGAACACCGACACGGACGGAGACAAGTGATGATGTCCTTCGCTCAATGGGGTAACGCCCTGTACTCGGGTGACAAGGCTTATGCTGTTGTCCCCAAGCGCAAACTCTTCGTCGCTATTGCTTCGGTCGTCATTGCTATCGGATTGATCTTGCCTTTTATCGTGGGGCTTAACCGTTCGATCGAATTCACCGGTGGTGCCCAATTCGACGTGACGAATGTTTCGGATCAGTCAGAAGCCAAAGCGAGTGAAATCGTGACGGGCACACAGATCGTTGACACGGCGAAAGTCACGCGCGTCGGCACGAATTCCGTGCGTATTCAGACGGCCTCGGTGGATTCCGAACAGGCAGCTCAGATACGTGATGCTCTCGCGAGTGCTTACTCGGTTGCTCCTGCCGATGTGCAATCCTCGACCATCGGCCCGTCTTGGGGACAGTCGGTGACCTCGAAGGCTGTTCAGTCACTCGTGATCTTCATGGTGCTCGTCGCCGTCTTGATGACCCTGTATTTCCGCTCATGGACGATGGCAGCGGCAGCCATGCTCGCCCTCGTGCATGACGTCGCGGTGACTCTAGCGGTCTTTGTCATCACCCAGGTGGAGGTTTCCCCGGCAACGGTCATCGGTTTCCTCACGATCCTCGGCTACTCCCTTTACGATACGGTCGTCGTTTTCGATAAGGTGCGCGAACTTACTCAGGATGTATACGACCAGAAGCGTTACACCTTCGCTGAGTATGTGAACCTTGCGGTGAATCAGACGATGGTGCGTTCGATCAATACCTCCGTCGTGGCTCTCTTGCCCGTGGGGGCGATTCTCATCATCGGTTCTCTCATGCTCGGTACGGGCACTCTTACCGACATTTCGCTTGCCCTTTTCGTTGGCATGATCGCGGGTACCTACTCTTCGATCTTCATTGCCTCTCCGCTGCTTGTGATGCTTCAAGAGCGTCTGGCGCGCACGAAAGAACACAATGCGATTGTCGCGAAAGAACGTGCGGCTCGTCTTGCTGCTTCTCACGAGACAAAATCCGATGTTTCGGCGGCCGCAGTGAAGGTAGCGCCAATCGCTCCGGGACATCGCCTCCCGAATGCCTCGCAGCCCAGAAGAAAGAAGGCCGGACGATGAGCGGTGAACTCGGCACCCATGTGGGAGAACTGATCTCTGCCAACCTTGGGTTGATTCCCGATTTTCCTGAACCGGGTGTCCTTTTCCGTGACATCACGCCGTTGATTGCAAATGGTGCTGCTTTCAAGGAACTCATACAGATTCTGGGGGAGCGCTACGCAGGAGCGATCGATGCGGTGGCGGGTCTGGAATCACGCGGTTTCATCCTCGGAGCACCCCTGGCAACACAGCTCGGTGTCGGTATGCTCACGATCCGTAAAGCGGGGAAACTGCCCGGTCATGTGATCGGAGTTGACTACTCGCTCGAATATGGGACGGCCCGTATGGAGATCCGTCCTGAGTCGGTTCGGCCGGGTTCCCGTGTGCTTGTCGTTGATGATGTGCTCGCAACGGGTGGGACTGCGAATGCTTCGGTGGAGCTTCTTCGTCGCTGTGGTGCCCAGGTTGAGATAATCGCGGTACTGCTCGAACTTGAAGCATTCGATGGTCGCACACTGCTGGAGCAATCCGGTGTGAAAGTTGAGTCCGCACTGCTCGTCTAGTTTTCGTTTCGTGTCTGACAGGTCACAAGTCGTATCATGGGCCTATGGCTGACCAGACAACTGATGTAGGCTCCAAGCCTCCGGCGGCCGGATCGTTTGTGCGATCCGGCCTCGTCTGGTTTGGTGCGCGTTCACATCCCACGATTCCTGAAATCGAACCGCTCGTGCGTGCGTTGAGAGCACACCATCCGAAGTCGGATGTTTCCCTTATTGAACGCGCATACCGAACTGCTGAAGAGCAGCATCGTGGGCAGATTCGCAAATCTGGTGAACCCTACATCACCCATCCGGTAGCGGTTGCGACGATCCTTGCGGAAATGGGGATGACCACACCGACCCTCGTGGCTGCCCTCCTTCACGACACCGTGGAAGACACCGATTATACGGTCGAAGAACTGCGCGCCGATTACGGTGAAGCGATCGCCGCCCTCGTCGATGGAGTGACAAAACTCGACAAGGTGCGTTACGGAGCTGCCGCTCAGTCAGAGACCCTGCGCAAGATGATCGTCGCAATGAGCCGCGATATTCGCGTGCTCCTCATTAAACTTGCGGACCGGCTCCATAATGCGCGCACGTGGAAATTCGTGCCCGCGGCATCCGCGCGCGCCAAAGCGCGCGAAACACTTGAGATTTACGCGCCGCTGGCTCATCGCCTCGGAATGAACATGGTGAAGTGGGAACTTGAAGAAATTTCTTTCAAGACCCTCTACCCGGAAATCTATGAAGAAATTGATCGTCTTGTCTGTGAGCGGGCACCGCAGCGCGAACTCTATCTGCGTGAGGTCATCAGTCAGATCGAAGAGGATTTGAGGAAATCCGGCACGAAGGGAACAGTGTCGGGGCGTCCGAAGAACCACTATTCGATCTATCAGAAGATGATCGTTCGAGGAAAAGCTTTCGACGAGATTTTCGACCTTGTTGCAGTGCGTGTCCTCGTTGATTCGGTCAAGGATTGCTATTCGGTCCTCGGGTCTTTGCATGGGCGATGGAATCCGATTCCTGGTCGCTTCAAGGACTACATCGCGATGCCGAAGTTCAATCTCTATCAGTCTTTGCACACAACGGTTGTGGGACCGGGTGGTAAACCGGTAGAGATTCAGATCCGTACCTACGAAATGCACGAACGTGCCGAGCACGGTGTGGCCGCACACTGGAGGTATAAGCAGAATCCGAATGCGACGGGGCCTGATTCGGACAAGATGAGTTCGGACGAGCAGGCAAACTGGTTGCGCGCACTGGTCGAAATGGAACGTGAAACAGGTGATCCTGAAGAGTTCCTTGACTCTTTACGCTACGAGATCGCCGGCGATGAGGTGTACGTTTTTACACCCAAAGGTGAAGTTGTTGTCTTACCAGCACGTGCTACCCCCGTTGATTTCGCTTACGCGGTGCACACGGAGGTCGGACATCGCACGGTCGGAGCCAAGGTAAACGGGCGTCTTGTCTCTCTCGATACTCGTTTGGAATCAGGTGAAACTGTCGAGGTCGTTACTTCAAAGTCCGACAAAGCCGGGCCTTCTCGCGATTGGCTGGCTTTTGTCGCATCGCCGAGGGCGAGATCGAAAATTAAAGCCTGGTTCTCCAAAGAGCGACGTGAGGAAGCGATTGAGGACGGGAAGGAAGCGCTCGCGAAGGCGATGCGTAAACTCAATCTTCCGCTTCAGCGTCTGATGACTCATGAGTCAATCCTTTCAGTCGCCAATTCCCTCGGTTATCCCGATGTGTCGAGTTTGTATGCGGCCGTGGGAGAAAACCAGGTGTCTCCCCGGAACGTCGTTACAAAGCTTGTGGATAATTTAGGCGGGGGTGACGGGACCGAGGAGACTCTGTCTGAGGCCGTTACGCCGGGGGCGACACGGACAGCTCGGGCAACTTCTTCAGATTCGGGGATTACCGTCGCAGGGATGGACGCAAAGGACATCTGGGTCAAGCTTGCGAAGTGCTGTACACCGGTGCCCGGAGATCACATCGTCGGTTTCATTACTCGCGGACAGGGTGTTTCTGTGCATCTTGCGACTTGCCGGAATGCTGTGCGATTACAAGAACTGCAACCGGAACGTTTTATTGACGTTGCCTGGGAGGAAGGCGCAACGGGGCGTGTTTTCCGTGTCCAGATTCGAGTTCGGGCACTGGATCGTGCGGGTTTGCTCTCCGATCTGACACGGGTGATGAGCGACTACGGTGTCAATATCATTACCGCGACGACTCACACATCGAACGATCAGATCTCAACGGCGCAATTCTCTTTTGAAATGGCAGATCTTGGACACCTCAATGCGGTACTTTCGGCATTGCGAAGGGTCGATGGGGTGTTTGAAGCACTCCGTCTGTCGGGACAGAGTCGCGCATAACTCCTGAGCGAATGTGATATCTAGGACTCGATTTGGTTACGGTGTCGAATTGAGGTCCTTCGTGGGCCTAGACTAGGAGAGGTGCGCCACATCGGAGCACCGCGCGCCACTAAGCGTGGAGCACCTTCCATGCACGGGTGCCCGCACCCTCGTCCTCGAAAAGGAATACCGTGACCACGACGCCCCCCGAGCAGGCCAACGTCCCCGCCACCGAAACCGAATCCACGGCAAGCACCGAGGCATCGACTACGGCGAGGCCCGACTCCTTCGTCCATGAATTCGCTCGCATCGACGAAAACGGTACTGTTTACGTGATTGACGCCGGTATTGAACGGCAGATCGGCGGATATCCGGAAGGAGCTCCCGCCGACCCCTTCGCTCTTTACGAGCGTCGTTTCGCCGATCTTGAAGCAACAGTAAAACTCTTCGAGGATCGTCTTGCGACACTGTCGCCTAAGGACATTGATCAGACTCTCGCTTCCATCGTGGCATCGGTGAAAGAACCCGCTGCAATCGGTGATCTTCAGGGCTTGCGTAACCGCGTTGAAGCACTGAAGGCGCGGGCAGAAGCCCGCAAGGAAGAGGCCAAAGCAGAGCACAAGGCTGCGCGTGCTCAGGCGCTCGCGCAACGCACTCGTGTTGTGGAACAGGCCGAAGCAATTGTGACGCAGACCCTTGAAAAGACCCATTGGAAACAATCCGGTCAGATCCTGCGCGACCTTCTTGACGAATGGAAAACACTGCAACGCAAGGGACCGCGCCTGGACAAGACGAGCGAAGATGACCTCTGGAAGCGCTTCTCGTCGGCGCGCACGCAGTTTGATCGGAATCGTCGTCAGTATTTCTCCGCACTCGATCAGGCACAGTCTGAAGCGAAACGGATGAAGGAAGCCCTGATCGCCGAAGCCGAAGCCCTATCTTCTTCAACGGATTGGGCTGCAACCTCGGCTGCCTACCGTGAATTAATGAATCGCTGGAAGCGTGCTCCGCGTGCTTCACGTAAGGAAGACGATGCACTGTGGGCACGTTTCCGTGCGGCTCAGCAAAAGTTCTTCGATGCGCGTCGAGCCAAAGATGAGGCGACAGATAACGAGTATCGAGAAAATCTCGCAGCGAAAGAGGCTCTTCTCGTTGAAGCTGAGGCGATTGTGCCGATTAGTGAACTCGAAGCTGCGAAGGCCGCACTGCGTTCGGTTCAAGATCGCTGGGATGCGATCGGCAGGGTACCGTCTTCGGACCTGCACCGGATTGAATCACGTCTGCGCGCAGTGGAGAGAGCGATCCGCGAAGCAGAAGAAAAAGAGTGGCGCAAGACCAATCCTGAGACTCGTGCCAGGGCTGAGGGAATGCTCGGTCAGCTTGAGGCTCAGATTGAAGGACTTCAGGCAGATTTAGCTTCCGCTCAAGCTGCGGGCGATGAGGACTCGGCGAAAGCACTGGCCGAAGCTCTGGCCACGAAGCGAAGCTGGTTGGAGCAGATTCGCTCAACGATGGCCTGAGATGCGTATCAGCCTCATTCCTTCCCCGTACTACGGGGCGAATTGCGTGGTCCTTGTGCCCAACGAAGGTGCCGATGCTCTCGTTGTGGATCCTTCGTGGGGGGTGACGGATCGTATCCGTGACGTCCTGAAAGAGGCCGGTTCGCGTGTGGGAGCGGTGCTTGCCACTCATGGGCATCCTGACCATGTGTGGCAATGCCAGGAAGTCGCCTCGTGGGCGCTCGAAGAACGCGGTTGCGAGGCTCCCGTTTTTGTTCCAGGACCGGATCGCTACCGGATGCAAGATCCGGGGGCGCATGTGTCACTGCCTGTCCCTGAGGAAGTAGGTGAGTGGATTCCGCCCGCTGATCTTCGCGATGTACCCGGCGGCACCTTCGAAGCGGTCGCGGGCATCCCCTTGCTCATGGTGCCAGCACCTGGTCATACTGAGGGATCTTCTCTTTTCCTCGGTGAAGCCACGTGGTCTGTGGAGTGTGGGGGAGTGGAACTTGCGGCAACTGAGGTGCCAGCTCCTTTCGCTTTGAGCGGTGATGTGATTTTCGCGAATTCGGTAGGGCGCACGGATCTTCCAGGCGGTGACGAACAAGCGATGCGTCATTCCTTGAGGACCTTAGCCAATGCTATCGATCCTGCGACTGTGCTCATTCCCGGTCACGGTGCGTTGACAAGGATGGCTCAGGAATTGGAATCGAACGCATATCTGCGCAGAGCTTGCGTGATCGGTTAGGCGCACGCTGATCGAATCGTAAGGAATGCGCGTGTCGTGGGAGAATACTCCTATGGCACGCGCATCTCTTTCAGGTTTCCCCGAATGGCTCCCCGAGGGACGCATTATTGAGCAGTTTGTTCTTGACCGTATCCGTGAAGTATTTGAACTTCACGGATTTTCCGGGATTGAAACCCGTGCTGTCGAGACTCTTGAACAGCTCGAGGCGAAGGGAGAGACCTCCAAAGAGATCTACGTTCTTGACCGTTTACAGGCACTGAAAGATGCCGAGGCGGGACGACGCGCAACTAAGGAACGCAGAATCGGTCTTCACTTCGATCTGACGGTGCCTTTCGCGCGGTACGTGGTTGAGAATGCGAATGACCTCGATTTCCCGTTCAAGCGTTACCAAATCCAAAAGGTCTGGAGGGGGGAGCGGCCACAGGAGGGGCGTTTCCGTGAGTTCATTCAGGCCGATATTGATGTGGTGGGCGACGGTGCGCTGCCTTTCCACTACGAGGTCGAGTTGCCTCTCGTCATGGCTGAAGCGTTGTCACAGCTCCCGATTCCCAAAGTGACGGTTTTAGTGAACAATCGCAAGGTCGTCCAGGGTGTGTGTGAGGCGCTCGGCGTGAAGGATGTCGAGGCGGCGCTTCGTGGACTCGACAAGATCGACAAAATTGGTCCCGAGGGCGTGACGACTGAGTTGTCCGCATCGGGGATCACAGGCACTCAGGCCGCTACTCTCCTGGATATGGCATCGATCCGCAGTGCGGATCCCACTGAGATTCGCACTCGAATTGAGGCACTGGGCTTGTCAGGGGAACTTCTTGACGAAGGGCTGACTGAGTTGTGTGCCCTGTTGGAGATTGCTGAGCAGCGTATGCCCGGTGCGCTTGAAGCCGATTTGAAGATCGCTCGCGGTCTGGACTATTACACGGGTTCGGTGTACGAATCCGTTATCGAAGGTCATGAAGATTTGGGGTCGATCTGTTCGGGCGGACGTTACGACTCTTTGGCTCAAGATGGAAAACGTACCTATCCGGGTGTCGGCTTGTCGATTGGCGTGTCGCGCCTCGTGTCACGGATGATTTCTGCACCGATGGTACGTGCTACACGTAAATCGCCTGCGGCGGTTGTGGTGGCAGTGATTGACGAGGACGATCGTCAACGTTCTGAGTCAATTGCGCAGGTTCTGAGGGGACGCGGTATTGCCACCGAGGTTGTCCCTCACGCTGCGAAGTTTGGGAAGCAGATCAAATTTGCCGATAAACGCGGTATTCCTTTTGTGTGGTTCCCAGGTGGGCCAGGTGAGCCGGACACGGTGAAAGATATTCGTTCCGGTGAACAGGTCGAAGCCTGTGCTCAGACCTGGATGCCGGGAAGTGAGGATTTGCGGCCGCGAGTAGAAGCGATGAGCCCCATACAGGGGTAATGCAGGGCGTGAAGTATTCGTGTCCGAGGTCTTTGGTGTCGCGCAGCCTACACCTGGATGAGAAGACATGAACGCGGAGAGCCTAGAGCTTCGTGAACCTGTATTTTCGAGTATCCAAGAGCGGTGAGTGAACTCACGAAGGGGGATTGCCGCTGTGCTGTGGTCCTCAACTAAAATGGAAAGGCGATGAGGCGCGCCTTTCGTGATGGACACCTGCGGGTGAGTGTTGTGTGGACGAGGCGGCGCCGAAGGCCCCGATGGGTCCGGTCCGGTGACACCGACCTCGAAAATAACCACGACTCCGAGGATGATTGTGCCTGATACTTTCACGTCTGAAACTTTTAACGGCGAATATTTTTCGCCCACTGACGCTACCGCTGACTTTACGGCTGAGACGTTACGTGACCTTGATGACACACAGAGCGCCGAAAAACACACCGACATCGCCGACTCTGAAGTGAAAGACAGTGAGGAAAAAACAGACGATAGTGCAGAGTCTGTGACCTTCGCTGATCTTGGATTGCCCGAAGAGATCCTTGCAGCCGTTACTTCTATGGGTTTCGTGACCCCCACCCCGATTCAGGCTGCGGCGATTCCCGCTTTGCTCGAATTACGCGATGTCGTGGGTATTGCTCAAACCGGTACGGGAAAAACGGCTGCTTTCGGGCTTCCGATGCTTGCGATCGTCGATGCCGAAGAGTCTGGAGTGCAGGCGCTGGTTCTGGCACCGACGCGTGAACTGGCGATGCAGTCGGCGCAAGCGATTGAAGATTTCGCTTCTCGCACGCGCGGTCTTGTTGTGGTTCCCGTGTACGGGGGGTCTCCCTACGGTCCGCAGATTTCGGCTTTGAAACGTGGCGCTCAAGTGGTAGTGGGAACACCTGGCCGCGTTATTGACCTCATCGAGAAAGGGGCACTTGATCTGTCCTCTGTGCGGATGCTCGTCCTCGATGAAGCAGATGAAATGCTGCGCATGGGTTTTGCTGAAGACGTAGAAACCATTACCTCCGAAGTGCCCGAGGATCGAGTGACGGCACTCTTTTCAGCAACTATGCCGGCCACTATTGAACGGATCGCACAGACCCATCTCACCGATCCTGTTAAGGTCGCCGTCTCCGAAGAATCCTCAACAGTCGATACGATCTACCAGACTTACGCGGTCGTTCCCTACAAACACAAGATCGGGGCTTTGTCGCGTGTCTTGGCGACTCGCGCTCAGCATATCGCCGAAGGTCAAGAAGAATCAGACGCTGCGATTGTTTTTGTACGTACTCGAGCTGATGTGGAAGAGATTTCCCTTGAGATGTCGGCTCGTGGTTTCCGAGCGGCAGGTATTTCCGGTGATGTTGCGCAGGCCGAACGTGAACGCATGGTCGAGCGCCTGCGTTCTGGCTCTTTGGATGTCCTCATTGCCACAGATGTGGCCGCTCGCGGTCTGGACGTGGAGCGTATTTCTCTCGTTGTGAACTTCGACGTGCCTCGTGAACCTGAAGCATACGTACACCGCATCGGCCGGACTGGTCGAGCTGGTCGTCAGGGCCGTTCCCTTACCTTTTTTACACCTCGTGAGCATTCGCGCCTTAAACGTATCGAACGTCTGACCGGCACTTTGATGGAGGAGGTCAGTATTCCTTCTCCGGCTGCGGTTTCTGAATTCCGGGCATCTCGTGTCCTCCAGACGCTCCCAGCACGGATCGAAAAAGGGCGCCTTGAGATGTACCGCGAATTGCTTGAGGCCGCTGCGCGCAGCGAAGCCCTGGAGTTAGTGGATTTTGCTGCGGCTCTTATGGCTCACGCTGTCGGGGATGACGGACCTCGACCTCGCATCGAAAAGAAACGCGCAAAGAACCGTTCACATGACGAAGGTGAAGTCGATGAGACCGGGGAGTTTATCGCTGCGTCCTTTGCGGGACAGCGCGATAAAGACCGACCTCTACGTCCGGGGCGGGATTCGGCGAAACGCCGGTCAAGTGGCCGTCCCCTTCGCGGAACGGCTGTGAAATATCGCGTCGAAGTAGGCAAGAAAGACCGCGTGAAACCCGGTTCAATCGTGGGCGCTATTGCAGGCGAGGGCGGAATCGATGGCCGCGATGTTGGCCATATCGAGATTTATCCGACTTTCTCTTTGGTGGAAATTACCGCTGATTTGTCAAAGGAACAGCTCGATAAGATTGGCCGTGGCTACGTTCAGGGCAGGCCGCTGCGGATTCGAGTGGATGAAGGACCTGGCGCTCGGCGTGCCGAACGCCCCGATACGGCTCAGCGTTATGATCGTTCTGGCCGTCCGCCTCGTGACCGTGAAGAACGTGAATACGCAAGACGCTACGAGAAGCGAGAGTCTTGTGATGAGGCTAAGGGACGCGGGGGCGAACGCCGGTCCTATAGTCGTGACAAGTATGACCGTAGCACTCAGCGCAAACGTCTTGATCGGAAAGGTTTTGATTCTCGTCGTTCACAACGCTACGAGTCTTCTGAACGTCAGGGACGTTCTTTTAAAGATCGTGGCCGCTAATTTTACGCTGAGTTCAGCTTTCACGCCCTCGGTGCTTCGACTGTGCGGATACGGGTCGACGCGCCCAGGGCGATGAGTGCAAAGAAAAACGCGATGAGCGGAGCCGGGAGGTAAGCAAGGTATCCGCTTGTTCCGAGGGTATTCCATGCCATGACGATCGACATGATCGCGAGTTCAATCGCTGCCCCTGAAGCATCGGCCACTTGGAGCCAACTGGCAACTTTTCCATGCTCAGCTGGGCGCGTGAGATCCAAGGAGAGGACGGACAAAGTGGAATGCATGAGTCCCGTACCTGCTCCGGCGATGAACCAGCCGAGCATTGCGACCCAGATCCATGTGTGCGGATGCGTGAGTGCAACGATGGGAACGAGGCCGATCACCAGGAGAACCACGCCGATGAATGGCAGGCGCATCCGTCGTTGAGATCCTGTGATTCGGGATTGAAGAGTTGCCCCGGCAGACCACGAAATAGTTCCGATCGTGACGGCAAGGGCAGCGGTTTCAGGTTCCCAAGCGTGGATCCGCTGAAGAACGAGGGGGAGGACTGCTGCGGCACCTGCTTGTGCTCCCATAGCGAGGAGCCTGGTCATGATGGCTGCGGGTAATCCGGGTCGAAAGGCGAATGCACCTGTGGGTAAGAGTCTGGGAAGCGCGATCCCGGTGAGCATGAAGCCAAGAAGGGCCCCCACAATGAGGGGCAGGCCCCCGAGTGCGCCCGAAAGCT
>JASBZF010000055.1 GCA_029983625.1 Pauljensenia sp. | reverse complement strand
AAGTTAAAGGTCATGACACGCAGCCCATGACGCTGAGCGTCTAAAAATTATGAGATAAGAACATCGTAATGAGGAAGGGTGGAAGGCCATGAACCAGGACTGGAAGCGAGTCGAAGGAATGATGATCGGGCGTGACCTCGATCCCGCTCAAGTCGCCGCGCAACTCCACGAAGAAGCAGTACTCGCTCAACTCGAATGGTTCCCCGACTCCCCGCAACTCCTCGGAATCAACCTCGCCGTATCCGAAGACCGGATCGCCCTCGTCATGGACGGCGAAACCACCGAAGGCCCAACAACACACGAACTCGCCGAAGAACTCGCCGAACTCTTCCACGCAGAAGTACGTATCGGCTCAGCCAACGTTGACCGACTCCCAGAAGATGTGGAACCACTCGCCGAGCTCCTCGACGAAGAAGACCTGAACTTAAGTGAAGACGTCCACCGAGTCATCGAAATTGGCCGGACACCAGCCTCTTCAGTGCCACTCCTTGCAGCACTAGAAGGAATCGACCTCGCAGACATCGACCTCGGCGACGGACACCGCGCACTCTTCGCCGAACTCAAAGCAGACAAAGCCGGATGGAACTTCGGTGAACTTCCACTCGTCACCCTCACCTGGTCAGACGAAAACCTCCAAATCTTCCTCGTCACCGACGACCACCTGGAACACATCGTGACCCACAACTGGGGAATGAGTACCCTCCTCGTTCCAGGAGCACATGAACACAGCGCAGAACTACCCGACAACATTTTCAAGCTCGTGGGCGACCGGACAGAACTGGAAACAATCGCAGCGCAAGTTCCAGGAGCAGACATCGAAGCTCTTGTCGCATCTGCGCAACTCAACGGTGAAGAAGCCGTGAAAGCAGTCGTTGCTGCGCTCGGCCTTCCCGCCACATCCGCTGACTTCCTTCTCGGCACACTCAAAGCAGAACAGATCGAAGGCGCAAGCGTGCATCTTGCAAAAGGCATTTCAAACGCGATCGGTCGCAGCGTCGATATCATGCTGTCAGAACCAGACTCGCCCGCTCAGCCGCTGTGGAGCACCTATCAATCAGTCGCAATTGAAAAACCCTGGCTGGTGCGCTCCCTCGCTTCCCTTGAAGCAGTAGCAGGGACCGCGCTGCTCACCTGCGCGGTACGTACAGACGCCCCACGCTCCCGCTGGGTGAAAGCAGGCGGCATCCTCGGTGCTTTCCTACTCATCGATTCCATCGCTGAAATCTCACTGTCGAGCTACCTGCGTAAACGTCACCTGCGATCAGAAAACAAGTGACAGACGCACACCTGAGGTTGCTCCTCTTAAGGCGGCCGAAGAAAGGTAGTTGAAAGGGAGTTGGTGGACGAGGGCGATCCCCGTTCTCTGACATGCGCAAAGGAGCAGACTTTTGCAGCGATGCCGCCCTCGTCTGTGGTTAACGGGCGAGAGCTTCAGCGGGGAAATCCTGAGGACGATCGGTGAAAATACCGGTCACACCCCAGCGAGCGAGTTCGCGCGCCCGCTCACAATCATTCACGGTCCACACATTGACCTCGAAACCCGCAGCGCGCATCTGAGCAACCTCCTCACGAGTAAGCCCCCTGTTATCAGGATGAATCGCGCGACATCCGAGAGCGGCGGCACCTGATTGCCAGCTCGGACAGGGCTGATTCTCACGCTCAAAAAGCCACCCAAGAGCAATCTGAGGGCGCGCCTGGTGAAAATCTGCCAAGAGCGCATGATCGAAAGAAGAAACAAGCAAACGAGACGGATCAGCAAGCGCATCGACGGCAACTGACAGATTCTCAATGAGGGTCTGACGTAGTTCACGTCCACCACGACAGGGCTTAATCTCAAGGTTCATGCTCATGTGCTGTGCGTTCGCAAAAGAAATCACATCCGCGACCTCGGGAATCCGTTCAAGACGATACGTATCCGAGAACCAACGACCCGCATCCAGTTTGCGAATATCCGAATAGCTGAGCTCGTAGTAGCTTCCCTCACCGCTTGTCGTCCGGTCGAGAGTGTCATCGTGAATCACGATCAAAGTCCCGTCACCGATCACATCAACATCGAACTCAAAGCAGGTGGCCCCGAGCTCCCACGCCTTAGAAAAAGCTGCGATGGTGTTCTCAGGAGCAAGAGAAGAAGCTCCTCGGTGGGCGTAAATACGGGGGAAATCAGTCATGACTGTCCTTCTTCTTGTCCTTTAATCTTTCGATATGGGGCAACAGTGACCTTAAAAGTCACGTCAACACAAGCGATCACCACAGATCCGGGTGGCTCGCAGGAGTGGGGGCTTCGCCCGCCTGAGGGATGAAAATCGCTTCGTCACGCTTTGTTGGCAACACCTTCTCCACATAGGAAGCAATCACCTCATCCAGAGGCAGATCGTGCCCGGCTTGCTGAGCAAGATACCAACGATGCTCCAGGAATTCGTGAAACACCTGCGCGGGTTCCAGTTTGCGTCCCAGTTCAGGAGGAATCGCAGCGATCACAGGCTCGAAGACCGTGGCAAGCCACTCGTGTGCCGCGAGTTCAAGAGACACAGAAGGAGCACTCGTAGCCCGATAAGTCTCAATGTCGTTCAAAAGACGCCTCGCCTGATTCTCACCAACATCCATACCGGTTAAACGCATGAGCTTACGATGATGATGCCCCGCATCCACAACTTTTGGCTGAATACGTAGCTGCGTGCTCCCAGCAAGCGAAGACATCTTGAGTTCAGCAACATCGAAACCAAGATCATTCAAACGTTCGATACGTCGAGAAACTTTCCATTTCTGATCGGCCTCGATGGTTTGCGTACCCGTGAGTTCGGTCCACAGATCCTCGTAACGGGTGCGGATACGATCACCAATTTTGATGGGGTCAGCATCTTCTGGGAAGAAAGTACCCGCCTGCAGGTCCATGAGTTCACCAATGATGTTGGTGCGCGCAAGGTCCACATCGTATTCGCGTTGACCACGAGTGAGACTGGGGTGCAGTTCACCGGTTTCCGCATCAACGAGGTAAGCGGAAAAAGCACCAGCATCTCTGCGGAAAAGAGTATTCGACAGCGACACGTCACCCCAGTAGAAGCCAAGAAGATGGAGGCGCACGAGAAGAACCGCTAAAGCATCGATGAGGCGAGTCGCGGTGTCAGGAGTCATATGACGACTAAAAAGCGCGCGATACGGGAGAGAAAACTGAAGATGCTCGGTGACGAGAACCGCATTCAGTTCCTCACCCTCTGGGGTTCTCCGTCCGGTAATCACAGCCGTCGGGAGGACCGAGGGCGCATCAAGGCGCGACAAGTCGCGGAGCATCTCGTACTCGTGGTGCGCGACAGTGGGTCCGATCTCTTTGACGGCAATCACGCGATCAGAAAGCTCAACGAAACGGACAATATGCCGTGAAATCCCCCTGGGCAGTGCGGCGAACAAAGATTCAGGCCACTCTTCAAGGGTGATCTCCCAAGGAAGGTCAAGGAGTGCCGGATCAACCGTCGCGGCCATAATCTCCAAAGCTTCAGGCATGAGGCCATTGTCTCATCGTCAAAGCAGAGCGCGAATCTGAATGACACTCGCTTGAACGATCACAGCGCGCACAGGGTGCGCGAAAAAAGGAAAACGGAAGCGGATAGAGGGCGGCCCTGCCCTCGGGAAACGAGGACAGGGCCGCATCGGTGAGAAAGAGCGTGTGCTCGCGTTCTCACTCAGGAAGACGCATACCCGTCGAAGCGGAGAAGTTATGCTGCTGACCGGGCAGGATACGGGTGTGAACCACGCCGCCACGACCGGGGGCCGTGCGCGGAGGAACACGGACGATGAGCTGCTTAGCGGAACCTTCTTCACTGGAACCAAGCCCTTGACCGGCTTCCGCTCCGGCGAGGTGGCCGTAAATGTAAGCGTCCGAACCGAGTTCTTCGACGAAATCCACCTCAATCGGAATCGTGTTCTTGGCCTGAGCGCTCACAAGTTCAAGACCCTCGGGGCGGAAACCAATCGTGATCTTCCCGCCATCTTCAGGGGTCAGAGCATTCAGGGTGGCCTGAGAAAGCGGGACGCGAGCCGGGCCGAGGATCGCGACACCGCCCTCGACATCAAACTTGCCGAGGTTCATGGCGGGAGAACCAATGAAGCCAGCGACAAAGTCGTTCGCGGGACGCTCGTACATTTCCTGCGGGGTGCCGACCTGCTGAAGGAGGCCATTGTTCAGGACCGCGATGCGATCACCCATCGTGAGGGCTTCAGTCTGGTCGTGAGTAACGTAGACGGTGGTGACACCGAGTTCACGCTGAAGCGAAGCGATCTGAGTGCGAGTCTGGACGCGCAGCTTCGCGTCGAGGTTCGACAGCGGCTCGTCCATGAGGAAGACCTGCGGTTTGCGGACGATCGCGCGGCCCATAGCGACACGCTGACGCTGACCACCGGAAAGAGCTTTCGGTTTACGCTCAAGGTAAGGCTCAAGGTCGAGGATCTTAGCGGCCTCGTCTACGCGGCGGTTGATCTCTTCCTTAGGGGTACCGGCGATCTTCAGAGCAAAGCCCATGTTCTCGCGGACCGTCATATGCGGGTAGAGGGCGTAGTTCTGGAACACCATCGCGATGTCACGGTTCTTCGGCGGAACATCCGTCACGTCCTTATCGCCGATGAAGATACGACCGGCGTTGACGTCTTCGAGACCTGCGAGCATACGGAGCGAAGTGGACTTCCCACAGCCTGAAGGGCCAACGAGAACCAGGAACTCACCGTCCTCGATGGTGAGGTCGAGCTGATCGACCGAGGGCTTGTCGTTGCCCGGATAGATTCGGGTGGCCTTGTCAAAGGTGACGCTTGCCATGTTCACTATTCCTTCCCACCGGCGGGTACGCGCCGGACGATCCAAGTGGGTCTTTTTGTGAGTTGGCGACACCGCCAACAGTCGCCCATCGTTACGCGACCGCGCCTAAACTATCATTCTCACAGCCTGGGCGCACGTATATGGCAAGAGTGCGTGAAACAGAGGGGGCGGCTCCCACTTGTAGGCTTGAGACATGGAGACGGGGGATGAAGTCGGCGGATACACCCTGGTACGTCGACTCGGATCGGGCGGTGCGGGCACCGTATGGCTCGCCGAAGACGGCGGAGGGACAAAAGTTGCCCTGAAACTCCTCCATCCCGCCCTCGCAGCTGACGAAGCGGCGCGCCGCAGGCTTGAACGCGAAGCCGCAACGGTGAACTCGGTCTCTTCAGATCGGGTTGCGCACGTCGTTGATATTGAAACCGAAGCAAGTCAGCCCTTCATTGCGACCGAGTTCATTGAAGGGCCAACTCTGGCTTCTCTGCTGACTCAAGGGCCCCTGTCGCCGCAAACCGTCACCGCTTTAGCGATGGATCTTGCCCGGACACTCGACGCGGTTCACGCCGCGCGGATCGTTCACCGTGACATCAAACCCTCGAACATTATCTGTTCGCGTCACGGCCCGATCCTCATTGATTTTGGGATCGCGATGAGCGATGGGGATGAACACTTCACGCGCACGGGCCTTGTGTCGGGCACCGCAGGCTACACGGCTCCTGAGCTTTTACGCGCTGAAACTGCTGACGACGCTTCCGACTGGTGGGCATGGGCGGCGACGCTCCTTTCTGCGTCAACCGGGCGCCCGCCCTACGGGACGGGCGACGTTCACGGCATCATCATGCGGGTTCTCACCGGAGAAGCCGACCTTGTGGGGCTTGATCCGCAGATCGCACCCATTCTGCGTTTAGCGCTGTCGCCAGATACAAGCGCCCGCCCACGAGTTGAAGAAATTGTCGAAGAGTTCCTCGCTGTTTTCGGCCTACCTCAAGGTGTTTGTGACGTAGAGGATCTGAACTGGGACGCACTTTTTACACGCGAAGCCGATCACATGCGCACGCAGGTGATCGCGCCCCCGCAGCCTCTGTCAGCAGCCCCTTCTCCCTTACCGGAAACGCGCTTTTTAGCAGAATCTCCTTCCGTCGAAGAAGCTTCTTTTGCCCACACGAGGGCGATGTCCCACGCGGAGCACACACTGGCCCTTGACACTCAGATCGCCTCCCCCCCTCCGCCCTCGATCCCCCCAGTGGAACGCTATAACGTAGCGGAAACAGAGGAAAACCGCGATTACCTTCCTGACTTTCCTCCGGTTCCTTGGGTGCTCGGCCCGGCACTCCTCATGCCTTTAGGGATGCTCCCGATCCTCCTGGGTGCTTCAGGAACCCTGATCCTGTGCGCAGTCTTGTGTGCTTTTACTTTCACGGGAGCCTGCCTGAGGTATCGCGAAGGCCGCCGCAATAAGGCGGGTGCGAAAAGAGCGTCGGACACGGTGGCGATGATTGTCGCCTCACCCTTCATGCTTGTGAGAGCTGTCGCAGCTGTGCTGGTTTGTCTCGCCCTCGGTCTGCTCATCCCCTACGGGGCTTGGGTTCTGCATTCCTACGCCCTTACAGGGAAAGCGATGTGGCAGACGATACCCACCCTCGTTACTTCCCCGTCACTGAATTTCGACATGGAACTTCTGAGGGACCCGACCGGTGTCGCAGGAGTGTGGCTGGTGAGCTGGTGTACTTTGCTGTTCGCCTGGTGTATGCCTTCAGCTGTTGATTTGCGCGACGGTGTCGCCCGATTCACGAGGGCGGTAGCGCGGGCCTGGTGGATGCGATTCCTTGTCATTGTCCTGTGCGTGAGCATCGTGTGTGCGACGTGGATTCTCCTCACAGGGGATGCCGTCGGGGCGGCAGTCTAAAGTTTTTCCGACTACCCTGACACTCACACTGTGATGGAAGGAGGGCCGATGGCCTCCAAGAAAACGCTCAACGACCCCGTGCGGGTGAAAGCCCAACAGTTGCGCCAAGCTCAGGAGAAAGCGGATCGACGCACGAGGGCGATCATCATCTCGATTGTCGTCGTGGTTGTTCTTGCCGTGGTGGCGGCGGTGGGGATCGCCATTTCCCAGCAGATCGCAAAGAAAAACGAAGCGATGACAGCTGACCCGGTCGCAACCTTAGGTGAGTATGCGTCAGGAGCGCCGATCCTGTACTCCCATCTTGGGGTCGGTAAGGTCGATGAGTCTTTGCCGACTCTTACCGAATACTTCGACTACTCCTGCCATGCTTGCGCCGATATTGACGTGTTGATCGGCCCGCAGGTCGCTGAGGGTGCAGATAAGGGCGAGTACAACGTGAAGTACCAGCCTGTGAAAACTGTCGGTTTGGGGTACATGAATCCTGCGACCTCGGCTTCGCTGATTGTTGCCCAAAAAGACCCGGAGCACTGGCTGGACTTCCATCACGCGATTCTCTCTTACTTCTCCACGCAGTACAGGGAAGGTTAAGGCGGGGTCATCCAGAATGAGGAGAACTCATGGAAGCAGATGAAAGTGATCGCCTCGCAGGTGGGGGTTCCTGAGTCTGTTTCCGATACTTTCCCCGTGAATGTCGTCACCGACTATCTTGCCGCGTCGAGCCAAGCCTGGAAGGACGCTCCTGTTCAGGGGCGTACCGGTCTGGGCACCCCGGAGTTTGTGAACAACGATTCAGAAAAGATCACACTCGTGGGGGATGCTGCGGCGATGATGAGGACTCTGCGAGAAGGCATGGGGCTTTCAGTTCCTCATTCTTCGAGCGCAGAATCCGCCCAATCTGAGTGAGGCTACCGGGCTTCGATGACTCATGAGACCCTGGGCATTGGAGGGGGACACCCCCTCCAATGCCCAGGTGAGTGTTGTGTCGATTCGTCGGAGCCCGCATTGTTGTGGCACACTGTGTGCCGTCGCCGCCTTAGCTCAGTTGGTAGAGCAGCTGTCTTGTAAACAGCAGGTCATCGGTTCGAGTCCGATAGGCGGCTCCGTTCTTCACGAGCCTTGTTTCCCTTTTCCTTGTGCGCGCAGGTGTGCGAATGTGAATCAGTGTTGACGTGATGGCGCTGACCTGGGTGTGTTTCTTTGGTCCTGTGTGGGAAGTCTGTGCGGCAAAAAGCGCGCCTTCGGGTTACCGGCTAAAAGGTGTGTCTATTGTCGGCGTGCTGTGGGTGGTTTGAGTGTTATGCAAGCGACCACTCTACGGGCTTTGCCCCCTGCTGGACGAGCAGAGTATTTGCCCGCGAAAAAGGGCGGGAGCCGAAGAAACCGTAGCGCGCAGACATGGGGGAAGGATGAGGAGACTTCACGAGAGGCACCCCCGAGAGTCGCGATTCGAGGGTCTGGGCATCTTTCCCCCATAAAATCGCGACGAGTGGCCTGCGCGCACCGTCCTCGTCCACACGGGAAACGAGGGCGTCGATCGCACATTCGGTGACGGCTTCCCAACCGCGTTGACGATGCGAGCCGGGCTGTCCCGGTCGGACTGTGAGAACCCTGTTGAGTAAACACACGCCTTCGCGTGCCCAGGGGGTTAAATCCCCCGAGGTGGGCAGAGCGATATTCAGGTCGTCGTGAAGTTCGGTGAAAATATTGCGCAAAGAACGCGGGATCGCCACTCCCGGAGCAACCGAGAAGCTGAGGCCCATTGCGTGCCCAGGCGTCGGATAGGGGTCTTGGCCGACGATGAGGACCTTCACCTCGTCGAAGGGGTACGTGAAGGCGCGCAGAACGTCTGGCCCGAGAGGAAGGTAGTTGTGGCCTGCGGCGATTTCTTCGCGGAGCATCATGCCGAGCTCGTGGATACGCGGCTCAACGGGAGCGAGGGCGCGTGCCCATCCTGGATCGATGAGTTCAGACAGTGGTTTCGGCTCGATACGGTTCACGCTGACAGGGTAGTGGAAGCGGAGGAGTCAGGGGCGGCAAAGCACTCGTCGGGACAGGGTGCCTGAGATAGGCAGTGAGTGGCTCAGTTGTGACAGTGCGTTTCTTGACAGATGCTTCGCGGTGGGAACTGTGTATCTGGGTGATGCGCCCTCGTGTTTTTGCGCAGAAGGGATCAGTGGAAAGGAAGGGTCAGTGGAAAGGAGGGAAAGTGGCAGGAGAAAAACGGGAAACGAGGGGTGGAAGGAGAAGGAAAAGAGGGAAAGTGAAGCGGTGGTTTGTGGCGCGCCCCGCGTGTGGCAGACGCTCGCTCTCCAAGGCCGGTAGTCTGGCAGGGTGACTTCTAAGTATCCGAGGGATGAGTTCGACATCGCAGGCGAAGATATGCCGGTCGGTATGCACCGGCCTCAAGCCTCGCGCTGGAAGAACGTGTGGCCTTTCCTCGTCATTTTGGTCCTTGTTCCCCTTTTTGCCTGGGGGGCCTCGGCTTTCTTGATGAAACGGCAAAGCGAGACCGTCGCATCGGCTGAACAGTCAACTCCGGTCGTGCAACAATCAGCACAACAGTCGGAGCAAGAGCCCCAATCCGATCAGTCTGCGCGTTCTGCGCAATCGGAACAGTCGGCTCAGTCCGCGCAATCGGCGCAGACAGCGCAGTCGGCTCAGTCGATTCCAGAGCCGGAGCCTACGCCTGAGCCGGAGGCGCAAGTGAACTTCTCCGCGTCCATCGCTGTTTTGAACGGAACCGCCAGGGCCGGACTTGCTGGTGCGCGCGCGAGTGTTCTCAACGGTGCCGGGTTCACGCAAACCTCAGCGGCAAATGCAGATGGCTGGGCGACGCAGGTGACGACGGTCTTTTATGTGGATCCAGCTTTTGAAGCCACCGCGAAAGAGGTCGCGAAAGCTCTTGATATTGCACAGGTGGAACAGGCATCCAATATCGGGGACGCCGATATCGCCGTCGTCTTGAAGTGAGAATGCGCGAAAACGCCTTTTCCAAGGGGTTTTCGCGCCTTTTTCAGCACGCGTGAGCACGTGAAAACCGCCCAGGTTCTCACGTATTTTTCAACAGGTGTTGTGTGCTGTGCGGTGAAGGTCAAGGTCGCACGGATTTCCCACTGTTGACCTCCTGGAAGGATGTGCAATCACGCACCCTGATGCTGTGCTGAGTAATCCACACACACTCTCTTTTCGTCTTGCACTCTCAAGGGGTGAGTGCCAAACTTGAACTTGGCACTCGCTGAGGCAGAGTGACAAGACCATCGGGTCGGTGAGAAGTTCCGGTACACGGCACAGGGTCGCGTTCTTGAACTTCGTCCGTCGCGGGCACCGTCCTCGATCCGCATCGCGGAAGGAAAAGACAGCAATGACCAAGATCATCCACTTCGACGAGGACGCACGCCGCGGCATGGAGCGCGGCCTTGATCTCCTCGCCGACACCGTGAAGGTCACCCTCGGCCCCAAGGGCCGCAACGTCGTCCTAGAAAAGAAGTGGGGCGCCCCGACGATCACCAAGGACGGCGTGTCCGTCGCCAAGGAGATCGACCTTGAGGACCCCTTTGAGCGCATCGGCGCTGAACTCGTCAAAGAGGTTGCGAAGAAGACCGACGACGTCGCAGGTGACGGCACCACCACCGCCACCGTCCTCGCTCAGGCTCTCGTTCACGAAGGTCTGCGCAATGTCGCCGCTGGTTCAAATCCGATCGCCCTGAAGCGCGGCATCGACCAGGCCGTCGCCGCGATCGTCGCCCAGCTGCACACCGACGCGAAGCCGGTGGAAACCACCGAGCAGATTGCTGCAACCGCTTCGATCTCTGCAAATGACCCGGAGATCGGCAAGCTCATCGCCGAAGCCTTCGAGAAGGTCGGTGCTGAGGGTGTCGTCACCGTCGAAGAGACCAACTCTTTCGACACCACTCTTGAAACCACCGAAGGTATGCGCTTTGACAAGGGCTTCCTCTCGGCCTACTTCGTGACCGACGCGGAACGTCAAGAAGCGGTCCTCGAGGACGCTTACGTCCTCCTCGTGGACTCCAAGATCTCGAACGTCAAGGACTTCGTCCCGGTGCTCGAGCTCGTCATGCAGACCGGCAAGCCGCTCCTCATCGTTGCTGAGGACATCGAAGGTGAAGCTCTGGCGACACTCGTTGTCAACAAGATTCGCGGCGCCTTCAAGTCCGTTGCCGTCAAGGCTCCGGGCTTCGGTGATCGTCGTAAGGCAATGCTGCAGGACATGGCGATCCTCACCGGCGGCCAGGTGATCTCCGAGACCGTTGGCCTCACCCTTGAGAACGCTGATCTCAGCCTCCTTGGTCGCGCCCGCAAGGTCGTGGTCTCCAAGGATGAGACCACCATCGTCGAGGGCGCGGGCGAGTCCGACATGATCGAAGCTCGCGTTCGCCAGATCCGTCAGGAGATCGAAAACACCGACTCCGATTACGACCGCGAAAAGCTCCAGGAGCGCCTCGCGAAGCTTGCGGGCGGTGTCGCCGTCATCAAGTCCGGCGCAGCTACCGAGGTTGAGCTGAAGGAGCGTAAGCACCGTATCGAGGACGCTGTGCGCAACGCGCGCG
>JASBZF010000054.1 GCA_029983625.1 Pauljensenia sp. | reverse complement strand
CAAAGGAGGAACAGGAACCCGGATCTTCGCAAGCGGTTCACCTGATAATTCAATAACCTTCGTCCCCCGAGCAGCTCGACGCTTATCACGCCCAAACCACACTGAACGAAAATAATGGGACATAAAACGCCCATCATTCTCAGATCGTAAAACCGTCGTGTGACCACCAGTCACAGCAAGCTCATCCCCAAGCCACACAGTCGCACGCCCCACATCTTCAAGATTTTCACTCGTTGATGCCATAACAACATCACCCGGAAACACGCGAGTTAACGAAGACACGCACTCATCCGCAACATGAGCAGTAGCTGCTGCAGTAGACACCCCATAACTCGTATAAATATGTCCGTAATGAATCGCAGGAACCCCTCGATCAACAAAAGAGTCCTTCGGCATCCCATGCCCACGCACCATTTCAAATACTTCATCCAGGGACTTCCACGCCACCTCAAAGGGCGGAAGATTCAAGCTACGAGAGAGAGAGAGAGAGAGAAGAAACCTGACCCGACTCAGAAAAACTCAACAACCGATCCCGATAAAAAGCATACTGTGCCCTACGCGCCTCAAGCTCCGCCTCAAGCTCCGCCTCAAGCTTACTAAAAACATCCAACACACCCACAATCCTTTGCTGCACCACCAAAGGAGGAACAGGGACAACATATTTCAATACATTTTTCTGAGAAATAGAAGGATAACTTGCTCCTTCTTGAAACTTTTTAACATGCTCAAAAAATCCACCTGAACGAATGAGATGAAACAAAAATCGAGGTTGAATTAAATTAGTTATTGGACGCAAGACACAATATCCAGTTGAACAGATTTGAGAATCAAGTGAAGAATCTACAAACATAACCCTCCGAAGCAGTGGCCTCGTAGCTCCGAAAAGCGTATCACCAGAGGCAATAATCTGACGAGCTCGACTTGGTGCATCATGCGCAGTAACAGTGGTCAGATTCTCAACATTGCCGGTAACAGAATTCACCGAACTCAAGTCCACATATTTAAAAGATTTCTCCATGTGCTCACGCCAATTGATTTGCTGCACTTGCGAAACAAGAGAACTGAGTGCAATATGCTCCACACCGTCGGGGCATAACTCAGCAATCAGACGCTCAATAGAGTTCACCGCGCACCACTTTCAAGATCGGCAACAATCGCATCGATTTTCTCGCGCAGCTGTGACTGACGTGCAACGATCTCTTCGATGCGCGCATTCAACTCACGAATATCCACCTGTTCGCGCGTATCTTCAGGCTCAACATACGACGAAACCGAGAGATTATAGGAGTTCTGAGCAATCGTTTCCACATCGACAAGCTCAGCTTTATGCGCGATCACACTCCTTGCCCTGAGGGAATCAATAATGAAATCACGATTCGCCTCCGTGAGGACATTCTTATTCCCTCTGCGTTCACACTGATCCGAAGCATCAAGGAAGAAAATCGAATTATCTTTCTTTGACTTCTTCACAACAATAATGCAGGTCGCGATCGACGTACCGAAGAACAAATCCGGCGGCAGCTGAATGACCGCATCCACGTAGTTATTCTCCACAAGATACTGGCGAATCTTCTGCTCAGCAGCCCCGCGATATAAAACACCAGGGAACTCAACGATCGCAGCTGTCCCATCCACTTTGAGCCAGCTCAGCATATGCATCGTAAACGCAAGATCCGCCTTCGACTTCGGAGCGAGAACACCCGCAGGAGCAAAACGCGGATCATGAAGGAGGGAAGGATCATCTTTACCCACCCATTTTGTCGAATAGGGCGGATTGGAGACAATCGCATCGAAAGGTTCATCATCCCAGTGAGCAGGTTCTAAAAGCGTATCCCCTAAAGCGATGTCAAAATTTGAAAAGTTGATGTTATGTAAGAACATATTAATGCGACATAAGTTGTAGGTCGTCAGATTAATTTCTTGACCAAAGAAACCACCAACCTTATCGACGCCCAGGATCTTCGCACACTTCAAAAGCAAAGACCTCGAACCGCAAGCCGGATCGTAGACCCGTTCCACACGCTCTCGACCATCAATCGCGATCCGCGCCAGCACTTCTGAAACTTCCTGTGGAGTAAAAAACTCCCCACCGGATTTGCCCGCGCTCGAGGCATACATTGTCATGAGATATTCGTAAGCATCGCCGAAGGCATCGATCCTTGATTCTCCATAGGTCAGGTCCATGTCCCCGATCGCGTCAAGAATCTTCACGAGTTTCACGTTGCGTTGAACAACAGAGTTCCCCAGTTTCGCTGAATTCACATCAATGTCAGCAAAGAGGCCACGCAGGTCCTTCTCCGCCCTCGTCCCAATCGCAGATCGTTCAATGTTGGCAAACACCATCGAAAGCGTTTCATTCAGATTCTCATTCGAAGCCGCGCGTTTTTGAACATTCACAAAAAGCTCAGAGGGGCGGATAAAGAAACCTTTTTCACGCACGATCTCACGACGGAACTCCTCAGCTTCCGCTTCAGAATCTGAAACTAAGGCGTAATCGAAGCCCTCATTTCCAGCTTCAGCTTCGCCCTCGTTAATGAAATCCGTTAGATTTTCAGAAATGAAACGATAGAAGAGAAAACCCAACACGTAGGATTTGAAATCCCAGCCGTCAACCGCTCCGCGCAGATCATTCGCAACCTGCCAAATCGCCCGATGCAGCTCCGCACGCTGATTCTCTGACACCATCGCAGACCCTTTTCTCTTCACGAAGTACGCGTACATCAGTATGCCACCTCATCCTTCATCTCCAACCCGCATGCACACTTTCGCAACACAAATCCACCATCGAAGAAACGCCTTGGAAGACCGCCTGAATCATAGTGAGCATTCGGGGAGCCTGAAACAGGAAGAAGGAGAACGCCACTAGCGCGACACACCAGCCCACTACACTACAGACAACAATACGAACTCACTGTCTAACAAACAGGGTTCATTCCAGAGCAACACATTCTCTCCTATAACCCGCAAGATCAATCACAGCCGATGCACACAAACAGCAGCAACCCACTTGGGAAAAACGCATCTGCAGTACTGGGGACGGAACGGGGCTTCACCTGCAACACGTGCCATATCAGGTCCACCGAAAAGCAGATGAAGCCCCTCAGCCTCCCGTCCACACCAGAGTTGAAGTTTCGATCACACCTTAGGACAGTTCAACGACAGCAAGATTCCGCTTACCCCTACGAATCAACACTAACGAATCGGCAAGCAGATCAGTTGCAACAAAAGGCGCACTCTCATCCTCAACCTTTACATTATTCAGATAGGCACCACCCGAAGCCACGGTACGACGAGCCGCACTACGTCCCTTCTCAAGACCCGTCTCCACTAAAGCATCCACAATCGTTGCCTCACCTAAAGTCAAAGACGCACGCGGAAGATCCGAAGTCGCCGCCCGCAAGGTCTGAGCGTCGATAGCGCGAAGATCACCACCACCCCACAGGGCCTCAGTCGCCGCCACGACACGCTCAAGCTCAGCTTCACCGTGAACCAGGCGCGTCATCTCAGCCGCCAGAACCTTTTGAGCGACCCGCGCATGAGGGCGCTGTGCAACCTCCGTTTCAAGCTCTTCAATTCGAGAACGCTCAAGGAAAGTGAAAATCTTCAGGAAACGCACAACATCTGCGTCCTCTACTCGGAGCCAGAATTGGTAGAAAGCGTAAGGACTCATCATCTGTGAATCGAGCCAGATCGCCCCGCCCTCGGACTTACCGAACTTTGTACCATCCGACTTCGTAATGATCGGTGTCGTCAGCACATGCGAGGAAGCTCCCTCAACTTTGCGAATGAGATCCACACCGCCAATCATGTTGCCCCACTGATCATTACCGCCCGTCTCCAAAGTTGCTCCGTAGCGACGGTGCAGTTCGAGGAAGTCATTCGCCTGGAGAATCTGGTAGGAAAACTCCGTGTAGGAAATCCCCTCATCAGAGGCGAGTCGTCGAGCAACAATATCTTTATTCAGCATCGTGCCCACTCGGAAGTACTTACCGATACCTCTGAGAAGATCAATGGCGCTCAGTTCAGCTGTCCAGTCAAGGTTATTCACCATCGTCGCCGCAGCTGGTCCCTCAAAATCGAGGAAACGTGCGATCTGATCGCGGAGACGATCGGACCAACCCGCCACAACCTCTTTCGGCTGGAGCTGACGTTCACCCGACTGGCGCGGATCACCGATCTGACCGGTCGCCCCTCCAACAAGAGCCAGCGGCCTGTGACCGGCAAGCTGCAGATGACGCATGAGAATGATCTGCACAAGATGGCCATGATGAAGAGAAGGAGCAGTCGGATCAAAACCGCAATAGAAAGTGACCGGCCCCGCTGAAAGATGCGCGCGAAGAGCATCAAGATCGGTGTGCTGGGCGATGAGGCCCCGCCACTGAAGCTCATCCAGGATATCGGTCACGGAAGTTCCTTTCGTCGGTGCAGCAGCACAAAACGTCAACAGTCTATCTATCGGGTATGAGAGTGAGCGAAAGAGCGCGCGGCCTCACTACGTGCCTTGAGGGCACGCAGCTGTTCGGCAACCCGCACAGGAGCGGTCCCTCCCTTGCCTAAACGCGCTCCCACTGAGCCTTCAACAGTCAGGACCTCACGGACCTGAGCAGTGAGTTTCTCAGATACGGATGCAAGTTCCGCATCAGTAAGATCGGCAAGTTCAACCCCGCGCGACTCGGCAATACGCACACATGCACCGGACATTTCATGAGCCTCTCGGAAAGGAACTCCCCTGCGCACAAGCCATTCTGCGATGTCAGTCGCCAAGGAGAATCCCTGGGGAGCCAGCTGCGCCATACGCTGCACGTTCAAGCGCATAGTGGCGATCATCCCCGATACGGCAGGAAGAAGAAGGGACAAAGTATCAAGCTGATCGAAAACCGGTTCTTTGTCCTCTTGGAGATCCCGGTCGTATGCCAGCGGGATTCCTTTCAAAACAGTCAGCAAAGACATGAGGTCACCAATGAGGCGTCCTGCCTTACCTCGCCCGAGTTCAGCGACATCCGGGTTCTTCTTCTGCGGCATGATTGACGAACCCGTCGAGAAGGAATCATCAAGAGTGACATAGTCAAATTCCTTCGTGTTCCAAATGATGATTTCTTCGCACAGGCGCGACACGTCAACACCGATCATCGCGAGGATAAAAGCGGCTTCGGCAACGATGTCACGCGAGGCTGTACCGTCAATGGAATTGTCAACAGAATCGTCAAAGCCGAGTGCGTGAGCAATAGCCTGCGGATCCATACCGAGGGTGTTACCTGCTAAAGCTCCCGATCCGTAAGGGGAAATCGCTGCCCGACGATCCCAATCCATAAAGCGTTCCAGGTCGCGGATAAGCGGCCAGGCGTGGGCAAGAAGATGGTGTGCGACGAGGACGGGTTGAGCATGTTGAAGGTGTGTACGTCCGGGCATCACGGCATCGCCTGCGGCTTCGGCCTGATCGACGAGGGCGTCCACGAGGTCAAGAACGAGGGAGGCGATGTGGCGTGTCTCGTCACGTAAATACATACGAATGAGAGTGGCAATCTGATCATTGCGGGAGCGTCCGGCGCGAAGTTTCCCTCCCAGGAGAGGACCGGCGCGTTCAATAAGACCGCGTTCTAAAGCAGTATGCACGTCCTCGTCCTCGGCGGAAGGGACAAAAACGCCGGAAGCGACATCTGCATCAAGTGCCGATAGGGCTTCGTGCATCCGAGTAATTTCGTCATCGTTCAGTAAGCCCGCCGCGTGAAGGGCATCGGCGTGTGCGTGTGAACCTGCGATATCGACGTGCGCGAGTCGGAAATCAAAATGGGTCGAAACCGACAAAGCAGCCAATGCCTGATCGGGGGCGCCGGAAAAACGGCCACCCCACAGGCTCATACGTGCCTCGCCGGAAGGAGTAACAGAAGCGGGATTCATGGAAAGATCATGCCTTTCTCAAGGGGTCAAAATCAGTGAGTAACCGATGTTCAAAACGCAAACGCCGTTTTTCCCAGTGTTCATAAAAAGGACGTTCATCAGCAAGGTAAGCCGATAAGACAACGAAAAGCATCCAATTGCCTTCGTAAAGAAAACGCGATTCGACGGTTGACTGAACGATGAGAGCAACCATGAGGATCGCAGGTGCCACCCAGAGACGATTCGTGTCGATTCTGTGGACCGCATGTAAACAGGTCCCGATAAGAACCGTCAGAGCCGCAAGAATGATGAGGACAACACCGAGAACACCCGTGAGGAAAAGCGCCTCAATGTAGGCGTTATGTGCTTGAGTCGTCGGACTTCCGTCTTCTCGGGGGACGAAGTGAGCAAAAATCGGTATCTGTGTCGGATAGCCGATCGTCCATCCCCATCCGAGGAAGGGCCGCTCCCACCACATAGGGATCAGCGCTCTCCAGATGTCCACTCGTCCCGTAAAGTCAGGGGACTTACCAAGGAGCGAAGTCACGTGCTCATGCGCTGCCACCGATAAGACGGTCACGACCATCGCAAGGCCAACGAGCGAAAAAGCAACCCCAGGTCTAGCGCGTTCGTGTACCTTGGCAAGTAGGACAAATGCCAGTCCTGCGAGCACACATGCGACGAAGGCAACGGTAACGGTTCCAGATCGCGTCAGCCCCAAAGTCAGAATCGACACTGAAATCCAGATCAAAGTAGAGATCGCACGTTGACGTGTGGCAACCCAACGCACCACAACAGTAATGATGAGGAGAAGAGCGACAAAGGCCAACGGGTTTCGATTCCCCATGAAACCTTGGATTGGTCCGCCGTGGAAAAGTGCGTTGTTCGACCAGAACTGAAGCGTTGGGATGTCTTTATTCCCAAGCATCGAAATCGGAGCGAACTCCTGACGCCATATGAGTGAGACAAAAAGTTCAAAAGCGTAGGAGATCACGAGTATTGTCTGGAAGCTTCGGATGAGCAGGTCAAGGAAGCGATCCAAGGGTCGCGCCGCTGCGATCATGAGACCGGTCGCTGTGATTCCTAAAGTGACGAGGGCGGCGGTCGCCGTGCGGATCGGATACACCGACCACGTCACTGACAGCACGCATACAAGTACGTAAAGCAGCGTCGTTACCGGCTGCGCTCGCTTCACAACGGACGCACCGGAGGCACGAAAAACCCAAACAAAGACGGAAAAAAGAATGACCATGACAACACCGGAACCGTCGAATCCCACGATGTTGCGAATTCCCTGCCCTGCGAAACCGAAGACGAGAAGACAAATAGTGAGCAGATCGAAGGTGTACGCCTGGCGCATCACAGAAGAAAGGCGCGCACTCAGTCTTCGACTGGCCGTCATGACATTCACTCTGTCGAGAATAGCCGCGCCCTCGCCTGAGAGGGAACACGAGGGCGGAACACCCAGGCGGGAACTGAAGGAAGGTTCCCGCCTCGGTTGGCGTTCTTTCTGGGAGCTCAGTAGCCGCTCCCCTTGCCTAAGCGCACCTCACGAGCCGCTGCAAGCTTTGACTGCAAACCGTAAATGTCGATGAAGCCTCGCGAAGAAGACTGATCGAAAGTGTCGCCGGTCTCATAGGTGGCAAGGTTGAAGTCGTAGAGGGATGCCTCAGATTTACGACCGTTCACCGTTGCCCGGCCCCCGTGGAGGACCATGCGTATGTCACCGCAGACATATTCTTGCGTGTCTTCAATGAAAGCATCGAGGGAGCGTTTCAGAGGTGAATACCACTGCGCTTCGTAAACAAGTTCACCCCAGATTTGCTCGACACCGCGCTTGTAGCGGCGCTGCATACGTTCCAGCGTGACCGATTCGAGTGCCTGGTGGGCTTCGATGAGCGCGACGGCACCTGGCGCCTCGTAAATCTCGCGGGACTTAATGCCCACCAAGCGGTCTTCGACCATGTCGATACGCCCCACGCCCTGAGCGCCAGCCCGACGGTTGAGTTCCTGGATGGCTTCGAGCGGCGTAACGACGCGTCCATCGATCGCAACCGGAATACCCTTGTCAAAACTGATGACCACTTCATCAGGAAGCGGCGGATAGGTCGGATCATCGGTGTAGACGTACACGTCTTTAGTAGGAGCATTCCACAGGTCCTCAAGGAAACCTGTTTCGATGGCACGCCCCCAGACGTTCTGGTCGATGGAGAAAGGATTGTGCTTTGTGGTTTCGATCGGCAGGTGATGTTTTTCCGCGTAGTCGATCGCCACATCGCGGGTCAAAGCAAGATCACGGACGGGCGAAATACAGTCCATATCGGGAGCCATCGAAGTGATCGCGACCTCGAAACGCACCTGATCGTTACCTTTACCGGTACAACCGTGAGCAACGGTCGTTGCACCAAACTCGCGTGCTGCGCGCACGAGATGTTTGGCAATGACGGGACGCGAAAGCGCAGATACCAGCGGATATTTGCCCTCGTACAAGGCGTTCGCTTTCAGCGCTGGCATACAGTACTCGTTTGCGAACTCATCGCGAGCATCAGCTACATAAGCTTCAACGGCACCGCAATCCAATGCGCGTTGGCGGATGACCTCAAGGTCTTCCCCACCCTGACCCACATCGACGGCAACCGTCACGACCTCGCGACCAGTTTGCTCCTGAATCCAGCCGATAGCGACCGAAGTGTCCAGTCCGCCCGAGTAGGCGAGAACAACACGATCATTGTGTGTAGTCATGCGTATTCTTTATCCCTTCTTACCGGACGGCGCCCGGCTCAGTCGATGTCCACAGCCTTTGAAGGCTCTGCAAATTCCATGAGGAAACGTTGGGTAGTCTGTGCGTCCTCGCTACTTTTGCAAATAACGAGGATCGTGTCATCGCCCGCGATCGTACCTGCGACTTCATCGAAACGCACGGCATCGATCGCAGATCCGAGGAGGTTAGCGGCCCCGACCCTCGTGCGCAAGACAAGTTGATTCTCAACGAGGACCGAACTCACAAGAAGAGCCTGACACCATTTTTGCAAACGGAGGTAACCGGCTTCGCCCTCGTGCGTAGAACTGCCGTCAATATCGGGCACCGAGTAGATGCGCACGCCCTCGGCTGTTCGGATCTTCGTTGCCCGCATATCGACAAGATCTCGTGACAGAGTCGCTTGTGTCACTTCGACACCGAGCTGTGACAGACGCTCACGTAAGTCCTTTTGGGAAGTGATCTGCTCTTGAGCAAGGAGAGAACGAATCGTTTCTCTACGTGCCGTGGGAGTATGCGGAATCGGATTGAATGTCATTGTTGCGCCTCCTGTGCTGCACTGATGAGCGAAGGGAGTGCCTGGGTGAAAGAACGCGCCTCTTCCTGGGAAAGGATAAGCGGGGGTGCCAGCCGCAAAGTCGAAGGCCCGGTTGCGTTCAGAATGAACCCGGCATCTCGTCCAGCAGCCACGATTCCCGCCGCGATCGGCGCTTCACACTCAACCCCAATGAGGTAGCCGCGCCCCCGGACTTCACGTACCCCTTCGACACGGGCCAGTTCCGAGCGCCACTTCTGAGAGTTCTGTTTCACTTTCGCGAGGAGCCCCTCAGATTCGATGACCTGAAGGACAGCGAGGGCGGCGGCAGCGGCGATTGGGTTTCCCCCGAAGGTCGTTCCGTGCATTCCAGGCCCCAGCACTTTCGCGACGGCACCGAGGGCAATACATGCTCCGATCGGTATTCCACCTCCCAGCCCTTTTGCCACAGTCACGATATCGGGAAGGACACCGCAGGGATGATGGCTCATCCACTCTCCGCTTCGTCCTACACCGGTCTGCACCTCATCAACCACCATGAGCGCGTCATATGAGCTTGTGAATTCACGCACAGCTTGAAGGTAGCTTGTGTCCAGCGGAAGAACACCAGCTTCTCCTTGGATCGGCTCGATGAACACTCCGGCCACGTCCTCATTCATTGCTTCTTCAAGGGCAGCGAGATCGTTCGCGGGAATGAACTCAACCCCTGGGATCAGCGGAGCGAAGGGAGCGCGATAGGCATCTTTCCAGGTAAGAGACAGCGCACCGCAGGTCCTGCCGTGGAAGGCATTGTTCAGGGCGAGGATTTTTGTCTTTACAGGAGAAAATCGCCGGGCATGAGCTTTGACGATTTTAAGTGCCGCTTCATTCGCTTCGGTTCCTGAGTTTGCGAAGAACACGCGAGAGTCTTCGGAGGCTCCTCCCGGTTCGATAATATCGAGCAGTTTTTCTGCAAGTTGAATTTGCGGCGGGGTTGCGAAGAAGTTCGACACGTGCCCCAGTGTCTGTACTTGCGTGGTGATTGCCTCAACAAGCACGGGATGGGCATATCCGAGGGTATTGACGGCGATACCGCCGAGAAGGTCGAGGTATTCCTTTCCTGAAATGTCACGGACACGAGTCCCTTGCCCCTCAGTTAAAACGAGGGCGGGTGGCCCAAAGGTGTTCATCACCGAGGCCGCGTAACGTGTATTCCAGCTTGTTGGACAGTTCATGACGAGTAGGCGCTGTTCTCGTGAATGTAATCGTGAGTCAAGTCATTCGTCCACACGACCACTTCCTCATGTCCAGCCTTGAGGTCGATCAGGATCGACACATCACGAGGGGTCATATCAACGAGGGCGCGATCCTCACCGACTTGTCCGCAACGGCACACCATCACACCGTTGATAGAGACATCGATCTCATGCGGACTGTAGGGGGCGAGGTGTTCAGGCACGGTACCGATTTCAGCAAGGATCCTCCCCCAGTTCGGATCTTGACCAAAAATCGCTGTTTTGACGAGGTTGGAACGCGAGACGGCACGAGCAACCGCTTCACCAGCCTCTTCAGATGATGCACCGACAACGCGGATCTCAATATCGTGACTGGCACCTTCGGCATCTGCGATGAGTTGACGTGCCAAATCCGCACAGGCGTTCCGAAGCGCTTCGGTGAACTCCGAGGTTTTCGGTGTGATACCCGATGCTCCCGAAGCCAGGAGGATCACCGAATCGTTCGTGGACATACATCCGTCGGAATCGATCCGATTGAAGGTGGTACGCACAGCTTCTTTCAAAGAACTGCACGCTACAGTGTCATCGATCAGGGCATCGGTTGTGAGCACGCAGAGCATCGTCGCCAAGCCCGGTGCAAGCATCCCCGCCCCCTTGGCCATTCCGCCGATTGTCCAGCCTTCGTCGTGTTGTGAGACGTGAGTTTTGGAAACGGTGTCGGTTGTGCGAATCGCTTCGGCCGCATCGGCTCCGGCTTCGGGCGTGTCCGCCAAGGCAGCTGCAGCTTGTTCAGCCCCGCTGAGCACAGCATTGATAGGTAAAGGTACGCCGATCAGTCCCGTCGAACAGACCCCCACTTCCTCAGGGTCGCATTTCAGTAGTTCTGCGACTTTCGCAGCGCTTGTCTGAGCGTCAAGGAGGCCAGATTCACCCGTGCAGGCATTCGCTCCCCCAGAATTGAGAATCACGGCTTTTAGGGTCGCTTTTTCCAGGTGTGCGCGAG
>JASBZF010000053.1 GCA_029983625.1 Pauljensenia sp. | reverse complement strand
GCAGCCAAGGCTGCCCACCTCTTCACATATGCATCCCGAGCAGTTTTTCACTGTCCCTGCCCTGTTGGGCGTATTCTTCTTTCCCTGTGCGCACTGAGGAAAAGAAGAGCAAGATTTGGCCAGAGAAGGCCTTGGGCACCTGTGCAATGAGGAACGCACGTGTGTCCGTACCTGAAGTGTGCGGCCCGCCGGAAGCAAGTACTGGGGAAACGGGCATAGAGTGGATGCTGATTCATGACTCGATGAACTCGTGGAGGAGCCGTGGCGTTCTACCAGGCACTGAAAGCAACCGGCGGCCCGATTCTCAAGGCCACCTACAAGCCGTGGATCCGCGGGAAGGAAAATATCCCCGAGTCCGGTCCGGCGATTCTTGCATCGAATCACAACGCCGTGTGGGATTCTGTCTTCCTTCCCATGATGCTTGATCGTGAACTTGTTTTTATGGGGAAGGCTGATTACTTTACCGGCACTGGCCTGAAAGGTTGGGCGACGAAAGAGTTCATGCGCGCAGTGGGGACGATTCCCGTTGATCGTTCCGGGGGGTCAGCTTCTGAGGGGGCAATGAAAGCAGGTCTTGAACGTCTTCGCTCGGGTGAACTTTTTGGTATCTACCCCGAGGGGACTCGCTCACCCGATGGGCGCCTCTATCGGGGGAAGACAGGTGTCGCTCGTCTTGCTCTTCTTTCAGGAGCACCTGTGATCCCTGTCGCCATGATCGGCACTCATGCTGCCCAGCCGATCGGTCAGAAGATTCCATCGCGGACCAATATCGGCATGGTGATCGGCGAGCCGCTCGACTTTTCACGATACAAGGGCCTCCACAAGGATCGTTTTGTTCTGCGGGCCATTACCGATGAGATCATGTACAACCTCATGCTGTTGTCGGGACAGGAATATGTGGATCTTTATGCTGCGGATGTAAAGGCAAAGCTTGCTGCCGAAGGTAAGTTCGATGGTCCAGTGCCCACCAATGGCAGACCCGCTCCGGGAGGAAGGACCGCTCCTGTCGTTGAGGTGCCTCAACGTCCCGAGGAAACTGGTCTCAAAGCGCAAGCGCAGAAGAACGAGGAATGTACATGTGAGTGTGAACAATGAATCACACTCGCCATTGCGCTCTTCGGTACGGGCGCTGTACCTGCGCTCATATCCGCGGGACGGGCGACCCATGCTGATCTCCGCCCTGCGGGTAGGATGAACCCGATACGTGCGTGCCATCTGGCCGTGCGATCTCAACGTTGAAAGGTGTCATCAATGTCGGTTCGTCGCGTCGCTTTGCTCACTGCCGGTGGTTTCGCCCCGTGCCTTTCCTCCGCAGTTGGCGGTCTCATCGAACGTTACAACGAGATCGATCCTTCGATCGAGATCATCGCGTACCAGAACGGGTACCACGGTCTGCTCACCGGTAACTTTGTCGTCGTTGACGAAGAAGCTCGTCAGCGGGCAGGCATCCTCCACCGTTTCGGTGGCTCTCCGATCGGTAACTCGCGCGTCAAGCTGACGAACGCAAAGAACCTCGTGGAGCGCGGTCTTGTTGCCGAGGGCGAAAACCCCCTGCAGAAGGCAGCTGAGCAGTTGCGTGCTGACGGTGTGGATGTTCTTCACACAATTGGTGGCGATGACACGAACACAACCGCAGCTGATCTTGCCGCTTACCTCGAAGAGCACGACTACCACCTGACGGTTGTGGGTCTTCCTAAGACGATCGACAACGATGTGATTCCGATCCGTCAGTCCCTCGGCGCGTGGACCGCCGCTGAGGAGGTGTGCGAGTACGCGCAGAACATTATCGGCGAGCATCGTTCGAACCCGCGTATGCTCATCATCCACGAAATCATGGGTCGTCATTGCGGCTGGCTCACCGCTGCAGGATCACAGGAATACCACGAGTGGCTCAAAACTCAGGAATGGGTTCCTTCGATCGGTCTGTCGAAGGAACGCTGGGATATTCACGCCATTTTCCTTCCTGAAATGGCGATTGATATTGATGCGGAAGCAACGCGCCTGAAAGCAATTATGGACGAGCAAGGAAATGTGAATATCTTCCTTTCCGAGGGCGCAGGCGTTCCTGAAATCATCGCTGAGATGGAAGCGGCAGGCCAGGAGGTCCAGCGTGATCCCTTCGGCCACGTCAAACTCGACACGATCAATCCCGGACAGTGGTTCGCTAAGCAGTTTGCAGCGAAAATCGGTGCCGAGAAGGTGATGGTTCAGAAGTCGGGTTACTTCTCGCGTTCTTCGCGTGCGAATGCCGAGGATCTGCGCCTCATCAAGTCGATGACCGACTACGCCGTGGAGTGTGCTCTGCGAGGCGAATCCGGTGTCATCGGTCACGATGAAGAAAATGGTGATCGCCTGTCTGCTATTCCTTTCCCCCGTATCGCCGGAGGTAAGCCCTTCGATATTACGCAGGAATGGTTCACCGCTCTTATGGCCGAAATCGGTCAGGAAGTGAAGCCTGTGGCGAAGTGAATCTGCCCGTTACTCCCGGTCGTGGTGGATTGAGATATCTTCGAGACTCTCTCCACCACGACCCGGAACAGCTGAATGCCCCAGACTCCTGGGGTGATACCCCTTGGGATTCGTGGCGTTCATGCGACGCAGTCCAGCAGCCCAACTATCCAGACACGGATACTTTGCGTGAGGTGACCGCGCAGCTTCGCCGTCAGCCTCCGCTCGTTTTCGCTGGTGAAGTAGATGATCTGCGTCAATGGCTTGCAGCTGCGGGCAGGGGAGAGGCATTCGTCTTAACCGGTGGCGACTGCGCGGAAACTTTTGCGGAGTCAACGGCAGATCATCTGCGTTTGAAGATCCAGACACTGTTGCAGATGGCGGTTGTCCTCACCTATGGCGCGTCGATGCCGGTGGTGAAGATCGGACGTATTGCCGGCCAGTATGCCAAACCACGATCACAAGATACGGAAACGCGGGGGGATGTTACTTTACCCTCGTATCGTGGTGATGCTGTCAACTCTTTTGAGTTTACAGCCGAGGCTCGGCGCCCAGATCCCTATCGACTTCTCGATACCTATCACCATGCAGCGGCGACTTTGAACCTCATCCGTGCTTTCACAAAGGGCGGATATGCGGATCTGAGGCTTGTTCATCATTGGAATCGAGGATTCACCGCCAATCCGTCCTACGCTCGTTACGAATCTCTGGCCGAGGAGATTCACCGAGCTGTGAAGTTTATGGAAGCTGCGGGTGCAGACTTTGATTCCCTACGTGAGGTGGATCTGTATTCTTCGCACGAGGCACTTCTCCTTGAATACGAATCAGCGATGACGCGCATCGATTCGCGGACTGGAAGGGCTTACGCTACTTCCGGTCATTTCCTCTGGATCGGAGAAAGAACACGAAATCTTGACGGTGCGCATGTGGAGCTTCTTCGCCGTATTCGCAACCCAATCGGCGTGAAACTTGGCCCTACAACGACTCCTGAGCAGATGCTCGGTCTCCTCGAACGTCTTAATCCTGACGCTCAAGAAGGACGTTTGACTTTCATCACGAGGATGGGTGCGGATCGTATTCGCCACTGTTTGCCGCCATTGCTCAAAGCTGCGAAAGCTGATGGCCGTCCGGTGACCTGGATGACTGACCCTATGCACGGGAATACCATTACCTCGTCTTCGGGATACAAGACCAGACGTTTTGAAACAATCATGGATGAAGTGAAGGGCTTCTTTGAAGCTCATGCAGAGTCGGGAACCGTTCCCGGCGGCATTCATGTGGAACTCACCGGCGATGACGTGACCGAGATCGTGGGAGGATCCGAGGAACTTGATGATGCGTGTCTTGCGAGCCGCTACGAGACTTTGGTAGATCCCAGGCTCAATCATCAACAATCTTTGGAACTAGCTTTCCAAGTTGCTGAGCATTTGAAACGCTCTGCTGAATGAGTGTGTCGCAAGGATCACACGACATACAAGGTGATGCTTGAACCAACTTTCACGACATTGCCCGCAGCCGGATCGGTAGAACGAGCGGTACCGAAGATACCGCCAAGCACACGCTCTACGCGCACCTCAAGGCCAGCCGCCTGGAGGATCGCGATCGCTTCCTTTTCCGGTTTACCTTGCACGGAAGGTACCTGAACAGTCTGCGGACCTTTGGACACGACGTAGGCGACTTCATCTCCTTTGAAAAGGGTTGTGCCTTCTGGTGTGGATTGGGAAATGACTGTGCCTGCGGGAACGGAATCAGAGAACTCTTCACTGGGGTGTGCAGAAAGTCCGAGTGCATCGAGGGCGGCCTTCGCATCATCTGCAGACAAGCCTTCAAGCTGGGGAACAGAAAGAGGTTTGCGTCCTTTGGATACGACAATTCCGACTTGCGTGTCGTGGGGAATCGAAGAGTTTTTCTCGACTTTTTGCGAGATCACCATCCCCTCGGGGACTTCTTCAGAAAAATCTTCGTCCACATCACCTAAAGCAAGTCCTGCGGCTTGAAGGGCAGCGGCAGCTTCTTGTTTCGAGACTCCCACAAGGTCGGGCACGGTCCGCATGTCAACGCCCTTGGAGACGATGAGTCGTACTTCCGCGTCTTTATGAACGGGTTGACCGCCCTCGGGATCTGAAGAAATGACCTGGCCTTGAGGCACAATATCTGAAAAATCTTCTTCGAGGATCGCGCTGAGACCAAGAGCAGCAAGATCGGATGTGACGGCGCTGGCCGCACGCATATATGTCTGAGGCATCGTGATGTAGGAGCCGGGACCGTATTCACTCCACCACCACCAGCCGCCGCCAGTGCCGATAAGCGCAAGAAGGAAGAAGACGCTCAGGATCCGTCCGATTCTTCGGCGTTTCGTTGTTCGTGTCGGGGCGTGAGATTCAGGCCCGTGTGTACGCACCACTGTTTGAGATGTTGCCGGTAATGCGTGGGGCAAAGACACAGTGGCGGCGGGGGATTCATCGGTTAGGGGAGCGGGTGCTTTCGGGGCGACCTCGGCCCGACGCTGAGCGAGATCGGCGGGAAGAGCAGCTTGGACGCGCGAAAGGTGGTCGAGTGCTTCGGTGGCATCGGCTGGTCGTTCGAGGGGATCGCGTGCGCTCAGTGTTGCGATGAGATTATCGATTTCACGTGGAATCCAGGGCAGGGTTTGTGAAGGAAGTGGAACGGAATCTGAGACGTGATGCTGGGCGATCTGAAGCGCGGATTTCCCTTCCCACGGAATAGAACCGGTGAGCATTTCATAGGCCATGATGCCGACCGAATACAGGTCGGTTCTTTCATCGATTGGTCCGGCGACAGCGATTTCAGGGGCGATATATGCGATCGTGCCGAGCATCGATCCCGTTGTGGACATCGATACTTCCGAAGCGGCTCGTGCTAATCCAAAGTCTGTCACCCGCGCCGGAGGATCGGTGGGGATGAGGACGTTTTCGGGTTTGATGTCACGGTGGATGACACCAACGCGGTGAGCGGCACGCAATGCGTCGAGCACATCGTGGAGGATCTGCAAGGTCTGTTGGATGGACAGGGCGCCTTCCCGGTTCAGGAGGGTCCTCAGATTGGAGCCGTCAATGAACTCCATGACGAGGAACCCTTGACCGTGGATGACTCCCTGGTCGAAGATGGAGACGACTCCTGGGTGGATGATACGAGCGGCGGATCTGGCTTCTCTGCGGAATCGTGCGACGAAATCTGCAGATTCGGCCAAATGCGGGTGCATGATCTTGAGTGCGACCGGACGTTCGAGTCGTTCATCGTGAGCGAGATAGACGGTCGCCATACCCCCTCGGGCTAATCTGCGCTGGATACGGTAGCGATCGTCGAGGAGCATTCCGATCATCGGATCAGGGCTGGTGTGTCCTTCGTTGTTCTTCGTTTCCTTTGAAGTGGCCGACGTGAGCTGTGATGCCGCAGAAGGCAAAATCTCGGTGGGCCGGTCCAGGCTGGGCGACGCATCGGGAGCGGAATCGAAATCGATCACTCGTGGATTCTATGGGAGGTCGGGCTTTGATCTGAAAGAGTGAGGCGGCGTGGTCGAATACGTGTGTCGTGCAGGTGGACTAGGGTGGGCGCATGGCCGTTTTCCCCGAAATCGTTTCTTTTGAAGAAGCAAGCCGACTTCTTGGTGTAGAGCCGAGGCGCATGAAACAGCTTATCCGTGACCGGATTCTTTTCAAGGTCACGCTTCCTGACGGCTCGTCTGGAATTCCACGTGAGATCATCGTGTCCGGTGAAAACGGATGGGAACCACATTTTGCTTTGCCCGGTACTTTAACTTTGCTGTCCGATGATGGTTTCACCCCCGATGAGGCGGCTGCTTGGCTGTATACCTTCCATGAAGAACTCGCTCAAACTCCGATGGAGGCCATTCTTTCTGGGCGTCATCATCGGGTGAATGCGATCGCTTCAACTCTGGCGTTCTGACTCTTAGGTTTTGGGGTTTGCTCAGGCGAGGTATTGTCAGCGCGCGCGTGCGGTGATGATGTGCGCCAGTTCAAGAAGATCGTTTTTCTTCTCATCGGCAAGGGGGCAAGCGTCGAGGGCGCACACTCCCTCGTCGATGAGTCTCGTGATGAGTTCTTCGTGCTCGGCGCGGCCTTGAGCTGCGATGATGTCGGCAGCTGCTGCGATCTCGGAAGGACCGGGATTGGGGTTTCCTAGGGTGTGTTGGAGGTGGAGGCGTTCCTCTTTCGAGGCGTTCTTCCAGGCGAGTGCCAGAAGGACGGTGCGTTTTCCTTCGCGAATATCGTCGCCTGCGGGTTTACCTGTGATCTGAGGGTCTCCAAAGACGCCGAGGTCGTCGTCGCGGAGTTGGAAGGCGATACCCCAGGGTGTGAGTGCTGCTTCGAGGGAGTGAAGAAGAGTGTCTGTCGCTCCTGCGGAAAGTGCTCCAAGGAGGGTTGGCTGAACGATGGAGTATCGGGCGGATTTTCTTAAGACAACTTCTTGAGCGTCACACACTTTCGGGCCGTATGTGTGCAGAGGGAGGTTTTCGGAGTGGACATCAAGGTATTGGCCGAGAGCGACTTCAGTGTGCATGAGGGCGTAGCGTGTGAGGACTCGTGTGGCCAAGTCGTGCGGGAGACGTTCGCTTTGACGTATTGTCGCTAATTCTGCAGCTGAGAAGAGGAAATCACCGAGGAGGAGTGCTGCTGCGGTACCGAAGTCTGAGGCAGAGCCTGTCCATGAAGACTGGGTGTGAATGTGGGCGAAACGGATGTGTGGCGTTGCGATACCGCGTCGCGTGAGTGCTTTGTCGATGAGGTCGTCGTGGACGAGTGCGCTGGCCTGATAGAGCTCCAGTGCTGCACCGAGCCAGTGGACATCATTGTCGCCGAGTGTTTTTTCTGAGGTGAGTGAGGCTCCGAGGTGTACGAGGAGTGCGCGCAAGCGTTTGCCTGAACGAAGGGAGTCCTTGGCAGCATCTAAAAGATCGGTGGCTGTATCTCCTGGGTTCAGCGCTGCCACAGTTTCGTCGAGGGCGCGTGTGGTGTCCAGGTCGATACGAGGACGAAGCGCTGCGAAGCGTTTGGCCAGTGTCGTCATACGTTTCAGCCTAGTGCAGGGAGGAGAGTATAAATTGGCTTTGTTTAGCATGAAGTGCTGTGTGAGGGCAAGAGTTTGAGAGAATTTTGTGAGTGTCGGATTATAATGGTAGATGATTGCGCCATCGTCAGATGAGATCGGCGCTGTTCCCATGTTCTGCGAAAGGGATACGTGTGACCGCATCGAGCACTGCCAAAGGGTCGTCGAAGAATGCGAAGACTGAGGAGGTCGAGCAGGATACCCAGGTGACCGAACAGGCGAAGCCGAAGCGTCGTTCGACGAAGAAGAGTGTTTCTCGTGCCGAGGGCGAAACGGAAAAAACGGTGACACCGAAGAAGTCGGCTGCGAAGAAACCTTCGTCTAAGAAAAAACCTGCTCTTCAGAAAACTGTCGTGAAGACGGATGCTCCGCTTGGGCAGATGCCCGAAGCTGGTGAGGCTTCTTCCGTGGATACGTCAAAGGAAAAGTCTGCGGCTGCGAAGAAGTCGAGTGCGAAAAAGACAAGCGCGAAGACGACGACAAAGAAAACGAGCACGAAGAAAACCTCTTCACGCTCAGCTTCTTCAAAGAAAACGGCTAAGGAATCCAGTGAATCTGAGGTGCTGGACGAAGAGAAGCGTAGCGTTGAGGATACTGAAGTCCAGGTTAAAAATGAGGGCATCGGGATCTTGGTCAAGGGACACGATGCCGATGACGTGCATGATCACGATCCAGAGGACGAGTCCGACGAGGATGAAGAGTTCGGTGAGGACGAGGCGAAGCGAGATAAGGAGAAAGAACGCTCTGCGGCCTCTCTCGCTGCGAAAGGTGCCTTCATCGTCTCAGATTCTGATGATACGGATGAGCCTGTTCAACAGGTGACGGTAGCGGGTGCAACTGCTGATCCCGTGAAGGACTACCTGAAGCAGATTGGCAAGGTGTCGCTTCTGAACGCCGAGCAGGAAGTTGATCTTGCGCGGAGTATCGAAGCGGGTCTGTACGCCGAGTACAAGCTGAAGAACGAAGCGGATTCGATGACACCGAAGGAACGCCGCGAGCTTCACTTCCTTGCTCAAGACGGCCAGCTTGCGAAGAATCATCTTCTTGAAGCGAATTTGAGGCTCGTCGTGTCACTGGCGAAACGCTACACGGGACGGGGGATGCAGTTCCTTGATCTTATTCAAGAGGGCAACCTCGGTTTGATTCGTGCGGTTGAGAAGTTTGACTACACGAAGGGGTACAAGTTCTCGACCTACGCGACCTGGTGGATCAAGCAGGCAATTACGCGCGCGATGGCGGATCAGGCGCGGACTATCCGCATTCCGGTGCACATGGTGGAAGTCATCAATAAGCTCGCCCGCGTTCAGCGTCAAATGCTTCAAGATCTCGGTCGTGAACCTACGCCAGAAGAACTCGCGAAGGAACTGGATATGACTCCAGAGAAAGTCGTCGAGGTCCAAAAGTACGGTCGTGAGCCTATTTCTTTGCATACGCCTCTTGGCGAGGACGGGGACTCTGAGTTTGGTGATCTTATCGAGGATTCCGAAGCAATTGTGCCCGCCGATGCGGTCTCTTTCACTCTTTTACAAGAGCAGCTTCATAATGTTCTCGACACTCTGTCTGAGCGTGAGGCGGGAGTTGTTGCGATGCGTTTCGGTCTTGGAGATGGACAGCCCAAGACTCTTGATGAGATCGGAAAAGTGTACGGCGTAACACGCGAACGAATCCGTCAGATCGAATCAAAGACAATGTCGAAGCTCCGTCACCCGTCGCGCTCGCAGGTTCTGCGCGACTATCTGGACTAGCTCGATTCTTGTCACGGCTCGGGTGGGGCGCCCCACCGGGGCCCCCACCCGAGTGTGTATCGCTGTCCTCACGGTCGGGAATTACGGGTACCGGCCAAAATGTGGGGTTACCGGCCAAAAGGTGTGTGTATTGGCGGCGTGTCGTGGGGGTTGAGGTGTGTTCGACTCAGCCTTTGCGTGTTCGTGATCCCTTGTTTGGGGTGGGGTGCCACACTGCGGCGGTGTGGCTGTGTCGTTGTGCTGTGGGCGTGTGGGATTTGGTTGGCGGTGGGGTTGCATTGTGCGCTGGTGAGGCATCTCATGATGACGAAATGGTGAATAACGTGTGCCACACTCGACCTTCCCAGCTCGTGCAGGGACTATGGAAACATGCTTGAGGGCTTCGTTGTTGTCTTCCTTCTTCTCGCCGTTATCGTCGTCGCGGCGATCACGGTGATTGTGGGTCTCGCCCTCGTGCGTCGTCCTGCGCCCGATTGGCAGCGTCATTTACGTGCGCAGGGACAAGCGATCTCCAAAGAACCTGTAGGAGATCAGGTGACAGCTCAAGAAACCACCTTGGGGGATTTGCTCGACGCGAACAGGGTACCTAAAAACGGTTATTTCGATCCTGATCGTCTTCCCGGTATTGAACGGATCGAGAGTGTCGCCGAACGGATTGAAAATATTCAGGAGAAGCGTCGCTGTGAGAAGGAGTCCTAAGCCTTTCTCAGGTGGAGTCTCATACCCCGAATAGGGGATGATGGCGTCATGGATGCTGTTCTTACTTTCCTTTCTACGCCTCTTGGTATTGCCCTGGTGGCTCTTGTCATCGTGGCGATCGCTGCGCTTGTTGTTGTTCTTCTTCGTTCTCGCTCTTCGACACCTCAGTCTCAAGCTGGGCCTGTTGCGCATCCAGAGCTCCATAAGCAGTTAGTGCTCGAATCAGAAGAACTCGGCGAATTTTTTGCGCGTGCAGGTCCGCAGGAGGAAGAGCATAACGATGCGTGTGCAGCAGAATCTGCAGCGACTGAGTCGGCGTCTGTACAGCTGGAGGTTCCAGAGCCGCTTCCTTCGCGCTTACAGCGTTTGCGCTCCCGCCTGGCCGGTACGGGTTCCTTTGGCCGTGCGCTTCTTGAAGTTCTTGCCCGTGGGGATCTGAAAGCGACCGACTGGGAAGAGATTGAAGAGACTCTCCTGGTCGCAGATCTTGGTTTGGAAGCAAGCGATGCGCTGATCGAGTCCTTGCGTTCTCGGGTCGCTGTTGCTGGAACGAGCGATCCTGCGCAGATACGTTCTTTCCTTGCGCAGGAGCTTCTTGCTCTTGTCGGTGCGGACATGGATCGTTCACTCCACCTTGAACAACAGGAGGGTGAAGAAAAGTATCCCGCGAGTGTGCTTGTGGTTGGTGTCAACGGTACGGGCAAGACAACGACAGTGGGCAAACTGGCTCGCGTCCTCCTTGCTGAAGGTAAGAGCGTTCTGCTCGGTGCGGCCGATACTTTCCGTGCTGCAGCTGCCGATCAGTTGCAGACTTGGGGTGAGCGCGTTGGTGTCGAGGTCGTGCGTTCGGATCGTGAGGGTGCCGATCCGGCTTCTGTGGCTTTCGAGGCGGTGAAGGAAGGGACGCTGCGGGGAGTTGATGTCGTACTCGTCGATACGGCAGGTCGTCTTCAGAACAAATCGACGCTCATGGAAGAGCTTGCCAAAGTCAAGCGCGTGATGGAAAAACAGGCTCCGGTTGCAGAAGTCCTCCTCGTTCTTGATGCCACGACCGGACAGAACGGACTGAAGCAGGCTGAGGTTTTTGCTGAGGCTGTTGGCGTGACGGGTATTGTCTTAACGAAGCTCGACGGATCAGCTAAAGGTGGAATTGTGGTATCCGTTCAGCAAACGCTTGGAGTGCCGGTCAAGTTTGTCGGTTTAGGTGAGGGCGCGGATGATCTTGCGCCTTTTGATCCGCGTGGGTTTGTTGATTCGCTTCTTCGTGATTGAGCTGTGTCTGTCTGAGCGTGTGCGCCTTCTTGGTCTGTCTTGCTCTGTCTTGTCGGGGGGCTGGGTGTGGATTCTGGAAGATGAGGCCGGCGACCAAGGGCGTGCATCATTTAGGTGATCTGGTCCTAGGCCATACCCTCATAAAAGATACGGAGCTTGGGCAGTGAGGAAAGGTGGGGTGAAGCAAGCTGAGGTTTGGCTGAGGCTGTCGGTGTGGCATGTTTCCTCCTCGTTGAGGTTTCGCACTTTTTACACTTTCAGGGCGGGTGAGCCGTCTGTCGCTCCCTTAGGTTTCGTTTCGGTGCCGCATAGCTCATCACGTGGTTGAGTGCTTGTCGGTATCCCCAATCATGCCCCGTCAAATCACCTGAGCTTCTCGCACCCCACCAACGAAAACGCCGATTACGGACGCGCTTTTATGGTCTTCACCCTGTTTTTAAGGGTGTGGAATGGGTGCCAGATTGTGTGATTGCCTCATTGTTGAGGCTGAGGCTGAGGCTGAGGCTGAGGCTGAGGCTGAGGCTGAGGCTGAGGCTGGGACTGGGGTTGGGGTTGGGTTGGGGTGTTGTGGGTGGTGTTGGGTGAGTTGCTCAGGCCTGCACCTGTGGCGCGCACTGTGCGTGTGACGTGTTCGATGAGTTGGCGTGTTGTGGGGTTGGGTGGTCTGCTTAGTTTTGTGTGTTGTGTTTGCTTGTGTGGTGTGGGTGTGGTGTCTTATTGGAGT
>JASBZF010000052.1 GCA_029983625.1 Pauljensenia sp. | reverse complement strand
CGTGGTGAAGAGACATGATCCGCCCGGAGATATGCGGTTCGAGGGCGGCGTAATCGTAAGGCAGATCGGGAAGAGTGTAGACGGACATGCCAACTCCTTCGTGTCCTCAGTGAACAAAATCTGACTCGGATGAGTCTTGCATACACATGCAGGCTACAGGGCTTTGGTCCCATTTGAGCGGCGAAGCGCGAGAATCCTTCTCCTTTCGCTCAGAGCGCACAGCTCTACGTGCCACATGCGCTCCCTCCTGCCAATTCGCAGACGAGCCCGCCTGAGAAACACTCAGGCGGGCAATACCGCACATGTGGTATGCGAATCTCACGCGCCCTCAGTCGTCCTTGGTCGCCCTCGTTTCACGTGGAACTACTGAAAAAAGAGCGAGTCTTCAGGCCCTGAGCTTTTTCGATACAAGCTGAGAAATCCCCAAACACACATAGGCAATAACCACGCCCCAGAAAAGGCCAAAGAGCCCTGACAAAAGCGTCTCCACGGTCCACGTCGCCACGCCACCCCACGCCTCAACCAGGTGAAGGGCCTCCTCGACAAAATGATGCAGCGCAGCAAATCCCAGATCGGAAAGAGAAGTGAGGACAATATGCCCACCCACCCACAGCATCGCAAGCGTGCCGACAGCGCCGATGACGAGAAACACTTTCGGCATCACGACAACCAAAGAACGCCCCAAAACCGCCAGCGCTCCGCCTCGCTGCGCAAGATGAAGCCCCACATCATCCATTTTGACCAAAATTGCAACAAGGCCATACACGAAGAAAGTCATGAAGAAAGCAACGCACACCATGATCCCCACGCGAATCCCATGAGACTCTGCGGTGACATTCGCCAAAGAAATCAGCATAATTTCCGCAGAAAGAATGAGATCGGTGCGGGTCGCAGAAGCGACGATGCTTTTCTCCACCTCCTCGGAACTGTGTGCTTCGCCCGCGTCGCCATGTTCAGCGTGTGTGGGATAAAGGCCCACACTCGTCAAAAGCTTCGCCGCGCCCTCGAAAGATAAAAAAGAACCGCCGAGGATCAGGAAAATCGGCAAAATCCAAGGGGCAATCCAGGTCAGAAAAAGAGCAAGAGGAAGAATAATCGCGAGTTTATTGATAAGGGAAGCGCGTGCGATCTTTTTAATGACCGGGAGTTCTCGGCTCGGATCAAGACCCGATACGTACTGCGGAGTCACAGCGGTGTCATCAATCACCACACCCACCGCTTTGGAAGAAGCTTTCGCTGCGCCCGCAGCGATGTCATCAAGCGAGGAAGCAGTCGCTTTCGCAAGCGCGGCAATATCGTCGAGGAGAGCGATGAGTCCACCGGCCATGTGAATCCTTGAAGTCGAAGAATGAAAACGCGAACGCGCCCATCATGCCAGCTCAGATCTCATCGCGCCGCAAAGGAAGAAGGAAAACGGACACCAGACAGTAGATGCTCCTCAGAGCCTGAGGACAAGAAAACACGCGAAATGTCATGCGGACTGTACCTCGATACGCTTTCCCCATGACTGCAGACGTGCCGATTCTGAACGACACCCTCATCGCTGTACTCCGCCAAGACCTGAGGGAAGCCGAATGGACAGTCGATTCTCTTGAAACAATTCTCTCAGAGCGAGCCTGCGCTGCTCTGAAACGCGATCAACGCATACCGGCACTCGTTGAACTTGAAAGCAGAAGCGACGCAGCTGCGATTCTTACTCGTCTCTTCATGCTCGGAAGTATCGAATCCGAAGAGAACCTGAACGCCGCCCTCCCGCGTTTAAGAGCCTGCGGGGCCCTCGCCCTCGGCCTCGTGACAGCGCATGAAAAAGAGAAGAAGAATACGGAAAACACTGCGGACAACGGGGCGAAAAAGAACACGGAAAGTGACGACGTGCGCTTCGTTGCCTGCTGTGACCTTCGGCCCTACGAAGCAACTGTGAAAGTAAACGATTCCTGCCAAGAAACACACCAGAAAGTCACCTGGTGGATTGCCTCCGACATTCCGGGAGGACGAAGCGGGCAAGCGCTGCGATCCGATCACGTCCTCGGAATTGGCGGAGCCTCAATCAGTCTCCTTGAAATGACGATCCGAGATCGCGTGGACTGTGCCCTCGACATGGGATGCGGCTGCGGTATCCAAGCGATGCACCTGGCCACTCACGCACGCAAGGTCATCGCGACGGATCTATCAGCGCGCGCCTGCGCTTTCACCCGTTTTAACGCCGCGCTCAACGCACTGCATATCGAAGTACGTGAAGGCTCCCTGTTTGAACCGGTCGCAGATGAAAGCTTCGACCTCATCGTAACGAATCCCCCTTTCGTCATCACAGCGGACGCGCTACGAGGAGAAAAAGGCGTCCTCGAATACCGCGATGCGGGAATGAGACGCGATGATCTCCTCAGGGAAGTCGTGCGCTCAGGGTCCTCGCATCTTCTCCCCGGCGGGATCCTCCACATCATTGGAAATTGGGAAATCCCCGCTGAGCGCAACCCCGACACCGAATGGGGACTGCGACTTGCGCAATGGTTCGAAGGACTGAAAGTTGATGCCTGGGTCGTGCAGCGCGACGTCCTCGATCCTGCCCGCTACATCGAAATGTGGCTCCAGGATGCCGACCCGAGAGGCGGCGTGAACGAGGATGCCTACCGCGCATGGCTTGCTGACTTCGACGCAGCGGGCGTGGGGGCGATCGGAATGGGGTTCATGGCGATCCGCCGACATGACGGCGACGAGGGCGACGTACATGTGAGATTCGACCTCGCTTTGACGGGAGCGAAGCCAAGAGGAATTGACGTGGCGCGCAGTCTGCGCACACTTCGCCTCTCGGAAGATCTTGCACCCCTGCGACTTGAACGTGCCGAGGACGTGACTGAGGAACGGCACTACGTGCCGGGCAGCCCTGATCCTCAGGTGATGATCTTGCATCAGGGTTCAGCTTTGGGACGTTCAATTATGGTGGGAACAGCGGTCTCGGCAATCGTGGGTGCCTCGGATGGTGAGCTGGAAGTTGGGCAGATTATTGCTGCCGTCGCGATGCTCAGTGAGCGTGAGATCAGCGAAGTGCGCACCGAGGTCGATGAGCCGCTGCGCGAGCTGTTACGAGCCGGAATGTTGAGGATTGTCGAAGGGTGAGTGCGGTGGCGCAGCTTTCACTCCTGTGGGGCTGGAACGGGAAATGAGGGCGCGCCGTTGTAAGGTCAGGCAGGAACGGTAATTGCCGTCTCGTAGTGACGAACGCCGGAAGGGTAATCATGGGAGCCTCAAAGCTGGTCATCGTGGAGTCTCCGACGAAGGCTGAGACCATCGGAGGGTACCTCGGCCCGGACTATCACGTGGTGGCGTCGATCGGTCATATCCGCGATCTGCCGCAGCCGAAGGATCTTCCCGCCGACATGAAAAAAGGTCCCTACGGTCGTTTTGCTGTGGACGTTGAGCACGGTTTCACCCCCTACTATGCGGTGAATCCAGACAAGAAGAAAAAAGTCTCCGAATTAAAGAAAGCCCTGAAAGAGGCCGACGAACTCTATCTGGCCACCGATGAGGACCGCGAGGGTGAAGCGATTGCCTGGCATCTTCTTGAAGTCCTTCGACCAAAAGTGCCCGTCAAACGCATGGCCTTCCACGAAGTCACGAAGGAAGCGATCTTGCGCGCCCTCGACAATACGCGCGAAGTGAATGCGTCTTTAGTGGATGCGCAAGAAACCCGACGTATTCTTGACCGCCTGTACGGCTACGAAGTCTCGCCCCTGCTGTGGCGCAAAATCCGTCCCTCCTTGTCCGCTGGCCGCGTCCAGTCGGTAGCGACGCGACTCGTGGTAGACCGTGAACGAGAGCGCATGGCGCATGTGTCGGCAGAATACTGGTCGATTCAGACCAGAGTGGAAGCAGCTGCAGAATCTTTTGACGCGAAAGTCACCCACATCGATGGGTGCAGTGTGGCAACGGGATCGGACTTTAGTGAAAAAGGTGTCCTCGCGCAGAAAGCCGAAGCGGCCGGGGTGGTGCATCTTGACGAAAAACGTGCCCATGCTTTCGCTCAGGCATTGCGCACTTCAGCATCTTCTGTGATCGAGGGCGTCGCTCAGAAACCGTATCGCAGGCGACCTGCGGCCCCCTTCACGACCTCGACACTCCAACAGGAAGCTTCACGTAAGCTGCATTGGAATGCGGCCTCGACAATGCGCACAGCTCAGTCGCTCTACGAATCCGGTTACATCACGTATATGCGTACAGATTCGACCGCACTGTCCGTCCAAGCGGTTGCCGCTGCGCGAGCACAGGCCGCCGAACTTTACGGTCCTTCCTCAATCCCGAAAGAACCCCGTGAATACGGAAAAGTAGCGAAAGGAGCACAGGAAGCACACGAAGCTATCCGTCCCGCCGGGGATCATTTCAGAACTCCTGCGCAGGTCGCAGGGGAACTGAATCGTCAGCAGCTGGCCCTTTACGACCTCATCTGGAAACGTACAATTGCCTCACAAATGGTGGACGCCGTCGGTTTCACAGCGTCCATCCGTGTCCTGACAGCACTGTCTTTAGAGGACGGGCACCACGATGTCATTTCGACAGCCTCGGGCACAGTCATCACCGATCCGGGATTTAGGCGCGCTTACGAAGAGGGCCGAGACAAAGGACGATACGACTCGGAGAAAGAGAACGAAGCAGAGAAAGTACTCCCGAATGTTGCCGAGGGTGACGCTGCGAATATCCTCGACGCGACTCCCGGAGGGCACGAAACTCAACCCCCTGGGCGTTACACCGAAGCAACTTTAGTGAAAACACTGGAAGAACGAGGGATCGGTCGTCCTTCAACCTACGCGGCGACGATCCAAACGATCGGGGACCGCGGATACATCACGCATCGCGGACAATACCTGGTACCGACCTGGTTGGCTTTTTCGGTGACGCGCCTCCTGGAAGAAAACCTCGGCACCCTCGTCGATTATGACTTCACCGCTTCGATGGAAGCCGACCTCGACAAGATCGCCCTCGGCGAAGAATCAGGAGCGCAATTCCTTTCCCTTTTCTACCTGGGTGCAGATGGCAAGGGCGATGCGGATGGCTTGAAGTTCCAGGTTGCCTCACTCGGAGACGATATTGACGCGCGCGCGGTGAACTCTCAGGAAGTTGCCGAAGGTGTTGTCGTGCGTGTCGGACGCTACGGGCCGTATTTGGAAAAAACAGACGGATCACGGGCGAATCTCCCCTTAGAAATCGCTCCCGATGAAATCAATGCGGCCAAAATTGCCGAGCTCTTCGACTTGGCTGCCGCCGATGGCCGTGAACTGGGTGTGGACCCTGCGACACAGCATGTGATCGTGGCGAAAAACGGTCGTTTCGGCCCCTACGTCACCGAGGTGCTACCCGAAGAGGAAAACGGAACAGAAAACGCAAAGGGAGCTAAAGCAAAGGCACCTAAGCCGCGCACGGCATCACTATTCAAATCGATGGATTTAACGACGGTGGATCTGGACCAGGCTCTTCGTCTGCTTTCCCTTCCTCGGGAAGTGGGGACGGACCCGGCAACGGGTGAGGTCATTACCGCACAAAACGGCCCCTACGGCCCCTATGTGAAAAAAGGGTCGGACTCGCGCACGCTTGCGAGTGAAGACCTTATTTTCTCCATCACCCTAGAAGAAGCGCTGGAGATCTACGCGCAACCGAAGGCGCGCGGCCGAGGAGCTGCAAAGCCGCCCTTACGTGAGTTTGCCGAAGATCCGGTTTCAGGGAAGAAAGTGACGGTAAAGGACGGTCGTTTCGGTCCGTACATCACGGACGGTGAAACGAATGTGACGCTTCCGCGTGCCGAAACGGTCGAAGACCTGACGCAGGAACGCGCTTTCGAGCTTCTCGCGGACAAGCGCGCAAAAGGTCCCGCGCCGAAGAAAGCTCGTTCGACTGCGAAGCGTTCTGCAACGAAAAAAACATCGGCTCGGACTTCGGCGAAGAAATCCACGGCAAAGTGAGCGGTGCCGAAGGTCGAAGGCTTCGAGATGCCGGTGGCGCGTGGGAGGATGGACGCATGGTGGCGAGTGCTGGTGTGAAGAGCGCAGGCTCGGGTGTCTTTATCACTTTCGAAGGTGGGGACGGTTCGGGGAAGTCCACACAGATCGAGCGCGTGCGCGAATGGTTTATGGCACGAGGACGCAAAGTGCTGGTCACTCGCGAACCGGGAGGAACGGAGCTGGGAATCGACATTCGTCGTCTCGTGCAAAACGGACCGGACAATGTTGACCCGAGGACAGAGGCGCTGCTCTACGCCGCTGATCGCGCCTATCACGTGGCGACGGTGGTGGCTCCGGCGCTTGCGCGCGATGATGTTGTCCTCGGTGACCGCTACATCGATTCTTCCCTGGCCTATCAGGGGGCAGCACGTTCCTTAGGGGTGGAAGAGATCCGTTCCCTTTCACAGTGGGCGACAAACGGCCTTCATCCCTGTCTGACTTTCCTCCTGGACCTTCCCCCGGAGGTAGGTGCTCGCAGGCGTACCGATCAGCCCGACCGGCTGGAGCGAGAATCAATGGACTTCCATGAGCGAGTACGCCACGAGTATCTACGTCTTGCTGACGCAGAGCCGGAACGGATCGTCGTCATTGACGCGGTAGGCACACCCGATGAAGTCTTCGCCGAAATTAGAGGTGTCCTTGAAGAACGCTTCAAAGACGACGACTTTTCTTCCTGTACTGAAGCTTTCTCTGACGGGATGGACGCTTCCCAAGAAACGCCGCAGTCTCAGAAAGATTCCCCCGATGTGACTGAGCCGATTCTTGCCACTCTTTTAGAGCGACAGGCGACACTGTGGCCCTTCGCAGATGAGGGCGCACCGCTGTGAGTGAGCGTGCTCGCGCAGGCGATCAGAGCGTATGGACTCAGCTCGTCGGACAAGATAGCGCGGTGAAAACCTTAAAAGAGGCGGCGCGTGCTGCGCGCAGCATCGTTCATTCTGCGGGGCAAGACTGGGACGAGCACAGTAACGCCATGAGCCATGCGTGGCTGATCACAGGACCTCCTGGGTCCGGGCGTTCCGTTGCAGCTTCGGCTTTTGCGGCTGCCTTGCAGTGTACGGGTGAAGAACCAGGCTGCGGTGTGTGTCCGGGCTGCCGGACAACGCTATCGAAGTCCAACGCAGACGTGTGCTGGGTCGTGCCCGAAACCTCGGTGATTGCTACCGCGACTGCGCGGCGCCTCGTCCTGGAAGCCCAAGCCGCACCCTCGCAAGGCTTATGGCACGTCATCATCATCGAAGACGCCGATAGGCTCCATGAACGCGCTGCGAATGCCTTACTCAAAGCTATTGAAGAACCCCCGGAACGCACAGTATGGCTCCTGTGCGTCCCCAGTGCTGAAGACATGCTGACAACAATTCGCTCGCGCTGTCGGCAGCTTGCTCTTCACATCCCCCCGGTGAAGGCGGTAGCTGAGTTCCTCATCCGCGAAGGAGTCGCGGATGAGGAGAATGCGATGGAAGCGGCTCGCGTCGCACAGTCGCATATCGGTCGAGCGCGCGCCCTCGCTCAGAACCCGGAACTGCGCAAGAAAAGACGGGAAAGCATTACGGATCTTGTGCGTGTACGTTCCGTCGGAGATGCCGTCATCGCCGCTGGGAATCTGCACGATCACGCAAAGAAGAACAGCAAGGAAAAAATCACTGAACTGAACGCGCAAGAACGTGCGGAACTGTTTCGTCGCCTCGGCATTGAGGCGAAAAAAACACCTCCGCGTCAGTACGCGACACTGCTGCGCCAGTTGGAGGAACAACAACGCAAAAGAGCGAAGCGTGACCTGACAGACGAACTGGATCGCACACTGCTTGACCTTCTGTCGATCTACCGCGACGTGCTGATGAAACAGTTAGGCACAGATCAAACGCTCATCAACACAGACCTTGAGGATCTGGCCACTGAGATCGCGGAAGAATCCAGTCCCCAACAGACCTTAAAGAGGATCGAAGCGATTGAAACTGCCCGTCGTAGGCTCGTCATGAACGGCCAAGCCCTCCTCGTACTCGAAGCAATGGCACTGTCGTTACGGCCTTAGCTGGACGTCACCTAATCCTCGTTCGTTGAGAACACTGTGCTTTTTCCTGTCATACCCTAAAGATCATGAAATCCTCGAAAGCCGTTATTGCCGTCGCAGTTGTCTCCATCCTCATTGGTTGTGCCCTCCTTGGGACACTCATCTCTCGAGGCGTGGGTTTCATCGTGTCTGTGATGGAGGATTCACACGTGACGCACACACAAGCGGACAAGGTGACAGCAAAGAGCGCTGAGGACTTCTACCGGCAGAAGATTCACTGGGGAAACTGTGCGAGCAGCCAAATCACGACCACTGGCTCAAATCGACCGGCGGATCTGAGTTCCTATGAGTGTGCGACACTCTATGCGCCCCTCGACTGGGAAAACCCTTCTGGTGAGCAGATCAGCCTCGCCCTCGGCATCCACCGTTCCGGGAAACCTGAAGCTCCGATCCTTTTCTTCAATCTCGGGGGACCGGGAGGCGCTGCAGTGAATGCCCTCAGCTACCAGGTTGAGGAGAACTTAGGGACCGCCCTCGTTGAACACTATGACCTGCTTGCTCTGGACCCGCGAGGCGTTGGCGCATCCACTCCGGTGAAATGCCTCAGCGATGCGCAACTCGATCTTTACACCGCGCAAGGATCAATTCTTGGAGGAGGCTCGCGTTCGGATGAAACCCCGGAGGAGATTATTGCTCAGGCGCAAGCTGAATTCGCTGCAATCGCAGCTGGATGTGCGGAAAAGAGCGGTGATCTTTTCCGTCATATCGACACGATTTCAGCGGCTAAAGATTTCGACATGGTCCGTGCCGTCCTCGGACTCGACACGATCGATTACCTCGGCTATTCCTACGGAACTTTCCTCGGGGCGACTTATGCGGAACTATTCCCGAATCGTGTGGGCAGGATGATTCTTGATGGTGCGATCGATCCTGCAGCAACAGTTAATGAGATCTACGACATGCAAATACGTGGATTTGAAGACTCAATCAACCATTGGATTGATATCTGCCAGCAGTCGAGCGCATGTCCCTTGACGGGAAATCATGAGCAAGCGAAGAGTCAGCTTATTGCGTTCCTGAATAGTCTCGACGATTCCCCTCTGGTCACTGCTGACTCTGAACGTGTGCTGACGAGGAATCTTGCAACAACGGCAATTATTGGAATGCTTTACTCAGAAGACACGTATACGATGCTCACTCAAGCTCTTATTCCTGCGATTGAGAGCCGAGACGGTTCCCAGTTACTTTTTATTGCGGATTTTCTTAACGATCGTGGTGACGATGGGCATTATGCTGCTAATGGGATTGAAGCGTTGATGGCGGTGAATAATCTCGATTATGCGCCGGTGGGTACGATCGCTGAATGGGCGAAGAATGCGGAGTTGATTCGTTCTGAACTTCCGGTATTCGGCACAATCGCAGGTTATGCGTCCGCAGGACTGGAACAGTGGCCGACATCTCATGCGCAGAGGGGGCCGATCGCAGCGCAGGGGAGTGCGCCGATTGTTGTGATTGGTACGACTCATGATCCTGCAACCCCGTATGTGATGGCGAAGGCACTTGCTCAACAGTTGAGTTCTGGGATCCTCGTGACGAACGAGGGCTGGGGGCACACGGCTTATGATCGTGATGCGAATTCTTGTGTGACGAGCGTGGTGGAAGATTTCTTTATCGAGGGAGTGCTCCCTGACGATGGTCTTGTTTGTCGTTGAACACTGAGCGCTGAATGCGTGTTGAATGAGCGCAGGGTGTTGAAAGAACTCTCGTTGGTACCAACTGCAACCCAGGCTGATGTTCGCGCTTGCAGTGAGCTGGATCGCCAGATCCGATTACTCGCTGCAGTATCGAAAGATGAATAAACAAGAACTCAAAGACAAAGTAACGCTATCTACGATCATCATGCTTAGACTCACTACCGATAAGAACCTCACAAGTGATGTGCTGCTGAGAATCTGCCACACCCTCAACTGTCAGCTTTTCAACATCACCCCTTTTAACAACCATCATGAACCTCGAACCGGGATACTAAAACACGCGAAGTCAGGTCATATGCCAGACTCCACTCTTTGACTATATGAGCAAGAATTTCAACTTTGAGGGTGTGCGCGAAGCCGATAGCCGCGACGTGTTGCATTTTCATATGTATGACTATGTGAGTGGAGACCGCAGCATGTCTCTTCATTTGTCATCCATGCGTAGTGCAAGTCTTAAGGTTGTTGAATCAATGATGGGACAGCGAAAAGACAATAATCAAGAATTGCGTGAAATGAATTCTGCGCTTGCTGGAAGATTGAGGCCAGAGTATCTGTTTAATCCACTAAGAAGGTATTAATTGTGACAAGAAATGCGCGATTCCACCCAACACACCCGCGCCCCCGTTTTTGTGCGCGTTTGGCTTCAGTGTGGGTTCAGTGTCGCTAAGCTGTGAGGCTTTCTTCTTACCTTCTTGCCTTATAGGCCCTGCTGCGATGGTCCACATCCACGACAAGGATGATAAGAACACCATCCTCAATGTCGCACACGATCCGGTAATCACCAACGCGGTAACGCCACAAGGGTGAAAGGTTCCCAGTTAGCGCCTTGCCCGCACTGCGCGGATCTTCAAGTTGGGAGACCTCGCGCAGCTTGGAGGTGATGCGCTGTGCCGCCTGTTTGTCGAGCTTGGCGAGCTGCTTGAGTGCGTGTTCAGAAAACTCAACTGTCCAAGCCAAGGCTGTGCTCCACCTCATCCAGACTGTACGTCTTTAGGCGACCGGCCCTGTAGTCCTCAATCTGTTTCATGATGCCGTACTCGTATTCAAGCCGATCAATCTCAGCAGCAAGAGCCTCATTCACATAGTAAGAGCGCGTGCGACCAGTCTGCTTAGCCAGCCTGTCATACCTCATCCCAATACTGTCCGGCACCCTCACCTGCACCGTGATCGTGCTACCCATCAGTTGTCCTTCCCCTTCAACCTGCACCAGTAATGACTGTACTACAGTCTTTACTGATTGACTACGAATCAAGGCGATCACGCCAAATAGACTCCCAGAGAGCACTGACAGCACATTCAAGACGGAGGAACGCGCGCGCCGCTGGGTGGGGGCCGAGGATCTGGACGTCATCGACGAGCTTGTGAAGACCGACGATTTTTGCGTCATGGTGGCCCGTATGCTCATTGGCTTGCACGGTTCGGTTTGTCTGTAAGGTCAGGGCTGGTTTTTCTTGATCGTCTTACCTGTAGTGTGGGCAGATGACACCTACAGTACGTGCAACGCACACACTCTGTGTGGAGGGTCGGTCATGGATCGTGATGCCACCTGAAAACCGATCAGCCTTGAATAAGATTGATCTTTCTGCGTGTCCTTGCCTTGTTGATGCGCGTGGGCATGTGGTTCTTCTTCCCAAAGAGGTGTACCAGGTTCTGCAAGAAGTAGTGGGTGCGATGCGTGCAGGGCAGGCGATGACACTTGCCCCCACTGATCTGCGGCTTACGCTCGGTGAAGCTGCGCAGATTCTTGGTGTGTCTAGGCCTACTGTGGTCAAGCTTGTTGAAGAAGGAAAAATCCCTTACGTGAAGCTAAATCGTCACCGCTACATCATGCTTTCTGATCTTGACAAGTATCGCAGCAGTCAAGCCATTAAGCGTAAGCGCATACTGACTGAACTCACCCAAGAAGCCACGCGCACACAAACCTCAGACCCTAGTGTGCAAGAAGTTGCTTCAGCTCTTGCCGCAGTACGTAAAGAACGCGTGCGGTGAGAAGGAAGAGTGGCAGTGATGTGAGGTGAAAGGGCTTAGCAAGGATGACGAGTGTGAGGCTCTCATGCTGCTGTGTTGTGTGCGCGTCTGGTGTGCTCTAGGAGTGTGTGCAGGTGGTCAAGTGAGTGTACGACGTGAACTCCAGCCCGCTGCGTAAGCTGTTGCGCCCAAGAGGCGGTGTCTAACACGGTGTCAAGAATGAAGACGTAGCGTCCGTGGGCGAGGGCGCGTTCGGCTTGGTGTCGTGTGCCTGCTCAGTTTGGTTGGTGTGGA
>JASBZF010000051.1 GCA_029983625.1 Pauljensenia sp. | reverse complement strand
ATGTGATTGTCGATGGGCACACCGGCTACCTCGTTCCTATCGAGCAGCTCAATGCTGGGACCGGTACTCCGCTTGACCCGCGACGTTTTGAACGGGATATGGCCGAAAGACTTACGGCGATCTTGGACGATAGTGAACTAGCCGCACGGATGGGTGCGGCAGGACTGGCGAGAGCACGCGATCACTTCTCCTGGGAAGCGATCGGTGATGCGACCGCAACTCTGTACGCCGAACTCCTGGGTACGCGATGACCGGGGCGTATCCCGCAGGTAGGCTTGAGGCATGAGCTCTGTACTGTCACTGGACACCGCAGTAGTAACCCGCGCAGAACGGCGGATTCTGAACGGTGTCTCCTGGATGACAACACCGGGTCAACACTGGGTGATCCTAGGGCCTAACGGTGCGGGGAAAACAACTCTCGCTCGCGTTCTTTCTGGGCGTACTCATCTGAGTTCAGGGACGGCAACACTGCTTGGCGAAGCCCTTGCGCGTATTCTTCCCAGTGAATTGGCAAGACGGATCGCCCTCGTGTCAAAATCCTCAGCACCTTCCATTCGACCAGGAAGTACGGTCCGTGACCTCGTGCGCACTGGGGCCTGGGGTGTAACGGTGCATCGAGAGGAATACTACGAAGCACTTGACAATGCGCGCTGCGATGATCTTCTTGCAGCCTTCGGAGTTGCTCATCTTGCAGATCGCGAGTTTTGCACTCTGTCTGAAGGGGAAGCTCAAAGAGTTCTCCTCGCGCGTTCGCTCATGTCTGATCCTGAAGTACTGATCCTCGATGAACCCAGCGCAGGCATTGACTTGGGTGTACGTGAACTTCTTCTGAGCGCACTCGAGGAAATCATCGCCGCACCCAATGCGCCTCAACTGGTTCTGATCACTCATCAGGTCGAAGAAATTCCGACCGGTATCACACATGCGGCACTGATGTCCGCTGGATCGATCCTGAGCGCAGGTCCAATCGACCGTGTGCTTAACGGTGTCAATCTTTCTGCCGCCTACGAATTACCGCTTCTCGCAGGCTGTGATTCGGGACGTTGGTGGGCGCGAGGTATCGCGCGGGCTTGAAAGGAGACACGGGAATTGGGTATGGGACATGTGATGTGGTGGCTTGCTGCAGCCCTTCTCCTTGGCATTGTCGAGGTCGGAACAGTTGATTTCGTTTTCCTCATGCTTGCCCTTGGCGCACTCGGAGCGAGCATTGTCAGCGCCTTCGGTGCGGGCTTGACGATTGAGGTTGTGGTCTTTTCTCTCGTCGCTGTCTTGGGACTTGTCTTGTTACGCCCCTGGATCAAGTCTCGTTTAGCCCGTGCCACACCGGATGCAAAAACGAACGTTCACGCCCTCGTTGGTGCGCAAGCGCTCGTCCTTTCAGATACAGATGCGTGGGATGGACGCATCAAACTTGCAGGAGAAGTCTGGTCGGCTCGCACAGAAGGTCCACCCCTGAGTGCAGGTACGCAGGTCACAGTCGTGACAATTGCCGGAGCGACGGCGATCATCGAAGCTGCGGATCTGACACAAGCGCCAGATACTTCACATGACGATTCTGAACTACCGAAAGGAAAGAGCTTGTGATCGTCCTCATTCTTCTCGCTCTCCTCGTCGCCTTTGCCCTGACGAGGGCGATTCAGATTGTTCCCCAGTCCCGTGCGCTCGTCATCGAACGCCTCGGCAAATTCCACACCGTCATGCATGGAGGTATGCACCTCCTCTTTCCTTTCGTTGATCGCATTGCCTCGCGCGTTGATCTGCGCGAACAGGTGACGAGCTTTCCTCCTCAGCCGGTGATCACCGCCGATAACGTCGTCGTTTCAATCGATTCGGTCGTTTACTACCAGGTGACCGACCCGAAAGATGCAACCTATGAGATCGCTAATTTCATTCAGGCGATTGAACAGCTGACCGTGACGACACTGAGGAATGTCATCGGTTCCCTCGATCTTGAACAGACCTTGACGAGCCGTGATTCCATCAACACTCAGCTGCGAGGTGTCCTTGATGAGGCAACTGGACGATGGGGTATCCGCGTCAACCGAGTCGAGCTGAAAGCTATCGACCCGCCGCCTTCGATCCAGCAAGCTATGGAGCAGCAACTTCGCGCTGAACGCGACAAGCGCGCTGCCATCCTCACAGCTGAAGGTGTCCGACAGTCACAGATCCTCCAGGCTGAAGGCGAAAAAGAATCAGCTATCCTGCAGGCCCAAGGTCAGGCTGAAGCCGCCATCACACGCGCGCGAGGCGAAGCGGAAGCAATCGCCACGGTCTTTGCCTCGATTCACGACGGTAACCCGACTCCTGACCTGCTGAGCTACCAGTATCTCCAGATGCTGCCCGAACTGGCCAAAGGTGAATCCTCGAAGGTGTGGGTTGTGCCTACTGAACTCACCGCTGCACTGAATGCGATTTCACAGGGCTTCGGCACTTCACGGGAGAAGTGAAGCGGTCAGAAGAGCCGATCAGGAGGGAACATGAACCAACAGCAAGAACAGGTGATGCAAGAAGTTGCTCAGCGCGACATTCGCTTCATTCGACTGTGGTTCACCGACGTTGCTGGCGTTCTTAAATCCGTGGCAATTGACCCAGGCGAACTCGAAGACGCTTTCACAGAAGGCATCGGTTTCGACGGCTCTTCCATTGAAGGATTGACCCGCGTACATGAATCCGACATGCTGCTCAGGCCGGACGCGCAGACCTTCCAACTCCTCCCGTGGAAAGGAAACGCCGATCCTGTCGCTCGCATGTTCTGCGATGTGTACACGCCCGACGGTCAACAGGCACGTTCGGATCCGAGGGCGGTACTGGAAAGGGTGGTGGCGCGCGCCAGAGAACTGGGTTTCACGGTGATGGTTCATCCTGAAATTGAGTTTTACCTCCTGCGTCCCCCGGTGTCGGTTGATCGCATGGTTCCCGTCGATAATGCGGGCTATTTCGATCATGTCGCGCGAGGAGATTCCAACGATTTCCGCCGCAGAGCAGTGAGAATGCTAGAAGATATGGGTATTCCCGTTGAGTTTTCTCACCACGAGGGCGGACCGGGACAAAATGAGATCGATCTGCGTGCAGTCGATGCGGTAACCGCAGCGGATAACATCATGACGGCGCGGACCATCATCGAGGAAGTCGCGTTACGTGAAGACCTCGTGGCAACTTTTATGCCCAAACCTTTTAGTGACCACCCTGGTTCGGGGATGCATACGCATCTGTCGCTTTTTGAAGGAGAAGAGAACGCTTTCTACGATCCCTCGGGCGAATACCAGCTATCGCGAACGGGACGCTGGTTCATCGCAGGTCTGCTTGCACATGCGCGTGAGATCACGGCGGTGACGAACCAGTACGTGAATTCGTATAAGCGTTTATGGGGCGGAGGTGAAGCTCCTTCTTTTGTCTGCTGGGGTCACAACAATAGATCCGCCCTGATCCGTGTTCCGGTATACAAGCCGAATAAACGTCGGGCGGCTCGGATCGAGTACCGTGCACTCGATCCGGCAGCGAATCCCTACCTCGCCCTCGCGGTCCTTATCGCAGCCGGACTGGACGGGATTGAACGCCGTCTGGAACTCATGGACGAAGCTGAAGACAACGTCTGGGATCTGACCGACCGTGAACGTCAGATCTTGGGGATTGAAGCCCTACCCAGCTCCCTTTCCGCAGCGGTGAGGCTCATGCGTGAATCTGATCTCGTAGCATCTGCTCTCGGTGAAGAGGTGTTCGACTACGTTGTGAGGAATAAAGAAAACGAGTGGTTGGAGTATCGTCGCCAGATCACTGCCCAGGAGATCCGTCAGTTTCTTAAGGTCTACTAAATGCCCGTAACATCGAAGGATCTGCGACAAGCGGGATTTCGTGATCCCCTTCGTGCTGAATCCTTCCTGCAGGCGCTTCCGGGCGACCCGTATATGTGGGTGCGGATCTGTGCGCGCTGTGCGGATCCTGATCTTGCTGTACTGACGGCACTTCGACTAGTGGAAACTGACCCTGAGATTGTGCCCTCCCTCATCAACGAGGGCGGAGACCGACTGACACGACTCGTCAGGGTGCTCGGTGCCTCAGTGTGGTGGGGTGATTATCTCCTTGCCCAACCTGCGCGTACCGAGGGAATGTGGGCAGAGTTTTTATCACCTCGCCGTACACTTCTCGAATCGCTTGGAGCAGACCCTAAGGCGCCGCTTCCTATCGCCGCGCCGTGGGCGACAGCTGATGACATGAGGAGGGCGTATCGAAGGCTTCTTCTGCGTATTCTGGCCGATGACCTGACGAGTTTGGATCCTGTGCGAGACATGCCTGCGGTGGGGCGCAGTCTCGCCCAGCTTGCTGATGCTGCATTGGAAGCCTCCCTTGCTCTGGCGAGGAGGGATATCGATCCTCACGGGCGTGTACGTTTGGCCATTATCGCGATGGGGAAAACAGGAGCGCGTGAACTCAACTACGTATCCGATGTGGATGTCCTGTACGTCGTAGAGCCTGCTGAAGGTGTCGATGAGCGTGAAGCTATGGAACGGGGATCTGTTTTAGCAGCGCTTGTCGCACAGGCATGTTCGGGCGCAGGTGAGGAACAGCCACTGTGGACTGTTGATGCCAATCTGCGTCCCGAGGGGCGCAATGGGGTACTCGTGCGCAGTTTGGATTCCTACCGCCACTACTGGAAGAAATGGGCGCAAAACTGGGAATTTCAGGCACTCCTGAAGGCGCGAGCCGCTGCGGGGGATATGGAACTTGGGCAACGATTCACTACAGCTGCCTCAGAGTTTGTCTGGTCAGCCGCAGGACGTGAAAGTTTTGTGGAAAATGCGCGAGGGATGCGCCAAAAAGTCGAGGACTCTATTCCTCGTCATCACGCTGATCGCGAACTGAAGCTGGGGCGAGGCGGGCTGCGCGACGTGGAGTTTACAGTTCAGCTGCTTCAACTCGTTCACGGCAGGACCGACGAGTCCTTACGGGTCGCATCGACCCTTGAGGCACTTGAGGCTTTGGCTGCGGGCGGCTACGTCGCCCGCAGTGATGCAGCAGAACTCGAAGAACATTACTGCTTCTTGCGTCTTGTGGAACACAGGGTCCAATTGGACAGGATGCGTAGAACGCATCTGGTGCCCACTGCCGCAGCGAAGATACGCAGCATTGGCCGGGCAATTGATCCGACGCGCTTTGTTACGGAAAAAGATTTCCTTCATGAACTCGAGCGCGTTCGTTCTCGGGTGCGTCAGCTCCACGAAGATGTTTTTTACCGACCGATCGTCACCGCGACCGCAGGTTTAAGCCCGGATGAAGCAGCTCTGAGTGAAGAAGGTGCGCGCGCCAGGCTTGCCGCAATCGGCTACATCGATCCGAACGGGGCCTTCGGGCATATCGGGGCCCTCACACGCGGGACAAGCAGGCGTGCCCTCATTCAACGTCATCTGCTTCCGGTATTCGTCTCCTGGCTTGCCGATGGCGCCGACCCGGACCTTGGTCTTCTGTCTTTTCGGACACTGTCAGAACAGATCGGGGATTCACACTGGTATCTTGCACTGCTGCGGGATTCAGGAGTTGCCGCTTCACGTCTGTGTCGGATGCTCCCAAATTCACGATGGATCGCCGACGCACTCTCACGCACTCCCGAAGCAATCGCTTGGCTCGATTCTGATGCGGATCTTCAAGCCCGGACCCGAGAAGCTCTAGGCCGAGAAATTGACTCACTCATCGGCAGGCACCTGGAGGCGGATGAGGCAGCTGCTCGCACGCGCGCGGTGCGCGCCAGAGAACTGCTGCGTGCGGCAATGGCGGATCTGCTCATCGGGATTACGCCGACAAGGAAAGCAATCGCACAGGCGACAGATGCGGCTCTGATCGGTGCTTTGAACATTGCCCAACGCGAGGATGCGCAACGACACGGTTGCGATAGAGCGCACGTCATTTTCTTTGCGATGGGGCGATACGGAGGTTTGGAGTCCTCCTATGCTTCGGATGCTGATGTCATTGCATGTCATTTTCAAGCAGAAGGTGCGAGCTGTGCGCAGGCAGCAGAATCGGCGACCTGGATCGTGAACCGCGTCGCAGCACTCCTGGGCAGAACGACATCGCAAATGAGTGTCGCCCTCGACCTCGATCTGCGTCCCGAAGGAAGATCCGGGCCGATGACACGCACTCTGGCCTCACTGCAGGATTACTATTCAAAATGGTCCTCAAGTTGGGAACGACAAGCTCTTCTTCGAGCTCGCCCCGTAGCTGGGCCTGCCGACATGCTTGCCTCGGCAAGCAATATGATCGATGCCTTCCGCTGGTCGGAGCCGCTCAATGCAACAGAACTGAAAGACATTCGTCTGCTTAAAGCGCGGATGGAACATGAACGCCTTCCCCGAGGCACTGAACCTTCGCGCCATGTCAAACTCGGTCCCGGTGGACTCAGTGATGTCGAATGGGTTGTTCAACTCTTCCAACTCCGCTATGCCTACGCGCATCCGACATTGCGTTCGCCCTCGACAATGGAAGCCTTAGATGCACTCGTTGCCGAGGGCGCGATCACTGCCGAGGACGGGGAGGTTCTTTCTCACGCTTGGAGTCTGGCCTCACGGATCCGAGCGGGTAACGTGTTAACGACGGGGAGAATGTCGGGTACCAAACTTGACGTTTTGCCGCGTGACGCGCGTGAACTCATTCCGCTGGCTCGTGTGCTCGGTTACCGGGCGGGGAGTGAGGCTGATCTGGAAGAAGACTGGATGCGAGCGGCAAGACGAAGCCGGGCCGTGATGGAACGGCTTTTCTGGGAATAACCGGCTCTTTGTGGTAGCAACGTAAGGGAATGTATGGAACTTGTTCTCGTTCGTCACGGCGAAACCTATGCCAATAAGGCTCGTGCCCTTGACACGAGTAGGCCGGGACTACCGCTCACTCCTGATGGGCGGAAACAAGCTGAACGGCTTGCTCAACGCTGGGAGCAAGAAGTGGCGGGTCCGCCCCTCGTCCTCGCCGTATCTCCCTTAAAGAGGACGCGCCAAACCTGCGCACCCCTATGTGCCAAGTACGATTTGACGCCGCTGATCCGTCCGGGGATTCGAGAACTTCGTTCGGGCGATGTGGAGATGAACGCGGATCCATATTCCGATTCGCTCTACGTTGAAGGTACGGGGCACTGGGCGTATGCGCAGTGTGATTTCAGGATGCGCGGTGGGGAAAGCGGGAGTGAAGCACTGTCACGTGCCCTTCCTGTGGTGGCTGAGGTCGCTCAGCGTGTCCGTGAGATCGACGAAGCAGGAGTGGGAGTGATCGTGGCGCATGGGGCACTTTTACGTTTGCTTGCTGCGACGCTGGCCAACAATATTTCCGGCGATCTGGTGATGACGTATTTCATGGGGAATACAGGGACCGTTGTCTGTCAGTGGCCTCATGATCTTGGCACCGAAGATCCAGCTCAGTTCATCGGTGCGCTTCACGCGCGTACCTGGAATGATCGACCGGTAGATGAATGGGAGCTTCCTCAGTCCTGAATATCTGCGATCGGTACGGTCGTGAAGGGGAATCCTCGGTAGAGCAGATAGTCGAGGAGAAACGCCTCATGTTCTGCGCATGAAAGCCAGATTTTTGATGTTGCCCAGGGGATTTTAGGGTTCGACCATGTGATGCGCACCTGTGCTGTTTGTGAACATTCGCGTGCCGCACATACCCCTTCTTCAGGTCCGCGTGTCACAGACATGTGGGTCACCTCCTTTTCTTGCACTGTAGTGTTTCTGCCGCAATGCTGTCGCACGACAACCTGCTTTGCGCACTGTCAGGATATTCGTGGATGCAGCGACGAGGGCGTTCGTAACAGATGCGTCTTCCTTGCTTCGAGGGATTCGTCACCTCATCGTCTGGGTTTAAGACCCCATCGCGAAGAGGACTGTCATGCTCGGTAGAATGGGGCGGTATTGAATCCACCCCAAGAGGGAGCACTGATGTCGGGACACTCTAAATGGGCGACCACCAAGCATAAGAAGGCCGCGATCGACGCCAAGCGCGGCAAGCTCTTCGCGCGACTCATCAAGAACATCGAGGTTGCCGCGCGCACGGGCGGTGGTGATCCGGCGGGCAACCCGACCCTGTTCGATGCGATCCAAAAGGCAAAGAAGAACTCCGTTCCCGCTGACAACATCACGCGCGCTGTGAAACGTGGTTCAGGTGCCGAGGCCGGTGGCGCGAATTACGAGACGATTATGTATGAAGGCTACGGACCCAATGGTGTGGCCTTCCTCGTTGAGTGTCTGACCGATAACCGCAATCGCGCGGCTTCGGATGTTCGCCTCGGCTTTAGCCGTCACGGTGGTTCTCTTGCTGACCCAGGTTCGGTGTCCTACCTGTTTTCACGTAGGGGTATCATCGAAGTTCCCGCTGAAGGGATCGATGAGGACACTCTTACCGAAGCGGTGCTCGATGCGGGGGCGCAGGACGTAACTGCTGTCGGCACCCTGTTCGTCGTCGAATCCGATCCTTCCGATCTGATTGAGGTCCGTAAGGCTCTTCAGAGTGCGGGCATTGATTACGATTCAGCGGAAGTTCAATTTGTCGCTTCGACCGAGGTGGAACTTGATCTCGAAGGCGCACTTAAAGTCAACAAACTCATCGATGCTCTTGAAGACTCCGATGATGTTCAGAACATCTACACGAATATGACGCTGCCTGACGAAGTTCGTGCGCAGCTTGAAGAAGAGGAGTGACCGTGACTGAAACCGAGTCCACCCGCGAGCTCGGAACTGCTCGCGTCAAGCGAGGAATGGCCCAGATGCTGAAGGGTGGCGTCATCATGGATGTCGTCACTGCTGAGCAGGCGAAGATCGCTGAGGATGCGGGCGCAGTTGCCGTCATGGCTCTCGAACGTGTTCCCGCCGATATCCGCGCACAGGGCGGTGTCGCCCGCATGTCGGACCCTGATCTGATCGAAGGCATCATCAGCGCGGTATCGATCCCCGTGATGGCGAAGGCACGTATTGGCCACTTCGTTGAAGCTCAGGTCCTCCAGTCCCTCGGTGTTGACTACATCGACGAATCTGAAGTCCTGACCCCGGCTGACTACACCCACCACATCGACAAGTGGAACTTCACCGTTCCCTTTGTCTGCGGTGCGACAAACCTGGGGGAGGCACTTCGCAGAATCAACGAGGGCGCGGCGATGATCCGCTCTAAGGGAGAAGCTGGCACCGGCGACGTTTCGAACGCAACAACCCATATGCGTAAGATCCGTGACGAAATCCGCCACCTCACCTCCCTTCCTGAGGATGAGCTTTACGTCGCAGCCAAGGAACTCCAGGCACCTTATGAACTCGTCGCAGAAGTCGCTCGCACAGGGCGTCTTCCCGTTGTTCTTTTCACCGCTGGCGGTATTGCGACCCCCGCCGATGCTGCGATGATGATGCAACTCGGAGCAGAGGGCGTCTTTGTGGGTTCGGGTATTTTCAAATCGGGCGATCCCGCTAAGCGCGCTGCTGCAATCGTGAAGGCAACAACCTTCTACGATGATCCTGCTGTGATCGCAGAGGTGTCACGCGGGCTTGGTGAAGCAATGGTTGGCATTAACGTTGATGAGGTTCCCGTCAGCCACCGTCTTGCGGAACGCGGATGGTAAAGATCGGCGTCCTAGCCCTGCAAGGCGATGTCGGCGAGCATGTGCGGGCGCTGGAAAAAACCGGTGCCCGCACGCTTGCAGTGCGCAGGGCCGAGGAACTTCACGCGGTCGATGGCCTCGTCATTCCCGGTGGAGAATCAACGACAATATCGAAACTCCTTGTCGTCTTTGATCTCTATACCCCCCTGAAGTCACGGATCGAACAGGGGATGCCGGTGTGGGGCACCTGTGCGGGAATGATTATGCTCGCCACTTCGATCCTTGACGGTCGTCCCGACCAGAAGAGCTTCGCAGCAATCGACATGGTGGTGCGTCGAAACGCCTTTGGGCGTCAGATCGACTCTTATGAAGAAAATCTGCATGTGGAGGGTCTTGACGATCCTTTCCGCGCAGTTTTCATTCGTGCCCCCTGGGTCGAATCCGTGGGGAAAAATGTTGAGGTGCTCGCCCGAGCCGGTGACGATCATGATGGGCCGATCGTTGCAGTGCGTTCCGGCATGGCACTTGCGACAAGCTTCCATCCAGAGATCGGCACAGATCACAGAATGCACGAACTCTTTGTTTCCCTCGTTCGCCGATCCTAAGGATCATGCATCGTGAGGGTAATGGGGATCGACCCTGGACTGACGCGCTGCGGCATTGGCGTCGTGGATGTCGATGCCGCCCGCAGGGCACGTCTTGTACACGTATCGGTCGCGCGTTCCGATAAAGATCTCGCTACGCACTTTCGCTTACGGACTGTTGCCGATGCCATCGATCAAGCGATCAGGCTCTACGAACCTGAAGTTGTCGCCATTGAAAGGGTATTTGCGCAAGACAATCTGCAGTCGGTGACAACGACCATGCAGGTCATGGGAGCAGCGATGACCTGCGTCGGCAGGGCTGGATTGCCGATGGCAGTTCATACACCCTCGGAAGTAAAATCCGCCGTGACGGGCAACGGTCGTGCAGCTAAGGCGCAAATCCAAATGATGATCGCTAGAATCCTTGGACTTGATGCCCCACCGCGTCCCGCTGATGCGGCAGATGCTTTAGCGATCGCGATTTGTCATGCGTGGCGGGGGAGCGGACTCTTAGGGGCAGGAGATGATTCTTCTGTGAGTGTGTCTCTTTCGGGACGCCTCACGTCAAAAGGGAATATGACGCCCGCGCAACGGGTTTGGGCGGAAGCTCAAGCGGCGCAACGCCGCACCGGTGCCGTCGATCCGCGTTTGCGTCGCGGGTAGAATCAATAAATCAATCGTACAGGTGTTCGCCCTCGGCCAGAGAAAGCAAGGTCTTCAGTGATCGCTCAACTTACCGGAACAGTTGCCTCAACTGATCTGGACTCACTTGTCCTCCTTGTGGGGGGCATTGGATTTTCTGTGAGAGTGACACCCGCCTTTGCTCAGTCCCTCACAATCGGTGAAGAAGCAACGATTCACACAAGTCTCATTGTGCGTGAGGATTCCCTATCGCTCGTCGGATTCCGCACTTTTGATGAGCGGGAAGTCTTTACCGTCCTCCAAACAGTTTCGGGTATCGGCCCTCGGATTGCTTTGGCCGCTCTTGCGGTGCTCACACCGAATGAGGTGCGCAGAGCCATCCGTGATCAGGATCTGACCACACTGCAACGTATTCCCGGTGTGGGGAAGAAGTCTGCTCAGCGCATGGCGCTTGAAATCGGAGACAAACTCGGTGTTCCTGCAGTACTTGAAGGAACGAAAGAATCCTCCTGCGCTTCTTTAGGTGTTGTTGAAGCAGAAGTGCGCTCCGCCCTCGTTTCTCTTGGATGGTCCGATGCTCAAGCAGCAGAAGCGATCGATGCTCTGGGAGGTCAGGGCTTGGGAGCTTCTGATCTTCTGCGCGCCGCCCTCGTCAGATTAGGAGGCGGACGTGCGTGAACCTATACGCGGGGAGGGGCCTGAAGGCGCTCGGATTGTCGCCCCCGATGCCGGTGAACTGGAACGGGCTGCTGAAGCGGCACTCCGACCGAAACAGCTGAGCGAATTTGTGGGACAGCGAGTCGTTCGCAATCAGCTTCAACTCGTTCTTGACGCGGCGCGCGGCAGGGGACTACCTCCTGATCACGTGCTGCTTGCCGGACCTCCTGGACTGGGCAAAACAACGCTCGCCATGATTATTGCGGCGGAAATGGGTACTTCTCTGCGGCTCACTTCCGGTCCCGCGATCCAACATGCGGGCGATTTAGCCTCGATTCTTTCGAGCCTTCAAGAAGGCGATGTGCTTTTCATCGACGAGATTCATCGTCTCGCGCGAACCGCTGAGGAAATGCTGTACCTCGCGATGGAAGACTACCGAGTGGATGTCATTGTCGGTAAAGGCCCCGGCGCGACTTCCATCCCACTGACGCTTCCGCCTTTTACCGTTGTGGGAGCGACGACCCGTTCTGGACTCTTACCAGCGCCTCTTCGTGATCGCTTCGGTTTTACTGCCCATCTTGAGTACTACGAGACCGATGAACTGGAACAAGTAGTCACCCGCTCTGCGAAACTACTCGGGGTGCCGATCGTGGATGTGGCAGCTCGTGAAATCGCTTCGCGATCACGCGGAACACCGCGAATTGCTAATCGTCTTTTAAGACGGGTGCTTGACTATGCGCAGGTGCGAGGTTCAGGATCACTTGACTTAGAGGCGGCGCAGGGGGCGCTCTGTCTTTTTGAAGTGGATCCGCTTGGTCTCGATCGTTTGGATCGCGCTGTCCTTGACACTGTGTGTCGGCGTTTCGCTGGTGGGCCTGTGGGCTTGACAACTCTTGCCGTCACGGTTGGTGAAGAAGCGGAGACTGTGGAAA
>JASBZF010000050.1 GCA_029983625.1 Pauljensenia sp. | reverse complement strand
CACCCCCCGCCCCCCCCCCCCCACAGCATCCCATCAACACAGTGCGACTCGTCGATATCTTCCCTCTCCGGCACTCGGACCGTTCCGTGTACCTCTTTGTGTGATGTCTTCACCATACGGACCTGTCCTTGAGGAAGCATCGAATCTACCTGAAAGTTCTCTGGGATTTCTGCTTCCACAGACTGCTTCTTCTGAGGGTTTCACTCTTTCGTTGCGGGGTCAGCGGGGTTTTCCGTCAATGGTCCTGCCCGCGCACGCGCCCGGATCGGAACATTAAATCCGAAAAGTGCCTTGTGTACAGACACAATCACCCGAGTATCGGCTCCCACAACCTCACAAGATTCCAGGACCGCCCCATTTGAGCGCGCCACCTCCTCAGCTGTTATGCAGGGTCGATCTCCCACGTCTTCCCACAGTGCGGTCGCCGAAACATCAGCGCCCGCGAGCGCACTCACAGCTCCAACAGCATCGAGTCGGGTCCGTTCCCCAAGGATCACAGCTGAAACAGCGAGGACGAATGCGCAGGTACACGCCAGGCCAGCAAGCCCCACAACAAGGAGAGTTCCCGAACCAGCTTCACCCTCTCCCTTTCTTCCCGTCTTCCCCTTCCTCCCTTTTCTTGCGTTCAGGTTGTGCGTCGCATACGTGCCCCTTTTCTGCCTCGGCCCACACCGAAAGTTCAACGCAAAAGCCCCGCGCCACCTCGAAAAGGAAAGCGCAGCTAAGCCAGGGTTGCGAACCCTTTTTGATTGTGTACTCCCCCTACCTTTCATGGGGTCACCGCCGATAAGCGGGCTTTGACCTCGCAGGATGCTTCAGGAATTGCCCAGCCGATCAGGCCGTGCGCAGGTAAGGACGCTCGTGCAGTCACCCAGGAGCCCTCTCGGAGCACGGCGACATGACCTCCGCGCCCCGAGAGCGCTCCGAGCGCCTCAGAGCCGACACGAACAGGATCGGAAGCGCCTTCAACTGCTGCGCGTGCCGCTTCTCCGGCGCCTCGACAAAGCTGCTGACGGGCCATACCAATGGAGGTGAGCGCGAGGATCAAAGCAAGAACAAGGGCAACGACCCCGAAGCCGATCGCCAATTCGACGCTTGTGGATCCTCGTTCATCGTGTGCCTCAGGTCGATTCAGTGTCGTGTCATGCACTGGGGAGCTCCTCAGAATCATCGCGATTCAGAAGCTCAGAGCTGTTGTGATGAGTCCTTGTAACAGCCCTTTGACTGCGCCTGATTTCAAGACGACGACGAGGAGTCCAGCGAATCCTGCGGCAGCGATCGCTCCGATCGCGTATTCAACAGTCGTTGAACCTTCTTCTTCGAAGTCTGCGTGTTTCGGGCCGATCAGGCTGCGCAGCGTCGTGCGGATGTACTCTCTCATGATTTTCCTCCTTCATCCCGGACCTTCCGGGGACTTTCAGAGTCAGCTTGAAAGAGCCGAATGTCGAATGCCCCCTGCATCATCGTGTGGATGATGCAGGGGGCACGCCCTCTTGTGGACAAGTGTGTGACACCCTGTCCCTTCATCGCACTGCCCCTTCATCACGCTGGCTCACACTGGATCACCCTGGTTCACGCGGCTCACGTCGGATCACGCTGGGCGACATGCCAGCTCGGTGAAGAGGAAAATGTTTAGGCCGCTGTTGGTGCAAGCGCATTGTCTGCGGGCAGAGGGTGTGGACCTCGTCGGATCCTCGCTCCGATGAGGATGCCAAGAATGGCAAGTCCCGCCCATATTCCAAGAACAACGAGCGCGTTTCCGATTGCACCTTGCGCACCCGAACCGGCGATGAGTTGACGAAATGCAAGCTGCGTGTAGCTCATCGGCAAGAAAGGATGGATCCACTGGAAGAAGGAGGGTGCGGTTTCCACTGGGAAGGTCGCTCCCATTGAGGTGATCTGTAGGCTCAGCAAGATAATGGAAATGAAACGCCCTCTGAAGGCCAGCAAAGCGACACAGGCTTGATTAATCAGCATGAAGGTCACTGCCGCTGCGACTGCCATCAGGCACAGGCCCATAAGGTTTTTCGCTTCGATCCCTGCTGCGGTGTTCACAGCGATCATCATGATGACCGCTTGGGCGGCTGCGAGCAGTGTGGCCGTCGTTGCGGGGCGCACAGCCGAGGCCCACCATTTTTCACCGTGATCGCGTTTATCGAGGGCGGGGAGGATGAGGAACAGGGCGATCGCTCCGATCCAGAGTGCCAGGCTCATGAACATGGGGGTGAATCCTGCTCCGTTGTTGGCGACCGCGTGGTCGCGCACGGCTTCCACGCTTGCGGCTTGCGCGCCGACCGTGGTGATCGCATCGCGTTGTGCGTCACTGTAATTCGGGATTTTCTTTACTCCCTCGTTCAGTCCATTGGCGAGCGTGCTCGCTCCTTCAAAGAGGCGTTGCGCACCGTTGTTGAGAGCGGTGTTTCCTTGTGCCAGAGTGGCCGCTCCTTCTGAAAGTCGCGTCGCACCTGATTGTGCGCGTGTCAGGCCCTGGGACAGGGTGTGCGCACCTGAGTGTGCTGCGGCTGCGCCGTCTTTTAGGCGAGTCAGGCCGTCGTTGAGGGTGTGGGATGCGAGGGCGGCTTCGGTAGATCCTGTAAGGAGTCTGTTCATGCCAGATTTCAAGGAGGAGGCGCCTTCAAAGAGGGAGTGTGCGCCTTGTGAGAGGGAGGAGATTCCCGTATTCAGGGAGGGCATTTTCGCGTTCATGGACGCGCTTCCCTCGGCGATTTTCGTGCTTGCTGCGCGGATTTGTTCAGAGTGCGTATAGACCGTGTGGTCATTGTTGTGTGTCGGGGCGGTGATTGTACGCAGTCCGTCGTCGAGGGCACCCAATGCGCCCATAAGGCTTGTCTGATCGGAAGAATCGACTGATCCGACTTTTCTTTGGAGCTGATCGACGCCTGAGCGAAGCGCAGGCATTGCGTTGTGGAGTGCAGCGGCTGCGGCGTTGATTTTTTGTGCTCCTGATGAGGCCGCTGCCACGCCCTCGGAGACTTTCTGTGCTCCTTCGTGAAGAGCTGAAAGTTGAGTGGAAAGCTGGCTGAGGGGCACGATGTTCGCTGAGGTGTGTGTGAGGGTGTGTGAGAGTTCTTGCGATCCTGAACGCAGTTCTTGTGAGCGTGTGCTGAGGGAGCGCAGGGCCTGGCAGTTCTCGCTCGTGTCTTGTTCGTCGATGCAGGTCTGGGCGAGTTGATCGACGAGGGCGGTGTATTTTTCGATGCTGTCGCTCAGCTTGGACGCAGCGGCGACACCGGCTGTGATTTGTTCGGGGTTCACACTGTGTGCAGCTGTTGTGAGCTGTTGTAATCCTTCGGCGACGCGATCGGCACCTTCGTGGAGGTTCACATCAGATCCGGCTTGTGGTGTTGTCATGGAATCGGCGAGGGCTTTTGTACCTGCGGTCAGGGCGTTGATTCCGCCGTATAGGCTCGTCGGCGCAGAGTTTGGGGATGCGGTGTCGGTTGCGTGTCCAATTCCGGCTGAGAGTGTGGCGATCCCAGCGGGAAGGCCCGTGGTGGGGTCGCTGATTTTTTCTCGTAGGAGGGATGTGCCTGCGCTGATTTGATCGACGCCTCGGGTGTAGCTGAGGATGCCGTCTTTCAGGCTCGTAGATCCGATGGATAAACTGGTGACGCCTTCAGCAAAAGGTGTGGTGGAGTGTTGCAGTGTCGCTGCTCCCAGGTCGAGGGCGCGTGCGCCTTGACTGAGTTGCGTAGAGCCTTTTTCGGCGTTTTCGTGGCCTTCTTTTAAGGTGTCGAGTCCTTGTGCGAGGGCTGCGGCACCGGCTTGTGCGCGTGTTGTTCCATGATCGAGGGCGATCAGCCCTGTACTGAGGGAAACGGAGCCGTTGGCGAGTTGATCGAGGCCGAGGGCGAGGGTGCGTGCTCCCGTGGTGAGTTCTTGAGCTCCCGAGGTGGCTGCGTCTGTCCCTTCTTCTAGTTTCTTTGAGCCTTCTGTCAGGCTTTGTGCTCCGTCTGCTGCGTGTGTGATGTTGTCTCGGATTGTTGAGATCGACAAGAGCATGGTTGAGAGGATTTTTTGTGATCCTTCGTTTTCGAGTCTGTTGGCGAGGGTTTCTGCGACTGTCCGGGCCATTGTGCCGGTGAGGTAGTTCACGCCGTCATCGGTGACGAGTTGGAGGGTTTGTGTGCGGGCTGTGCTGGGATCTTCGCTTCCGATTTGAGCGGCTTTTTTGGAGAATCCTTCGGGGATGTAGAGGATGGCGCGGATTTCTTCGTTCCGCATTTTCTTTTCTGCTTCTTGAGCGCTCATGTCATGCCAGGTGAACCCGGTGTCCGTGTTGGTGTCGGGGTGGACGAGTGTGCGGGTGAGTTCATCGCCGAGGGCGAGGGTTTCGCTGCTTCCCGAGGCGAGGGTAGTGGTGTATGCCGTGTCTTCGTTCACGACTGCGGCGTTGATGTGTCCGAGGAGGTTTGTTGGGTTTTGGTAGGCGAGTGTGAGGAGTCCCGCGTAGAGCAGGGGGACGATGAGGACTGCGGCGATGACGATCAGGTTGGCTATTCGTGATCCGCTGAGCTTCTTCATGGTGTGACCTCTCAAAATCAATGCTCACTCACGATACATACCTGTATCCATTTTAGACAATACAGACCTGTATCCTGTGGGGGAACAGACAGCAAACAAGCGGGATACGGTAGGAACATGACACGCGACGACAAGTGCAAAGACCAGACCTCCGCGCATCTTTCTGGACGTAGAGCCACCCTGACGCGCATCATCGCCAGTGGTCCTTCCGAGCGTCGCGCAGCAACACAAAGACAGCTCCTCACATCAGCCAAACGCCTCATCATCGACAAGGGCTTAGGAGCTACCAGCGTCGGTGACATCTGCACAGAAGCGGGCTTTAGTCGAGGGGCCTTCTATTCCAATTTCGCCGACATGGATCACTTCATCGAACGTCTCGCTCAAGAACAGTGGGATCACATTCTCAGCTTCGTTCACGCGGGCGTGAATGAAGCGCTCCAAGCGCGACGCACAGATCATCCCCTTTCGGACACAGAAACCGAAGAGGCTATCGCCGCTCTTGCCGCGCATCTTCTTGCCGCAATGCCCATCAGTCGTGACTTCTACATGTTGCACAGTGAATTGGCGAGCTACGCGGCTCGCGCCCCGGAAAAAACGAGTGCCCTACGCACAGGATACGAAGCCTTCACTGATTCCCTGTGTCGTCTCCTCGTTTCCGGCCTTACAGCAATTGGTCGAGACACGATCCTTGATCCAAAAGACGTCACCGCTCTCATTATTGCCGCAGGGGAACGTTCCATGCGTACCGCACTCACGCGGGGGGAAACGGAATTGACCGGCCTCCTTGAACGTGTCCTCCCCACGCTCCTTGTTCGCCTCTCAGCTCCGATCGGTCAGTTAGGAAAATCCCAGGAAACCCGATTCGATGAGATGAAGAAACACAGGACCCACCCCCAGGAGGAGGAAAGCAGGTAAGAGGAGTGCTCCTAGCGGGATGACAAGCTGCACCCCGAGGGCTTGTGCGCGCGTGCGCGCTTCGGTGGCTCTTCGGGCACGATGCTGAGCGGCTAAACGTCTGAGCAGAGCCTCAGGTGCGCAGCCTTCTTCCCATGCGGACTCTAGCCCTGAAGCCAACAGTTCCCATCCTCGCGACTCCCAGGCAAGCCTCCAGGACGCACCAAGACGCAAAGCCCGACCCGCAGCCGCCACACCCTCATCCCCGCTCGCTTCACCCAAGGCGATGAGAACATCGGGAATGGACGCCCCCGAATCCAAAGCCGCACGCGCCAGATCGCATCCCATCGCGTCATCGAGCACTTCCTGCGCACGGGTTGCCCGCGCAATCAGACTCTCAGACACGATCTTCGCGGCGATCAGGAAAAGAACGCCCATAAGCGCCATCACTGTGCCGAAGCCACCGTCAAGAAAACGCTGCACAGGATGCGCACCCATCACCTGCGCGACCACGATCCCCAACAGTGGTAACGCCTGCAACACCCTCGCGGAAGTTCGCGCCCCCTGAGTGGCGATCTTCCTTGCTTCTTCCTGCGCTTCAGCTTCTTCTAAGCCCTCAGCAATAGCGTCAAGGATCGATGCCAAAGGCGCACCGATCCTCGCGCTTAAACGACACGCAACGCTGAGGTCTTCAGCTGCTCGCCGCACGGCCCGCACGCGCGAGGCACGCGCGGGCACAACATCGCGCACAACAGAACCCAGACTCTTTCCGCTCACGCCCTTTGCCTTCAGGCCGTTCTGAAAGCACGAAGAATCCGCAAGTGCGGTGACATCACGCGGAGCACCATCTGGCGAAAGCCCTGAGAAGTCCGATGCGCACACCCGCGACCACGCTGAACGCCACGCTCCCTCCACAGGTGCCCCGGCTTTCAATCGCGCAGAAACTTCAGTGACAAGAATGGAGACATCCGCTGCGCTCATCCCATTAAGATCCTGAGCCTTGCGCCCCTTCTTCTGCTGTGCAGGACACACCCGCGTATGCGCACCACCACCCCAGCGGCGTAAAAGGTGACGCTGCACAAGGCGCTCACCTGTAAAAAGGAGTGCCAGGCTCACAAAAGCCACGGCAAGCATTACCGTGCTCACTGCGATACCCCCACCTCCTGAAGTCCGCGCTGAGCACACTCCGCACCGATCACCTCACAAAAACGCTCCCACGCAGGCCCGAACTTCACGACCCCCAGAGCATGAGACTCCACAGCGATATCAGCGCCTAACTCCCCGCCCTCGCGCGTCAGAACCGCGATTTCACAGACACGACGCACAGCCTCGTCTTTCACTTTTACGCGACTCATATGAACAAGCGCATCAAAAGCCGCAACCGACTGAGCACTCACCGCCGCCTCACTCATCCCCGCGAGCGCCCCAAGAGCAACAAGTCGCGCAGGCACCTCCCGTGACCCGTTCGCGTGGATCGTCGCCCAGCCTCCGTCGTGACCGGTATTGAGGGCCAGTAGGACATCGCGCACCTCAGGGCCGCGACATTCCCCCAGAACAAGACGGTCGGGTCGCATACGCATCGCCGCTCTGACAAGTTCGGATAGGGCAATTCCCCCGACTCCTTGGATGTTTGGGCGGCGTTCAGTTAAAGACACGACGTGCGGGTGCTGTGGATTCAATTCGTGGACTTCTTCGATGCAGATGATTCTTTCTTTTTCGGGAACGAGGCTTAAAAGTGCTGATAAAAGCGTTGTTTTACCGGAACCTGTCGCGCCCGACACCAGCACGTTTGCGCGCCGAGCAACGCAGCCGCGTAAGAAAGTCGCGAAAGGAGGAGGAAGAGAGCCCGATTCTTCCAAATCGACGATTGATAAGCCCGCTACCGATGCTGTCCGCAGTGAAATTAAAGTGCCAGAAGCTGAAGGTCCAGGAAGCACAGCGTGCAGGCGCACTCCGCCGGGTAAAGAACCGTCCACGATGGGGCTTGCGTCGTCGAGGCGTTTACCGCAGGCAGCTGCCATCCGAATGGCGAGGGCACGCACATCCTGTGCGTCACCTAAATCCAGTTCTATTTTTTCTAAACCAACACCACGGTCAATCCACGCTGTCGTTGAGTTAATGAGGACATCCGTCACTTTTGAGTCTTCGAGAAGTTGAGCGACGCGCGGCCCGGTTCCCGCTTCCCAGGAACGCAGCTCATGTAAAAGGGCGCGCAGTTCCCCAATTCCTGCACCTGAACGTGCTCCTTCACGTACCGCTAAGGCGCGCCCTCGGCCTTCTGATACGGCACGAATCACGCGGCTGAGTTCATCGTCATTCATGGCGCACACCTCTTCTAATCGTGGGGGTGTCGCTCGGGTATTTCAGTGCGTGAAGGATCGCTTGACCTCCGCCGCGTAAAGCGCGCGCCCATGTCAGGACCGGAGCTGTGGTGAATGCGCGAAGACGAGAAGAGCCTCGCCCTCGGGCGATCAGAACATAGGGGACGGGCGGGGGTGAAAGCGCAAGAGCGAAAGCAGCGCGCGCGGCACCCTCAAAATCGGCAGGCCCGACAAGGACCAGGCCATCGACCGCGCCCAGTCGGGCCTGTGAGCCTTCCTCCCATAGACCGCAGAAAATCAGGGTGTGTGTGCCTGAACGTTTCACAGCGTCCACAACGGGACCAAGACGCGAGTCACCTAGCCGAGCTCCTCCGCGTTCATCCGCTGTCAAAACTCGATAGCGCCCGATCTTAACTAAATGTTCGGGCAGGTCAGCGGGGAAAGTGTTTTCTGTGCGGGACACGTCCGCCCAACGGATTCCAGGCGCATCCGGGTCACGTAAAAGCGCCGGGAAAGGTCCGCTTCCTGAGAGGTCAATCAGGACTCCTCGCAGCGACTGGGCAAGGAGCTGCGCTATGACAGTTGAACACCGGCTCTCTTCCCAATGTGCTACTGCGATGACGTGAGAGGGAGGGATTTCCTTATTGTGTGTGCAGCTTGCGAGGATCACCTGAGCGAGAAGTTCCTCATCTCCTGGTAGGTGAAGCCCGAAATCAGCTCCCACTTCAACGCGCCTGATCCCTTCGATCCCAGTGGAAGCAGAACCGGCGATCACAAGATCAGGGATGCCGCTGTCTTCCCACAGTTTCGCTCCTAGCACTTCAACGAGGTTTTCGACACGTTCACGTTCTTCCTCTGCTACGCCATCGCAGGCAACGAGGGCGGAGCCGTGTGCTGTGCGCGTCTTTTTGTGAACTCTCATAGCTCAAGTGGACACCTTCACCCCGGCACTGCACCCGGCGCGAAGCGTGGGACTGTGGAAAACTGGTGAATACCGATCCGCCTGTGGACACCTCCTTGGAGAGGACTCGGGAAGGCAGCATGATGAACAGAAACGAACAGCCGACGGGTGCCGCGTTTTTCGACCTCGACAAAACGATCCTCGCGACCTCATCGACGCTTGCCCTTCACCGTTCTCTTATCAATGCTGATCTCGTCACCCGAAGAGCTGCGATTCTTTCTCTTCTCGTTCATCTGCCCTATCTGATTAAAGGGGCCGACGAAGAGCGTATGAACACGATGGCTGAGTCCATTGGAAACCTCGCCAAGGGAATTAACGCTCCGCTCCTTGAGTCCGTTGTGGAAGACTCCCTCGACACGGCGATTGACCCGGTGTGTTATCTCGGAGCTTTAGCGGAAATGGAAGGTCATCGCGCCGCTGGGCGGCCTGTTGTTGTCGCTTCCGCTTCCGTGAGTGAAATAGTCCGTCCCATCGCACAACGCCTCGGCGCGGATGCTGTTCTTGCCAGCGTCGCCCAAACTGATGAGCAGGGTAATTACACGGGATGTATCCTCCACTACAACCAAGCTGAAGGGAAGGCCGCCGCTTGCGCGGCTCTTGCTGCACAGCACGGATGGGATTTGAGTGACTCGTGGGCTTACTCAGATTCCGTGTCTGATCTTCCTCTCCTGTCTTGCGTTGGGCATCCGGTCGCCGTCAACCCTGATCGTGGACTCAAACGTGCCGCTCTCGATCATGAGTGGGAAGTTATGCGTTTTTGTGACACTGCCCGAGTGTCACGTCTACGTCCTGGCCTTAGGCCTCGCACGCTCGGTCTTGCCGCCTGTTCAGTCGCGCTCATGACCGCAGGGGTTGCTTTCGCGGCCACTCGTCACCGCTAAGGTGCCCCGCCCTCGAATATGAAGTTCAGGCGTTCAACTGAAGCTGCTATTTCAGTGCGCCACACTTTAGCTGAGCCAAGCTTTAACTGAGCCGACCGGCTTGAACGCGCACAGCAATATCTGCACCGATGATCGCCCCGTATTCCACGGCCTTTGCATAATGGAGAATCCAACGCCCCACTCCTTCCCGGTCTGCCGCAGTCCACGCCGCGAGCGCTTCCGCAGTGTCCATCTGATCGCTGACATCGAAGGCGGAAATGACTGCGACTCCGCTCGGGTCTGTGCCGCACGTGACAAGAATCCATCGGGCGAGGGCTTGACCGAGTCCAGCAGAACCGGGAGTGAAGACCTCTCGGAGGCGAAAATGCGCTGATACTGCGCCAGCGCGTGCGATCGCAGGTGCAGACACATTCACATACGACAGTGCCGTTTTCAGGGCGGAAGCAGAGTGTGGGATCGCGTCTTTCGGCGCGTCTAAGCGTCCCGATTCGATCAGTCCCGAGCAGGAATCCCTGTGTAGGGCGGCAAGAAGTGCGGGAAGGGGTTGTGGGCGCACGAGGGCGGGAGCGGGTGCGTTCAGAGGGGGGAAACGGGCGAGGAGGCCCACTTGGGCGCGCCAAGCGCCGATCGCCCAGTCCATTGCCGGATCTGCACCGGCAGTCCATGTGCCCATCGGACCGGCGAGGCGAAGCTCATCGACCGTTGTGCGAGCGCCTTCCATCAGCGCTACGGCCACGGCCTCACGGACAGCGGCTTCTGCTCGGGCTTCTTCCCAGCCTCTGCGTAAACCCTGATGGAAACGCAGACGAGCGAGAGCGGCATGGGCGTCCTCGCAGGCGCGTTTCACGTCCGGGAGACGCATCGCTTCGTTGAGGACACTGGGATCTGGGTCGAGGGGCGCAGCGGTCGTCACTCCGACAGCCTAGGGGGAAGGGGAAGAATTCTTGAGGTCGAGCGCGGCTGAAGATCAGCGTGACGCAGCGAACGTGCCTTATTTCGCGCCTTCCCGTCAAATGAACACGTCATCACCTTCCGATGCCGTTATCGTGAGGCCGCGAGTCTGCCCGACACAGGAGGAGCCATGTCCGACCAGGAGCCCACAGTTCATCACACAGACGACGCGGTCGTCCTCGAACCGTCCATGAGCGGTCCCCTCAAAGAAACGGCTCCTGCTTCGGATTCGGCGAACACTGAGGTTTCTGAATCCATGTGGGCGGCAGTTCGGGATCAAGGTCGTGTCCTCACGGGAGAAGAAGTGGATCTGCCCGGAGAGACAAGCGACACCGACGATATTGTCGGCACAGCTTTACCTGTTGATACCAGTCAGATTGAGCCTGTTACTCGCGGCCCTCAGAGTACGACGATCCCCGCGATGACCGGCGAAATCCCCCTGCTTGTCCCTCAAGATCCGACCCCCACCCCGCAAGATGTTCTCGCCTTTAGAAGTGACGCGGAAGCTTCCCCTGAGCTAGCGCAGCGTGAAAGCCTGAGGGAAGAGTTCAATTCGGCGAGTGAGGCGGAACTGGATTCGACGAGCGTGCGGCGGCGTTCTCTTATTACGCCCTCGGCTGCGGAGCCAGAATCTGAGCCGGAAGCAACTTGGGTTCCTCGTCTGGACAGCGAAGCAACGGAAGTGAATGTGCGCGTCGATGACACGCTCCTTGACACGACGCCGCGTTCGCTCGACGATTCGATTTTCGAGGGCGCAACCCTCGTCGCTGAAATGCCTTCCCGTGCGGGCGCACACTGGGTGAGCTTGCTCGGCCATATTCTCCTGATTCCTGTTGCGTGGTATCTCATCGCGGATGCGGGCGCACGTTTCACACTTGCGGATGCTTCCGTTTTGGAGACGGGGAAGTTTTCTGCTCTCGGCCTCGGGGAGTTCCTCGGTGGATTGATCCTTCTTTTCCTGCTTTTGCTCATGAGCCGTAAGTCTTCGCTCGGGGCGTGGGTGAGCGGGGTGCTTGTGGCTCTTGTGGGGATCCCTTGGCTTGTGATTCCGTCGCTTTCCGCGTCAACTGCTTTGCCGGTTTTACGCGCCCTCGAATCCTGGAATGTTTTCGGCGCAAATCTCGTGCATCATTTCCAAGCCAGCGTCTATTCGGGTCGTTTTTTCCTCATGGGTGTTGTCCTGATGGGAGTCGGTTTCCTCACGCATTCTGTTCGCCGTCAGGGTCGTTCAGAAGAGGCTCTGCGCGCAGAAGTGGCGAAAGTGAATCCGATCTCAGCGCACTTCAGTGCACGCGCACGTCGCAGGGCTGCAAAGGCCGCCGGTCTGCGCTGAATCCACAGATTCGATACAAAATCGCTCAAATCGGCGCGCTGATCTACACATAACGGCGCCCGAAGGGGCATAATGTGCAGTGACTCACCACGAGCGGCGCGTCTGCGCTGGAAGCTCGGGTGCCCACTTAGGCCCGACGGATTGACCGGGGCCATGAGCAGAACGGAGTTCACGCCCACATGATCGGCGACGGCAACTTCATCAGCCAGGTCCCACTTTTTGGGGGCCTCGATAACGCACAGCAGATTTCTCTTCAGCACAAGATGGGTCACACGACTCTTCGCCGTGGGGAAATCCTTTTCGACGAGGGCGATCTCGGTGATCGTCTCTACATCGTGACAGAGGGGAAAATAAAGCTCGGTCACACCTCAAACGATGGTCGCGAGTCACTTCTCGCTGTCCTGGGACCCGGTGAAATCATCGGTGAACTCACCCTCTTTGATCCGGGGCCGCGTTCGACGACCGCGACTGCGGTGTCGCCCGCGTCCTTGCTGTACCTTGAGCACGAAGATCTCATGGAGATCCTTGACACGAACTCAGCGTTGGCGAAGCACATGCTCAGGGCTCTTGCTCAGCGTCTGCGTCGCACGAACGAATCCCTGTCTGATCTTGTTTTCTCAGACGTTCCCGGACGTGTTGCGAAAGCTTTGCTGGATCTTGCTGACCGATTCGGAACAAGCTCCGATAAGGGCGTCCACGTCCCGCATGATCTCACTCAAGAAGAGCTTGCGCAGCTTGTTGGCGCTTCGCGTGAAACGGTGAACAAGTCCCTCGCTGACTTCGTGTCTCGCGGTTGGATTCGCCTTGAAGGCAGGGCCGTGACGCTTCTTGATGTGGATCGTCTCGCGCGTCGAGCGCGCTGACTCTCATACGTTAAGGCGGGGGTCGGGAACCGTGCGGTTCCCGACCCTTTGCGTATGTCACGCCTCCACCTTGGTGTCGG
>JASBZF010000049.1 GCA_029983625.1 Pauljensenia sp. | reverse complement strand
ACTCCGTTTAAAAATAAATCCCCCCCCCCCCCGCAAAATCACAACACGCGAGAAGACCCCGAGGAAAGCTCACGGCAGAACCAAATTTGAAACAACACTTACATCCTAGTCTTACCCAAAGGTGCCCGCCTCTCAATTTCGGGTTATAGGACCAAAGGCAGCTCGGACTTCCAAAAATTAAGCGGACATGCGAAAGGGCGGGGAAGAAGAAATCCTTCCCCGCCCTCGTTCACCCTAGGGGCAATGAATGCTTCAGCGCTTTCAGCTCCACATGCGTATCAGAGTGAAAGCTCCTCTGCTCACTCGGCCTTCTCGGCCTCAGCCTCTTGGTCAGCGACCTCGTTGGCTTCCTCAGCAGAAACCTCTTCAACAGGAGTTTCCTGCGCAGAAGTTTCCTCATCAGCAGGAGCCTCTTCGGCTTTCTTTGCAGCCTGAGCTGCAGTGCTCTCAGCGGCCTTCACAACAGCTTTCTTCTCAAGCTTTTCGAGAACAATCTCAATGCGCATGAGAGGAGCATTATCGCCCTTGCGGTTACCGACACGGATCAGACGGGTGTAACCGCCCTGACGCTCAGAGTCAATCGCTGGAGCGATCTCATCAAAGAGCAGGTAGACAGCTTCCTTCGAGGTGATCTTCTTTGCGACCGTGCGACGCGCATGCATGTCGCCGCGCTTCGCTTTGGTCACGAGCTTCTCAAAGTAGGGCTGGAGAAGCTTCGCCTTAGCCTCGGTCGTGGTGATCGCTCGATGCTCAATGAGCTGAGTCGCAAGGTTCGCGAGAATCAGCTTCTGGTGCGCCGGGCTACCGCCCAGGCGGGCGCCCTTCTTGGGAGTGGGCATTGTGTCTCCTACGGATTTATTCGCGTCCATCGGACGCGCGGGGTCAGATGGACTGTTCGTCGCTGAACTGGATCGATCCAGAGTCCGGCTCACCGAAAGACGGCATGACAGAATCCTTCAAAGTCATGCCGAGCGCGGCAAGCGCGTCCTTGATCTCTTCGATCGACTTCGTTCCGAAGTTGCGGATGTCAAGAAGATCAGCCTCAGAGTGGGCAACGAGTTCACCCACGGTGAGGATCCCGCGACGACGCAGAGCGTTGTATGAACGCGATTGCAGGTTCAGACTCTCAATCGGCAGGGCAAGATCCGCCGCGAGGGTCGTATCGGTCGTGGAAGGCCCGACCTCAATACCTTCAGCTTCCTCGTTGAGTTCACGCATAAGGCCGAAAAGTTCAACAAGGGTCTTGCCCGCAGAGGCCAGAGCATCACGCGGTGTAATCGCAGGCTTCGTCTCCACATCGATGATGAGACGATCGAAGTCTGTGCGCTGCTCCACACGGGTCGCTTCAACCTTGTAGGTCACCTTGACGACGGGCGAGTAGATCGAATCGATCGGAATCCGCGAAATCTCAGCCTGCGGATCCTTGTTCTGAGCAGCGGACACGTAGCCGCGCCCGCGTTCGACGGTCAGTTCAACTTCGATTCTGCCCTTGTCGTTCAAAGTAGCGAGGTGAAGCTCAGGGTTGTGGATCTCCACTCCCGCCGGGGGCTGAATGTCACCGGCGAGAACTTCACCGGGGCCCGCCTTGCGCAGGTACATGACGACAGGTTCGTCCATCTCTGAAGAGAGAACGATCTGCTTGATGTTGAGGATGATCTCAGAAACATCCTCTTTCACGCCTTCAATCGTGCGGAACTCGTGTGCGACACCGTCGATGCGGATCGAGGTGACCGCAGCGCCAGGAATCGACGACAGGAGGGTGCGACGAAGAGAGTTCCCCAGTGTGTAGCCGAATCCGGGCTCGAGGGGCTCGAGCGTGAAACGCGAACGGAATTCGCTGACCTTCTCCTCGGTGAGGATGGGTCGTTCTGCAATGAGCACGTCGTGGTCCTTTCTTCCCGGCGCCCGCCATATGACGCCGGACAGTTGCTCCCGCCTACGCGGGACAGGGGGTGTGAGCCTGCCGATCGGCCGACTCAGACGTGGGGCAAGCATTCATTCGGCTGCCGGTAGGGTTCCTTACGGTTTCCTTTGGGTGCCGAGGGCGAAGCGGCTTGCCCGATGCGACGGATCAGACGCGGCGACGCTTCGGAGGGCGAGCGCCGTTATGAGCCTGCGGGGTGACGTCCTGGATCGAACCGACCTCAAGACCTGCGGCCTGGAGGGAACGGATCGCGGTCTCACGGCCAGAGCCGGGACCCTTGACGAATACGTCAACCTTCTTCATGCCGTGCTCCTGGGCGCGACGAGCCGCCGCCTCAGCCGCGAGCTGCGCGGCGAAGGGGGTGGACTTGCGGGAGCCCTTGAAGCCAACCTGGCCCGAAGAGGCCCAGGCGATGACGGCACCGGTCGTATCGGTGAGGGACACGATCGTGTTGTTGAACGTCGATTTGATGTAGGCGTGACCGTGAGTGACGTTCTTGGAGAGCTTGCGGCGCGGCTTGCGTGCGGCACCGGAGCGCGAGGTCTTTGCAGCTGCCATGTTGCTTTACAGTTCCTTCTTCAGTCGTGGAAGGGAGGGCGCGAGCGCCGGTCCCGAGACCTTACTTGGCCTTCTTCTTGCCTGCGACGGTGCGCTTGGGACCCTTACGGGTACGCGCATTGGTCTTGGGGCGCTGACGGTGGACCGGCAGGCCACGACGGTGACGAAGGCCCTGGTAAGAGCCAATTTCGATCTTGCGGCGGATATCGGCCTGAACTTCGCGGCGAAGGTCGCCCTCGACCTTGAAGTTCGCGTCGATGTATTCACGCAGCTTCACGAGATCCTCTTCAGTTGCGTCCTTGACGCGCACATCTGGGCTCACGCCCGTGGCGGCGAGGGTCTCGGCAGCGCGGGTACGACCGATTCCGTAGATGTAGGTGAGTGCGATTTCCATGCGCTTTTCGCGGGGGAGATCGACACCGGCAATACGTGCCATGTTGTTGGTGCTCCAGTTGTTCTTCGGAGGCCGTCATCACATCTTCCGGGTGAGCCACCCGGCCTCGGCCTCCGAACCGAGGGTCGCCTGAGGCGGTGGATGTGATGCTGCGGGACGAAATGTCCCCTCTTGCGCGTCGGGCCTACTCAGCCCTGACGCTGCTTGTGCCTGGGGTTGTCACAGATGACCATGACATTGCCGTGGCGACGAATCACCTTGCACTTGTCACAGATCTTCTTGACACTCGGCTTGACCTTCATGGTGGTTCCTCCAGCGCCCAAAGGGGCGGAAGTGTCGGTTCTTACTTGTAGCGGTAGACGATACGACCTCGGGAAAGGTCGTAGGGGCTAAGTTCGACGACGACCCGGTCCTCAGGGAGGATTCGGATGTAGTGCTGCCGCATTTTCCCCGCAATGTGACCGAGAACGACGTGACCGTTCTTCAGTTCCACGCGGAACATCGCGTTGGGGAGGGCCTCAATAACCGTGCCTTCCATTTCGATGACGCCGTCTTTCTTCGCCATATCCTCCGTCTGTCCTCTACGTTCATCGGATGCGTCGCGGCTGATGCCGCAGGGCGCGCCACAACGCAGATATGCGCCGACTGACGACACGCCCGAGTGTCAACAATACGACATTTTGGGTCGCTTATGATAGCCCAGCCGCCTGTCGATTGCCTCACCTTACAAAGAGTCGGCTCAGTAGCAAACGGAAGATCAGATCACGCTCTGATTCCTCTGCACCCCTCTTCTTCATACATTCACAGCGAGAAGAACGAGACAGAAGCTCACACACCTTTCGGCACACAAAGACTCTTGCCACATTTCCTACACAATGCATCACAACTATTGACACATACTGTGAGAACACTTACAGTACTAATGTTACTTCGTCACAACAAGGAGGTTGGGATGTGTACCTTCATCGGAATTGTGATCGGGTATCCATGATGAGATCAACAGAGCAAATTGGCAAAGAAACGGTCCACTCCTGGATATTTACCGTATTCATGATCGCCCTCACTGTGACAATAAGACAGTACTTTTGGATCTTCCTCATCGGTGCAGTGATCTACGGTCTACGCGCCAGCTATCTCAGTTACACGTGGAGCAAAGCTCGCAAGGAAGATCTGTCTTCCTGACGACGGCGAAGCTGTGGGTGGACCGTAATGCGTCCCACCCACAGCTTGTATCCGACTCTTCAGAACACTCGTCATCTCATCAGCTTCTTGTCAAAGATTCCAAAGCCTGTGAGAGCGAGGCATAGAACAGCAGGCTTCATCACGCCTCGCTCTACCTAAGTATCAGAGCGACACAGTTAATCCAGCTAGTCCAGGCTAATTGGTGTAATACCGTAGGGCGCAAGCCCCGCTGCACCCGCATCCACAGCGGTTAAAACCGAAATCCCATCCGGCAAAATCGCAACCGAATGTTCCCACTGAGCGGCATCCGAAGCGTCCGCCGTGCGCACCGTCCAGTCGTCATCCTCAGTGAAAGTCTCAATGGAACCCGTTGTGAGCATCGGCTCTACCGCTAAGGCCATCCCCGGCTTAAGACGTGCCGAAAGACCGCGAGCATTAAAGTTCAACACCTCGGGCGCCTGATGCATCGCAGTACCAATTCCGTGACCCGTGTACTCTTCAACAATTCCGGCTTCCCAGCCGAAATCCAAAGCACGAGCTGCAACGACCTCTTCCACTGCAGCACCAACTGCACTTACGCGCTTCCCGCGTGCAAGACCAGCCAAAGCCGCCCATAGGGCCTCTCGTGTGAGAGCGTCAAGTTCACGGCGCTGACGCAACACGTCCTCAGACACCCCCGCCGGAGCGGGGCCACTCACCCTCGTTCCCGCAGCAAAATCTTCATCCGAAAGAAAAGGATCTCCGACCACCATCGTGAAAGCAGCATCCCCGTGCCACTGACGCCCAGCCTGCCCAATCCAAGCACCGCAGTCGAAACTCACAATGTCGCCCAGTTCAAGACGACGATCACCTGGGATCCCATGAACGAGCACATCGTTCACAGAAATGCACACTGTCGCCGGATAACCGCAATAGTGGAGGAAATTGGAAGTCGCACCGCCACGTCGAATCGCCTCAGCTGAAACCGCATCAAGTTCCGCTGTTGTCACCCCCGGCTGAGCTGCTTCACGCAGGGACGCATGGATGTCCGCAACAACAAGACCGGCACGCCGCATCCAACGGAGCTGCTCGATCGTCTTCAGCTCGATGCGCGGCACCTCAGCGGCCTTCCACCCGGTCAAGGAGTGCGAAAATCCTCGCGGTAACCTCATCGATTGAACCGGTTCCGTCCACAACCTCTAAGAGGTCATGGTCTGCGTAGAAGGCAGCAACAGGCTCAGTTTGCTGGTGATACACCTCAAGCCGGTGTCGCATCACAGGTTCCGTGTCGTCAGCACGATGCTGCTCTTCAGCTCGCTTCAGCATCCGTGCCACAACCTCGTCCTCGTCAACTTCAATCTCAAGAACAAGGTCAATGCATTGACCCAGGTCTTCACACAAGGAGGCAAGAGCGCGGGCCTGCTCCACATTACGGGGATAGCCGTCAAGGAGGAAACCACCCGCAGCATCTGGAGCAGATAAACGCGCCTGAACCATCGCGTTCGTCACCGAATCGGGAACGAACTCACCTCGGTCCATGTATGCCTTCGCTTGGAGTCCGATCTCGGTACCCTCAGCCATGTTGGTGCGAAAAATCTCGCCGGTAGAAATCGCCGGAATACCCAGACGCTCTGCGATACGAGCAGCTTGCGTCCCTTTACCAGCTCCGGGAGGGCCGAGCAGAACGACGGATGTCATCGCAGGAACCCTTCGTAATGATGCTGCTGGAGTTGAGTGTTGATCTCTTTGACCGTCTGAAGACCCACACCCACAACGATCAGCAGTGTCGTGCCACCGAAGGGCATCTGACCCGGCGAAAGCTTCAGCGGAATGATGAGGAGCGAGGGCAGCAGTGCGATCACCACAAGGTAAAGGGAGCCTGCTGTCGTCAAACGGTTCATCACGTAGGTCAGGAACTCTGCGGTCGGTCGTCCCGCACGATAACCGGGGATGAAGCCGCCATAGCGCTTCATGTTGTCTGCGGTCTCATCCGGGTTGAAGGTGATCGAGGTGTAGAAGAAAGCGAAGAAGAGGATCAACAGCGCGTAGAAGGTGAGGTAGATCCAGGAGTTCTGGTGCAAGTTCGCTGAGATCCACTGCACCCAACCATCGGTCACCTGACCGAACTGAGCGACCATCATCGGTAGTGCGAGGATCGAGGAAGCGAAAATAACGGGGATCACGCCCGACATGTTGATCTTCAAAGGAATGTAGGTCGTCGTGCCGCCGTACTGACGCCGTCCCACCATTCGCTTTGCGTACTGCACGGGAATACGACGCTGAGCCTGTTCGATGTAGACAACAGCGAGAGTAACTCCGAGAAGGAGGATCAGGATCGCAAAGACTGAACCCCACTTGCCCGCCTGACCGATAGCGATCATCTGCGAGGGGAGCCTGGCTGCAATCGAGGTGAAAATGAGGAGGGACATGCCGTTACCGATGCCGCGTTCGGTCACGAGCTCGCCGAGCCACATCACAACGCCCGTGCCTGCCGTCATGACAATCACCATGATGAGGAACATCATTGCTGACTCATCGGCGATGATCTTGGCGGTGCAGCCTGAGAACATACGGCCCGTGCGCGCCAAAGTAATCGTGGTTGTCGCTTGGAGGACACCGAGGAAGATCGTGAGGTAGCGCGTGTACTGCGTGAGCTTCACCTGCCCGGTCTGTCCCTCCTTGTGGAGGTCATCGAACCTGGGGATCACCACACGCAGCAGCTGAATAATGATCGATGCAGTGATGTACGGCATGATGCCGAGCGCAAAGATCGACAGCTGGAGGAGGGCGCCGCCCGAGAAAAGATTGACGAGGTCGAGGAGGTTTGCCTCAGACTGTTGGGCGAGACAGGTCTGGATCTCTCGTGAATCAACACCCGGTGTCGGAATATATGAGCCGAGGCGGAACATCGCCATGATGAACAGCGTGAACAGCAGCTTGCGGCGCAGGTCGGGCGTGCGGAACGCCTGGGCGAATGCACTGAGCAAGGCTTCCTCCTACTGGTGATGGGCATACCGGGGCCGTACCTCCGGCGACCGTGCCAGCCTACCCTAGGTTGAAGAGTAGGTCACATACGGCCGGTGATGAACGGAATCCTGGGCGGATCCCGAAAGGATCAGTGTGAGACGAGAAACGGGGGTGGCCCGGATTCCAGGCCACCCCCGATCACATGTCAGCGGGCGGTGATCGTTCCGCCGGCAGCGGTGATCTTCTCGGCGGCGGAAGCGGACCAGGAGTCCACCTCGACCTCGAGCTTCACCGACAGTTCGCCGGAGCCAAGCACCTTGACAGGTGCGCCGTCACGGACGGCGTGCTTCGCGACGAGATCCTCAACCGTCACCTTGCCGCCCTCGGGGAAGAGCTCCCCGAGTTTGCCAACATTGACGACCTGGTATTCGACGCGGAAGGGGTTCTTGAAACCACGGAGCTTCGGCAGGCGCATGTGGATCGGCATCTGGCCGCCCTCGAAGCCTGCGGACACCTGGTAGCGAGCTTTCGTGCCCTTGGTGCCACGTCCTGCGGTCTTACCCTTGGAGCCTTCACCGCGACCCACGCGGGTCTTTGCGGTTTTAGCGCCGGGGGCCGGACGCAGGTGGTGCAGCTTAACGATCTGCACTTTCTCCTGCGAGGCGTTCTTCGAGTCCGCCATGGTCAGTCGACCTCCTCAACGGTGACCAGGTGACGCACCGTGCGAACCGCACCGCGAACGGTGTCGATATCGTCACGCACGACGGACTGGCCGATCTTGCGCAACCCGAGGGTGCGCAGGGTGTCTTTCATGTTCTGCTTGGCGCCGATCGTGGACTTGATCTGCGTGATCTTGATCTTCGCCATCACTCATTCACCCCCGCAGCGGCCTTGTCGGCCTCAATTTTCTCAGCAGCGGCGCGCTTCTCAGCTTCACCCTCTGCGCGAGCACGGAGCATCGAGGCCGGAGCAATGCGCTCAAGCGGGAGGCCACGGCGTGCCGCAACAGCCTCAGGCTGCTCAAGCTGCTTCAGTGCGTCGATCGTCGCGTGGACGATGTTGATTGCGTTGTCAGAGCCGAGGGACTTGGTGAGCACATCGTGTACACCGGCGGCTTCGAGCACGGCGCGGACCGGACCACCGGCGATAACACCGGTTCCCGGAGCTGCCGGGCGGAGCAGCACGACGCCAGCGGCGTCGCGGCCCTGCACGAGGTGCGTGATGGTACGGCGGATCATCGGGACGCGAATGAAGTTCTTCTTCGCCTCTTCGACACCCTTGGAAATGGCCTGGGGAACTTCCTTAGCCTTTCCGTAGCCGACACCGACTGTGCCTTCACCATCACCGACGACAACCAGAGCGGTGAAGGAGAAACGACGTCCACCCTTCACAACCTTGGAAACGCGGTTGATGGTGACGACGCGCTCGATGTACTCGTTCTTGTCATTGCCGCGACGGTTGTCGCGGTCGTTGCCGCGTCCATTGCGGCGGTCACGACGCTCGCCGTCGCCGGAACGCTCAGAGCCTTCCTGACCGTTCCTGGTTCGCTGCTGTGCAGCCATCAGTTGATCTCTCTTTCCTTAGATCCGGTCACAGCTCGAGGCCGGCCTCGCGGGCGGCTTCGGCGACAGCCGCAACGCGGCCGTGATACTTGTTGCCACCACGATCGAAGACGACGGCGGTCACGCCAGCTTCTTTCGCGCGCTCGGCGACGAGGGTACCGACTTTGCGGGCCTTGTCGGTCTTGGTGCCTTCCTCATTAACGAGGGCGGCCTCCATGTCCGAAGCGGATACAAGAGTATGACCGATGGTGTCGTCGATGACCTGGGCGACGATGTGACGGTTCGAACGGGTAACGACGAGACGAGGACGCTCGGGCGTACCGTTGACCTTCTTGCGCAGGCGGAGGTGACGACGCTTACGAGCGACGAATTTGCCTTTGCCCTTGACGGTGTAAGCCATCACTTACCAGCCTTTCCGACCTTGCGACGGATCGTTTCACCCACGTAGTGGATGCCCTTGCCCTTGTAAGGTTCGGGCTTCTTCAGCTTGCGGATGCGAGCGGCCGTTTCGCCAACGAGCTGCTTGTCGATGCCGTGGACCGTGAACTTGGTCTGGGATTCGACGGTGAACTCGATGCCCTCGGGGGCAGAGACGGGAACGGTGTGGGAGAAGCCGAGTGAGAACTCGAGGTCTTTACCCTTTGCGACCACACGGTAACCGGTACCGGTGATTTCGAGTTCTTTCTTGTAGCCCTCGGTCACGCCGACAATCATGTTCGCAATGAGCGTGCGGGTGAGCCCGTGGAGCGAACGCGAGGCGCGCTCGTCGTCGGGGCGTGTGACGAGGATCTGTCCGTCTTCGATCACGACCGAGATCGGAGCGGCGACGGTGTGCGAGAGTTCGCCCTTCTTACCCTTTACCGTGACCTCGGCGTCGTTCATGACGACGTCTACTCCGGCGGGGATGGCGATAGGGGTCTTACCGATTCGCGACATTGTGAAGCCTCCTCATCACCAGACGTAGGCGAGGACTTCCCCGCCCACACCCTTATCGGCTGCCTGACGGTCGGTGAGCAGACCGGAGGACGTGGACAGGATCGCCACGCCGAGGCCGCCACGAACCTTGGGCAGGTTGGTGGACTTGGCATACACGCGCAGACCGGGCTTGGACACGCGCTGCAGCCCCTGAATCGCGGCTTCGCGGTGTGAGCCGTACTTCAGGTTCAGAGTGAGGGTCTTGCCCACGCGGGCATCCTCAACGGAGGTCGAAGCAATGTAGCCTTCTTCGACCAGAATGTTGGCAATCGCGTTCTTCAGCTTCGAGTACGGCATAGAAACCGAGTCGTGGTGAGCGCGGTTTGCGTTGCGCAGACGTGTGAGCATGTCTGCGATCGGGTCTGTCATTGTCATTGGGGATTCTCCCCTTCCTCGTCGCGGTTTCTCCGGCGCACCGGGACCTGCGACGTCAGATTCTTACCAGCTGCTCTTGGTGACGCCGGGGAGTTCGCCACGGAGGGCGAGCTCGCGCAGGCACACGCGGCACAGTCCGAACTTGCGGTACACCGAGTGTGGACGACCACAGCGGTTGCACCGAGTGTAGGCGCGCACACCGAACTTCGGCTTGCGGGCCGCCTTGATCTTCAGGGACGTCTTGGCCATGTGTCAGTCCTCCTTGAAGGGGAAGCCGAGGTGACGCAGAAGGGCGCGCCCCTCTTCGTCGGTCGCGGCCGAGGTGACGACCGTGATGTCCATACCGCGAACGCGGTCGATGGAGTCCTGATCGATCTCGTGGAACATTGACTGTTCGGTAAGACCGAAGGTGTAGTTGCCGTGTCCGTCGAACTGCTTGGCCGAAAGACCACGGAAGTCGCGGATTCGGGGAAGCGCGGTCGAGAGGAGACGATCGAGGAACTCCCACATGCGGTCGCCGCGAAGCGTAACGTGAGCACCGATCGGCTGACCTTCACGAAGCTTGAACTGCGCGATGGACTTCTTGGCTTTGGTCGTCACGGGCTTTTGGCCGGTGATGAGGGTGAGGTCGCGGATCGCGCCCTCAAGAGCCTTCGAATCGCGAGCAGCTTCACCCACACCCATGTTGACGACGATCTTCACAAGACCGCCGACCTGCATGATGTTCTCGTGCTTGAACTCGGCGCGAAGAGCGTCACGGATCTCTGAAAGGTACTTTTCCTTAAGACGCGGGGCCATACTCAGATCTCCTTGCCCTGCTCGATGCCGCGCTTTGCGCCGCCACGGGTCACGCGAACTCGGACGGTACGGGTGCGGCCATCACGCTCGACGGTATCCTCACGGAATCCGACACGAACGCGCTTCTTGGTGTCGGGGTCAACCAGAGCAACTTTGGCGAGGGAAATCGGGGCTTCGATTGTCTCGATGCCGCCTGCCTGTCCCTGCTGGCCCTGGCGAAGGTGACGGGTCTTGAGGTTAATCCCCTCGACGAGGACTTTGCCTTCGGTGGGGAATACCTTGATGACGCGCCCCTGCTTGCCCTTGTCGCCCGGCTTAAGGGGTTCAAGCCCCTCGGCAGCGCGACGAGCGTTGCGCTTGGCGAGCTTCTTTTCATCGGATGAACGACCGCGCACAACCTCAACGAGGTCACCCTTGCGGATCTTGGCTGCCATCAGATCACCTCCGGCGCGAGGGACACGATCTTCATGAACTTCTTGTCGCGCAGTTCACGGCCAACCGGGCCGAAGATGCGCGTACCACGCGGTTCACCGTTCGAGTTGATGATGACGGCCGCGTTCTCATCGAAGCGAATGTAAGAGCCGTCAGGACGACGGGTCTCCTTGCGGGCGCGGACGACAACCGCTTTGACGACATCGCCCTTTTTGACGGTGCCGCCGGGGATGGCGTCCTTGACAGTGGCGACGATGGTGTCGCCGATTCCCGCGTAGCGGCGCGAAGAGCCACCGAGCACACGAATGGTGAGAATTTCCTTCGCACCCGTGTTGTCGGCGACTTTAAGTCGCGACTCCTGCTGGATCATTTTCTCTTGACTCCTGTTGTCGAGCAGGTTCTCTTGGGAGCATTACTTCCCGCGAGCCTTGCCGAACGTGCATTGACTGTCACGCATCGAGAGCCGATAACAGCGCGAACGCACCACAGGATCATGATGTTGCTCGCTCGCACTATCGACGAGGGCGCACTGCACCCATGTCACGCAACTCGCCCAGTTTAGCCGCATCCGCGCCGAGGAGGAAAGAGTCTTTTCGGTGATCTGTCCCATGAAAGCTCTCTCAAAGGCGCGCGCTTCTCAGATTATCGAGGGCGAGAAGGTAAATGGATCAGCCTCGGCATCACCTAGGCCCGGCATCTAGGCCCGTCATTAAAAAGGGGGCGGGCCCCCCCCCCCCCCCCCCCCCCCCCCCGAAGCTGAACTCGAAAGATCACTCGCAGTACAAGGCTCACTTCGCCTTTTCGAGGATCTCCACGAGACGCCAGCGCTTGGTTGCCGACAGCGGTCGGGTTTCCATGATGAGAACGAGGTCGCCGATACCGCACTCGTTGTTCTCGTCGTGGACCTTGACCTTCTTGTTCTTGCGCATAACCTTGCCGTAGAGGGCGTGTTTCACGCGGTCTTCGATCTGAACAACGATGGTCTTATCCATCTTGTCGCTCACAACATAACCACGGCGAACCTTACGGTCGTTGCGCTCGGTCGATTCTGCCATGTCACTCACTCCTCGGTGCTCGGGGCGGTGCGGTAGCCGAGCTCCCGCTCACGCGCGATCGTGTAGATCCGGGCGATGTCGCGGCGCACCGTCTTCATGCGCCCGTGGTCCTCGAGGGAGCCGACCGCCTGCGCGAAACGCAGGTTGAAAAGTTCGGCCTTGGCCTTCTCGAGTTCTTTGGACAGCTGGGCGTCGTCCATGGCATCGAGGTCGGAGGTGGTCAGACCCTTTTCCGCCATCAGATGTCACCACCCTCTCGGACCACGAAACGGGTCTTCATAGGAAGCTTGTGCTGGGCGCGACGCATAGCCTCGCGGGCGAGGGCTTCATCCACACCACCCAGCTCGAACAGGATGCGACCCGGCTTGACGGGAGCGACCCACCACTCCGGGGAACCCTTACCGGAACCCATACGGGTTTCGGCGGGCTTCTTCGTGAGCGGACGGTCCGGGAAGATGTTGATCCACACCTTGCCGCCACGCTTGATGTGACGTGTCATCGCGATACGTGCCGCTTCGATCTGGCGGTTGGTCACGTATGCGCCGGTCAGTGCCTGGATACCGTACTGGCCGAAAGCGAGTTCGGTGCCGCCTGAGGCGTTACCGGTACGGTGCGGACGGTGCTGACGGCGCCACTTGGTACGACGGGGAATGAGCATGGGGCTCAGGCCTCCGTTC
>JASBZF010000048.1 GCA_029983625.1 Pauljensenia sp. | reverse complement strand
CCGTCGTCGTCTCACAACCCGCTTATCGATACTCAAAGAAGAGCTAAGGCAGGTTCCCAGTGAAACTGGAACTCAGGGGGATTACGAAGCGCTTCGGGCCCCTGGTCGCAAACGACCACATTGACCTCAACATCGAGGAAGGACGTATCCACGCCCTCCTCGGAGAAAACGGCGCCGGTAAATCGACGCTCATGAACGTCCTGTACGGACTCTACCAACCCGACGAAGGCCAGATCCTGATCGACGGCAAGCCCGTTGTCTTCAAAGGTCCCGGTGATGCAGTCGCCGCCGGAATCGGCATGGTACACCAACACTTCATGCTGATTCCCGTCTTCACCGTCGCCGAATCCATCGCCCTCGGCGATGAGCCGGTCGGGAAAGCCGGACTGATCGACTTAGCGAAGGCGCGCGCCCTCGTCAAAGAAGTGTCCGCCCGCTTCGGATTCGACCTCGACCCCGATGCGAAGATCGAAGATCTGCCCGTCGGCGCCCAACAGCGCGTGGAGATCGTCAAAGCCCTGTCTCGCGAGGCAAAGGTCCTCATCCTCGATGAGCCGACCGCCGTCCTCACCCCGCAGGAAACCGACGAACTCATGACCATCATGCGTCAGCTCGCCGACTCGGGAACCTCTATCGTTTTCATCACCCATAAGCTCCGTGAAGTTCGTGCGGTCTCAGATGACATCACCGTTATTCGTCGCGGCGCTGTTGTGGGTACGGCTTCTCCCGACGAGTCTGAAAACGACCTCGCCAACAAGATGGTTGGCCGCGCAATCACGCTCAAAGTGGAAAAGGAAGAGGCAAAACCTGCCGGTGGTGGCCTGTCCTTCGAGAAAGTCTCACTCCTTGGCCCCTCCGGTAACGCGATCCTCGATCACGTCAGCTTGAACGTTGAACGCGGAGAGGTTCTTGCGATTGCTGGTGTCCAAGGCAACGGTCAGACCGAGCTCGCTGAAGCGATCCTCGGACTCGTTGACCCCGACTCCGGTTCAATCACCCTTGAGGGCACGGATATCACCCACAGTGGGCCGCGTAAGTCGCTTGATGCGGGTATCGGCTTCATCCCTGAGGATCGTTCCACCGACGGCATCATTGCAAGCTTCTCCATTTCAGAGAACCTCATCCTCGATCAATTCGACAAGGCACCCTTCGCAGCGGGCCCGGCCCTCAGGCTCGGAGTGATCGAGCAGAACGCGAAGACCCTCGAAGAAAAATACGACATCCGTCTGACTTCCATTGAGGATCCGATCTCTTCCCTATCGGGAGGCAACCAGCAAAAAGTGGTGGTCGCCCGTGAACTCTCGAAGGATCTCTCACTTCTCGTTGCAAACCAGCCGACCCGAGGTGTGGATGTTGGCTCCATTGAGTTCATCCACAAGCAGATCGTCGCGGTGCGCGACCAGGGAACACCCGTCCTGCTGATTTCCTCCGAACTTGACGAGGTCGTGGCGCTCGCCGACCGTATCGCGGTCATGTACCGAGGGCGGGTCATCGGCATCGTTGCCCCCGATACTCCGCGTGAGGTCCTCGGCCTCATGATGGCGGGCGTGCCCCTCGAAGAAGCCCTCGCCTCCCAGTCCGATTCCACCCAGGAGGAGGCACGATGACGAAGAAAACCCAGTCTAAGGGCGTGATCTTCGCCCGGCACATCCTCGGATCGAAATGGTTCGTTTCGATCCTCGCAGTCCTGATCGCTTTCGCGATCGGCGCGATCCTCATCGTTATGGCCGGTGCTTCGGTGAGCGAGGCTTACTACGCGATGTTCCGAGGCGCGATCTTCGACCCGGAAGCTAAGAACTTCGTTCGCCAGATCAAGCCGATTACGAACACTCTGCTGTACTCGATTCCCCTCATCATCGGTGGCCTTGGCCTTGCCTTCGGTTTCCGAGCGGGACTGTTCAACATCGGTGGTCAGGGCCAGGTAATCTTCGGTGCTCTCGCCGCCGTCTGGGTCGGCTTCAACCTCCATCTTCCGCCGGTTCTGCACACCTTCGTCGCCCTCGTCGCCGCGGTGATCGCAGGGGCGCTGTACGCGGGAATCGCGGGCTTCCTCAAAGCGCGCACCGGAGCGAATGAAGTCATCCTCACGATCATGCTCAACGCGATCGCAGCCTTGACTCTGGGTTACGTACTCGCGAAGAAATCATGGCAGGTACCCGGATCGAACCAGCCTCAAACCCCAGGAGTTGACGAGTCGGCAGCCTTCCTCCAGATTCTGCCCTCACCCTTCAAACTCCACTCGGGTATCGTCGTCGCTTTCCTTGCGGTCGTTGTCTTCTGGTGGATTTTGGAACGCTCGACCCTCGGCTTCCAGGTGCGTGCCGTCGGCGCTAATCCCGCAGCAGCGCGTACCGCAGGTATTTCCGTCGAAAAGATCACGACAATCACGATGATGATCTCAGGCTCCTTCATGGGCCTTGTTGGCGCGAATGAAGCCCTTGGAACGGTCGGATACGTGTCGCGTGATGTCGCCGGATCGCTCGGCTTTGACGCGATCACCGTTGCCCTTCTTGGGCGCAATAAGCCGCTCGGCACTCTTTTCGCGGGCCTGCTTTTCGGGGCCTTCAAAGCGGGTGGTTATACGATGCAGCCCAAGGGTGTTCCGATCGACATGATCCTCATCCTCCAGTCCGTCATCGTTTTGCTGATCGCCGCTCCCGCCCTCGTGCGTTGGCTTTTCCGCTTGCCTCAAGAGCCGAGCACCTCACTGCGGGCAGAGTTTGCCGCCCTCGGCATTGACGATCAGGCTCCCGCCCTCGTCACCCCGGCGACCTCGAAGGCGGGCGAGACCGCCATCGACGCTCAGGCCGCCGATGCGGAAGGAGAATCGCGATGACCACCACTGTCACTCAGGCAAACCTCATGGATGACGTTCAGGTGAAGCCCTCCTGGAAGCTGCCGATCGTGTACACGCTGGCAAGCCTCCTCCTGGCCTTCTTCTCTTTCACAGCACACGGTGAGGTAACAATCCGCCTCAACGACAGATCTCAGGCTCTGGAAATCCCCGACCTCGTTGTCGCGGGTGCAGGAATCCTCTGGGTTCTGCTTGTCCTCGTTACGCTCGTTGCCATCTGGTCGATCGTGACGACTGCGACACGTAAAAAGAGTCCGCGTTGGCTCCAGACCTGCACGATGCTCCTGGCGGGTATCGCAACCACCCTCGCCTTCCTCATCTACGCGGGGACCGGCTCCTCCGGTGTCGTGACCCTCACCTCGACCCTCGTATCGACGGTGGCCATTTCAACGCCGCTGATCTTCGGTGCGCTTTCAGGTGTCGTGTCTGAGCACGTTGGCGTTGTCAACATCGCGATCGAAGGCGACCTTCTCGTCGGTGCTTTCGCAGGTGTCATGGCAGCCTCCTTCTTCCAGACTCCCTACGCGGGTCTCGTCGCCGCTCCCTTGGCAGGAGCGCTGCTCGGTACGTTGCTCGCGCTCTTTTCCGTCCGCTACGGAGTGGATCAGATCATCGTCGGTGTCGTGCTGAACGTCCTCGCCCTGGGCTTGACGACCTTCTTCTACGGGACACTGATGAAGGTTTCACCCGAGACCTTGAACACGAACAAGTTCTCTTTGACGCCGCTGAAGATCCCCTTCCTGTCGGAGATCCCGATCATCGGCCCGATGCTGTTCAACCAGTCGGTGCTTGTCTACCTCATGTATGTAGCCGTCGCTTTCCTCGCGGTCTTCCTCTACCGTTCGCGCTGGGGTCTGCGTCTGCGTGCCTGTGGTGAACACCCGAAAGCCGCCGACACCGTTGGCATTAACGTCAACCGCACACGTTCACGCAATGCCATCCTCGCTTCGGCCTTCGCGGGCCTTGGTGGTGCCTTCTTCACGATCGGCTCCGGCCTGGCCTTTGCGGACAACATTTCAGCGGGTAATGGCTACATCGCCCTCGCGGCAATGATTCTTGGCAAGTGGCATCCGATCGGAGCGATGTCGGCGGCCGTCATGTTCGGTTTCGCTCAGGCTGTTGCAAGGATGCTGCCGAATGTGGCACCTGCGATCCCCTCCGACCTCGTATCGATGATCCCCTACCTCGTGACGATCATTGCGGTCGCCGGATTCGTCGGGAAGTCGAAAGCCCCTGCGGCTGAGAACGTTCCCTACGTGAAGTGAAGGAAACATCGTGGTGGATACTCTCGATGACACAACCTGGGATCGCCTGCGCAGTGCAGCAATCGAGGCAATGAAAAGGGCCTACTGCCCCTACTCGGGGTACCCCGTAGGTGCGGCTGGCCTTGCCGAAGATGGGAGCATCGTTGTCGGCTCGAATGTTGAGAACGCCGCTTACGGTTGTGGACACTGCGCAGAGACCTCAATGGTGTCTGAACTGATTCGCACGGGTGCGGGCCGTCTTGTCGCGGTGGCCTGCGTGAACGGGAACTCTGAATCAGTGGTTCCCTGCGGTCGCTGTCGTCAGGTGATTTTCGAACACGGCGGACCGGACTGTCTTGTCCTCATGCCCACGGGTGTGATGCCCATGAGCGAGGTCCTCCCGCAAGGGTTTGGACCGAGCGACCTCGATCAGGTCCCCACCTCCACCCCTCGCATGAATTGAGGCTGCGGCCGGCTCTGGGAAATACCGGAGCCGGCCGCCCTCATCCGCTCTTACGCAGCTTCGGGCATTGCGGGCAGTGCCTTTGGAAGGAAAGAAAAGACAGATGGAAGCTTTTGATGTTGTCGATGTGATTCGCACGAAACGTGACGGCGGCATTCTCAGCGGTGAACAGATCGATTGGACGATCGATGCCTACACCCGTGGGGCCGTCAAGGATGAACAAATGGCCGCCCTCGCGATGGCGGTTTTCCTGCGCGGAATGAACCGTGAGGAAATCGCGCGCTGGACAAAAGCCATGATCGCTTCCGGTGAACGCATGGACTTTGGGCGTATCGCGCGCCCCACCGCTGATAAACACTCGACCGGTGGTGTGGGTGACAAAATCACCCTGCCGCTTGCACCTCTTGTGGCGGTATTCGATGTCGCTGTCCCACAGTTGTCCGGGCGTGGACTCGGGCACACGGGCGGCACGCTCGACAAGCTCGAATCCATTTCCGGCTGGCAGGCCGCGATGACAAATGAAGAGATTTACCGTGAGCTCGGCGAGGGCTGCGGCGCTGTAATCTGCGCTGCCGGAGCGGGCTTGGCGCCGGCAGATAAGAAGCTGTACGCGCTGCGTGATATCACGTCAACCGTTGATTGTATCCCCCTCATTGCCTCTTCCATCATGTCCAAGAAAATCGCTGAAGGGACTGGTTCACTGGTTCTTGACGTGAAAGTCGGTTCGGGTGCCTTCATGAAAGATCTTGAGCAGGCACGCGAACTGGCTCAGACGATGGTGGATCTTGGTACGGACGCAGGGGTGAAGACTTTTGCGTATCTGACCGATATGTCAACCCCGCTTGGCTTGAAGGTTGGTAATGCCCTTGAGGTGGCCGAATCCGTCGAAGTGCTCGCCGGTGGCGGCCCCGAAGATGTCATTGAACTGACCTGTACGCTTGCGCGCAAGATGCTGGAAATGTCAGGTAAGAGCGATGTTGATGTGGAGGCGGCACTGCAGGACGGCCGCGCGATGGATCGTTGGCGCGACATGATCCGCGCTCAAGGCGGCGATCCTGACGCTGAGTTGCCGACTGCGCTGCATACGCACACCGTGACCGCCGAAACGGATGGTGTTCTCGAAACTCTCGATGCGCTTTGTGTGGGTGTAGCGTCCTGGCGTCTGGGAGCTGGACGCGCAGTGAAAGAGGATCCGGTGCAGGCGGGCGCAGGTATTGAGATTCACGCAAAGCCCGGTGAGAGCGTGACGAAGGGACAACCTCTGCTGACACTCCACACCGATGACGAGTGGCGTATCGCTCGCGCTTTGGAATCGCTTGAAGGGGGAGTAGTGATCGGTTCACACGCTCCTGAGGTCTCTTCGGTGATTCTCGGCGAGGTCCAGTAGCACGCGCTTGCGCAACTGCGGAGCGTAGGTATGTGTGTGCGTGGCCGCATGTCTTTGTGTGCGTGTGGCGTGAAGTGTTCGCGCGCCTACATGCGGCCACGTGCAAAGCGACTTTTAGGGCACGGAAGGAGGAGAAGTGGAGAAGCGGGACGAACAGGCGATTGATGCTGTCCGGCTGTATTTTGAGCGCGGCTTCAGTCAAGCTGAAGTTGCAGCCAGAATGGGGCTTTCTCGTCCGACTGTCGCCAAGCTTTTGCTTCGCGGAAAAGAAGCGGGCTTCGTGACCGTAGAAATCCACGATCCTCGTGAGACTTCCTCGGTGCTGGGAGAACAGCTTGCCCAGCGTTTCGGTTTAGTTGAAGCTCGGGTCATTCATGATTCAGGTGCGTCTGAGCGTGAGATCCTCGACGATCTTGGACGAGTGGGTGCGGATCTGGTCGAATCCCTCGTCGAAGACGGGATGAGTGTGGGCGTGTCCTGGGGGCGGACGATGAATGCGATCGCCGCGCGCCTGGGCCGTACCCTGAGGTGCGGGGTTGAGATCGTGCAACTCAAGGGCGGGACGTCACATTCTTCGGCGACAACTAACGATTTCGAGGTGATGAGGGCTTTTTGTGCGGCCTTCAATGCAATTCCGCGCTATCTGCCTCTGCCGGTGATTTTCGAGGACGTGCGCACGTTAAAAATCGTGCGCTCAGATCCGTATATCGCCTCAATCCTGGAAGCGGGAAAGCAAACGGATCTCATAGTTTTTACGGTGGGTGATGTCAGTGCCGAAAGTTTGGCGATCAGTCACGCTCACTTGAAAACGGACGAGGTGAATGCGCTCCTTGCAACTGCGGTGGGGGATGCGTGTTCGCGATTCTTCACTGCCGAGGGCGAGGTCGCCGTATCGAGTATCGACGAGAGGACGACGGGCATTTCTTTGAAGGACCTGTCCGAGCGTCCGATCCGTGTACTCGTCGCGGGTGGCCCTAAGAAAGCTGCGGCTCTCGCGACTGCTCTGCGGATGGGCTTGGCGACGCATGTCGTGGTCGATCAAGATCTGGCGCGGGTGCTTTTGAGGAATCGTGGTGAGACCTGAGCCCCGCCCTCGTGAACAAATGTAAAATCCAAACTTGACACTTTGGAATCTCTCGGATTAGTCTGATCGGACCCTGACATAGGGCGCTTGACGAAGCGTTTCACCGTCACGGGTCCACGAAGGAGAAGAAATGAAGGCAACGCCGCATATCGACCCCCAGGCCCCGATCGCTGAAACGATCCTGCTGCCCGGCGACCCGCTCCGCGCAAAGTTCATCGCAGAGAACTACCTCGACGACGCGGTCCAATTCAACTCCGTGCGCAACATGCTCGGATTTACCGGCACCTACCAGGGCACCCCGGTTTCCGTCATGGGTTCGGGCATGGGAATCCCCTCGATTTCCCTCTACTCGTGGGAACTCATCCACGTATTCGGTTGCAAGAAACTTATCCGCATCGGATCTTGCGGTGCGATGCAGCCGGGAGTGAACCTTTACGACGTCGTCATCGGACAGGCAGCCTGCTCCAACTCAGCGTTCACAGACCAGTACAACCTGCCGGGCACCTACGCTCCGATTGCCTCCTACCGTCTCATCGAAGCCGTGCGTCGCCTCGCTGAAGAAAAGGGTGTCACCACACACGTGGGCAACATCTTGTCTTCGGACACCTTCTACAACGCCGATGAAACCTTCAACGAGCGTTGGCAAAAGATGGGCATCCTCGCCGTTGAAATGGAATCCGCTGGCCTGTACGCCACCGCCGCGCACGCCGGGGTTGAAGCGCTCGGCATGTTCACAGTCTCGGATTCGCTTGTCACAGGCGAAGCCACAACCGCAAAGGAACGCGAAACTGCGTTCACACAGATGATGGAACTCGCGCTGCCCTTAGCGCAGATTTGAGGAAGACCGCACCATGAAAAAGACTGAAGTCGCCCAGATGATTGACCACACCCTCCTCAAGCCCGAGGCAACCGCCGCCGACGTTGCGGCCCTCGTCGCTCAGGGGAGCGAACTTGGTACCTACTCGGTGTGTGTCTCGCCCTCAATGCTGCCCCTCGACGTTCCCGAAGGTCTGATGGTCGCCTGCGTCGCCGGCTTCCCCTCGGGTGCTGTGAAGCCGGAAATTAAGGCCGCCGAAGCTGCCCGCGCCGTCGAAGACGGCGCGGACGAGGTGGATATGGTCATCAATATCGCCCTCGTGAAAGAAGGACGTGAAGCTGAGCTTGAAGCGGAAATCCGCGCTGTCCGCGAGGCCGTTCCCGCGCCGCGCGTCCTGAAGGTCATCATCGAATCCGCAGCGTTAACCGACGAAGAAATCGTCATGGCTTGCCGCGCCTCTGAGAAGGCGGGAGCGGACTTCGTGAAGACTTCCACCGGTTTCCACCCCGCCGGTGGCGCTTCGGTACACGCCGTGAAGCTCATGCGCGAAACAGTCGGAGACCGCCTCGGTGTGAAAGCTTCGGGCGGTATCCGTGACGCCAAGACCGCGCTTGCCATGATCGAGGCCGGAGCTTCGCGCCTCGGCGTGTCGGCAACGCTTGCGATCCTTGACGGTATCGAGGAGTAAAAGCGATGAACGAGCAGCTTCTTGAAGCGGCCCGCGAATGGGCCACGCACGACCCGGATCCTCAGACTTCTTCGGCGCTCCTGGCTGCCATCGAAGCCGCTGTGGCGGGCAATGAGGACGCTGTGGCTGAAGTACGGGCCGCAATGAATGGCCCCCTTGAATTCGGTACCGCAGGTTTGCGTGGCGAAATCGGTCCGGGTGAATCCCGAATGAACCTTGCCGTCGTCATCCGAGCAACCGCAGGGCTTGCCGCCTACCTGAAAACTCAGACAGAACGTGAAGCTCGCGTCGTGATTGGCTGCGATGCGAGGCACGGTTCCGTTGACTTTGCTCGCGCAGCTGCGCGGGTCATTTCAGCGGCGGGATGTCGCGCTTTGGCTTTGCCCGTCTCACAGCCGACACCGCTCACCTCCTTTGCAGTGCGCGCCCTCGACGCTGACGCAGGCATCATGATTACCGCCTCGCACAATCCCGCTAAGGACAACGGCTACAAGGTCTACCTCGGCGGAAGCGTCGTCACTGACGCCGGTCAGGGTGCCCAAATCGTGCCTCCGCATGACGCGGGTATTGCTGCAGCTATCGCGGTGGCACCTCCGGCCAATGAAGTCCCTCAGGACACAGAACGCATCGAAGAAGTCGATCCGCGTAACGACTACGTTGCAGCTGCCGCAGCTTTGGCGACAGGTGACACACGAGGCGATCTGAAGATCACCTTGACCGCGATGCACGGCGTGGGGGGTGCGCTCACTGAGCGTGTCCTGAAGGAGGCTGGCTTCTCGCAGGTGTCACTTGTCGCAGAACAAGCGACACCTGACCCGGACTTCCCGACCGTCTCTTTCCCGAACCCGGAAGAGCCCGGCGCTCTTGACCTTGCGATGGCACACGCACGCGAGCACGCTTCGGATCTCATCATCGCCGTTGATCCGGACGCGGATCGCTGTGCTCTTGCGATCCCAGATGAGGCTTCGGCGACAGGGTGGCGTCAACTCAGCGGTGATGAGACCGGTTCGATCCTCGGGGAGTTCCTCGCAGGGCGCGCCCCGAAGGGTGGCGTTTTCGCCAACTCGATTGTGTCGAGCCGTCAGCTTGAAAAAATCGCTACGGCGCACGGCCTCGGCTACCAGCACACTCTCACGGGATTTAAGTGGATCGCTCGCACACCGGGCATTGTGTTCGGCTACGAGGAAGCGATCGGTTTTTGCCCCGATCCTGAACATGCGCGCGACAAAGACGGCATCGCAACCGCAGTTGTGGCCGCTTCTCTTTTCGCTGAACTCAAAGCTCAGGGACGCAGCGCTCAGGACGAGCTTGAACGCATGGCACGTATCTACGGCTGCTATGTGACGATGCCGCTGACTTTCCGCGTGGAGAATCTTGGCCTCATCGCGCAGGGCATGGAGCGTTTGCGTGAGAATCCGCCGCGTGAGCTTGCGGGTTCTGCGGTTGTTTCCGTTGTGGATATGTCTCAGGGGTGGGATGGTCTGCCAGGGACGAATGCGATCATGGTGACCACTGAAGCAAACGACCGCGTCATCGCTCGTCCTTCGGGTACGGAGCCGAAGCTGAAGTGCTACCTCGAAGTGATTCTTCCCGTTGAGGAGGGAGCTCCTGTTCCGTGGTCGCAGGCGCGCGAACGTCTTGAGACGATTAAAGCCGAGTTCGGGGCTGCGATCGGTATTTGAAAGACCTGCCGCAGGTTCGGCTCGTGATAGGTACAGAGCCGGGCTTGCGGTCCTCCGACTCGTTCTTCCTCTCCTGTGTGAGACAAGAGCGAGAAGGAGGTCACGGTGCTCGCTTCAGCACGTGCTCACGCTGAGGCGGGCACCGTTTTGCTCCGTTTCCGTGTTGTGTGCGTGACACTGCTGCCTGTGCGTCGCGTGTATCTGTGTCTGTGCCTGTGCGTCGTGTGTGCGTGTGCTTGCGTTTTCCGGTTCTGTCAGTGTCCAGAAGGACACCAATGATGTTTCACCCTGCGAAGACAAATGATCGCGTCATACAACAAGGACGGATCGCGGTGCTGAGCATCCATTCTTTGAGTCGCTGACACCTACAAGATGGGCCCCGCCCTCGTCCTCGATCTGTCGTATAAGAAAGATCCTGACTCGATTGGGTAGGCGCTTTCTTTTCAGTAATCACGCTACCCAATACGACACCGGGTTTTCCCCGGTTCAGGTTTCCTTTAGCTAAGGGGTCGAGGATGGGTCGAGGGCGGGGCGGGGAGAGATCTTAGAGGCCGGGACGCTTACCGAGAGTGAGCGTGACCTCCTGGGTGCCCGCGAAGAAATCATTGCCCTTGTCATCGACGACGATGAAGGCAGGGAAGTCTTCGATTTCGATCTTCCACACGGCCTCCATGCCGAGTTCTGGGTATTCGAGGAGTTCGACTTTCTTAATGCAGTTCGCCGCGAGTTCAGCAGCCGGACCGCCAATCGAGCCGAGATAGAAACCCCCGTGCTTCGCACAGGCATCCGTCACCTGCTTAGAGCGGTTACCTTTAGCGACCATAATCATGGAGCCGCCGAGGGCTTGGAACTGATCAACGTAGGAATCCATGCGCCCGGCCGTTGTCGGACCAAATGAACCCGAAGGCATCCCTTCAGGAGTTTTTGCCGGACCCGCGTAGTAGACCGGATGGTCAAGCATGTACTGCGGCATAGGCTCACCGGCTTCGATCCGTTCGCGGATCTTCGCGTGTGCAATGTCGCGAGCCACGATCATCGTGCCGTTCAAGGACAGGCGTGTCTTGACCGGGTACTTCGAGAGTTCAGCAAGAACTTCGTTCATGGGACGGTCAAGGTCGATACGGACAGCGCCGGTGTCTTCGCCGAGTTCAGCCGGATCGGTCGCGGGAAGGAAACGGCCCGGATCGGTGTCCAACTTTTCCAAGAAAACGCCCTCGGGCGTGATCTTCGCTTTTGCCTGGCGGTCAGCTGAACAGGACACAGCGATCGCGACGGGCAAAGAAGCGCCGTGGCGTGGAAGTCGGATGACGCGCACATCGTGGCAGAAATACTTGCCGCCGAACTGTGCGCCGATCCCCATTTGGCGTGTGAGTTCGAGGACCTGCTCTTCCATGTCAAGGTCGCGGAACCCGTGGGCGAGTTCAGAACCCTGGGTGGGCATTTCGTCGAGGTAGTGCGCTGAAGCGTATTTTGCGGTTTTCAGCGCGAACTCTGCGGAAGTGCCGCCGACGACGATGGCGAGGTGGTAGGGCGGGCAGGCTGCGGTGCCGAGCGAGCGGATCTTCTCTTCGAGGAACTGCATCATATGCTCGGGATCGAGGATGGCTTTCGTCATCTGGTAGAGGTAGGACTTGTTCGCTGAGCCGCCACCTTTTGCCATGAAGAGGAAGTGGTAGTCGGTCTCATGGCCCTCGTGGGTGTCGGCGTAGAGTTCGATCTGCGCGGGGAGGTTACAGCCGGTGTTCTTCTCTTCGTACATCGTGATCGGCGCGTTTTGTGAGTAGCGCAGATTGAGTTCGGTGTAGGCCTCGTACACGCCTCGAGCGAGAGGGAGCTCATCGGGGCCTGCGCTGAGGACGTGCTGTCCGCGTTCACCTTTGATGATTGCTGTGCCCGTGTCCTGACACATGGGCAAGATGCCGGAGGAGGCGACGTTTGCGTTCTTGAGCAGGTCGAGGGCGACGAATTTATCGTTTGCGGACGCTTCGGGGTCGTCGAGGATTTTCGCGAGCTGTTCGAGGTGCGCGGTGCGCAGGTAGAAGGAGATGTCGTGGTAGGCGGTTTTTGCGAGGAGTTCAAGGGCCTCGGGGGCGACTTTGAGGAAGGTCTGACCGTCCGGTCCTTCGACGGTTTCAACGCCTTCGGTGGTGAGGAGTCGGTATTCGGTGGGGTCTTCGCCCAGGGGCAGCAAGTCTTTGTAGAAAAACTCGGTCACGTCTGGCTCCTTTGTGCCTCGTGTCGGTGTTCCGTTCGTGGCAAGCCTAGGGCTTCGGGAGTGTTTTTTCTGAGAACTGTGGGCTTTCTGGGAATGTCTGGGAATAGTGGGTGTGTGCGTCGTCTGCGCTTGTGCGAATTCGATCATTCATTAATTCTGTAATTCATATTTCAGTGCCGAGGGCGGGGCTGGATCGCAAGACAGTGTGGGAGACAGAGTGGAAGGCAGAGTCGGAGACGGAGCGGAAGACGGGGAAGGCGAGGGCGAGGGCAAGACACACAAGAGGGTGAATGTGAGGGGAGAGGCTGTGTCCTGTGGAAGCGGTTAAGCGTGTGTGGCTCTTGATTTTCGAGGAGATGCTAAGACGCTCATTTTTCACATCTGCCTGGGCCGCTCGTATCACACTGCTGTGGGCCAGTGCGCCTGTTGGGGCGGCATGAATAAGGAGGAG
>JASBZF010000047.1 GCA_029983625.1 Pauljensenia sp. | reverse complement strand
TGGAAAGGAGTGCGGCTCCTTATGGCTGGAAACAGTAGTCTCACTCGCGCTAAAGCTGCTAAAAATGATGAGTTCTATACTCAATGGGCTGATATTGAGCGCGAGATTAACGCTTACCTTGAATATGACCCAGATCTGTTTCGGGGTAAGACCTTGCTCTTGCCGTGTGACGATCCTGAATGGAGTAACTTCACTAAATTCTTTGCCCTCCATTTTGTCGAGTACGGGTTGAAGAAGCTTATCTCGACCTCGTATGCACCCAACTCCAATGCCGGGGGCTCGTATTACACTCCGACACTCTTTGAGCTCAACGACCCCCAATATGATGAAGCGAAGTCCTTTGAGCGTGGACGCATGTTTGTCCTTGAGCCCGAAGACATCTCAGGGGATGGCGTTGTCAATATCGACGATCTCAAGTGGTCGTATCTTGACGGTGACGGTGACTTTCGCTCTGAGGAAGTGACGCGGCTCCGCGATGAAGCTGACTTTGTCATCACCAATCCGCCGTTCTCGCTTTTTCGTGAGTTTGTTGCCTGGTTGATTGAAGGTGGAGTTAAGTTCTCCATCATTGGAAACCCTAATGCCATCACCTATAAAGAGATATTCCCACTTATTCAGAAAAACCAGCTTTGGCTTGGGCAGCCTACGCCTCGAGGTAGCCTATGGTTCGATCTACCCCAAGGCGCGGAAGAAGAGTTGAGTAAGAGAGATCCGACATGCTTCCGCATTGAGGATGGTCGCCCTCAAGCGCGACGAGCATCTGGTTGGTTCACCAATATTGAGCATGGGCGGCGTCATGAGCTTTTGTCGTTGATGACGATGGAAGATAATCTCAGGTTCAGCAAGCATAAGCAGGTGCGTGAAAACGGCTACGTCACGTATGACAATTACGACGCAATCGAAGTGCCCTTCGTTGATGCTATCCCTAGCGATTACGTGGAAGCGATGGGCGTACCGATCACTTTCCTAGATAAGTACAATCCCGATCAGTTTGAGATCATCCGCTTCCGTCATGGTGACGATGGTAAAGACCTGGTCTACACGAGAGAGAGAGAGAGAGAGAGAGAGTAACTCCGTACTTTCGGATTCTCATTCGCGCAAAGAGCGACTGGAACGAATCATGATCACCGAATACGGATACACACTCGAAGAACTTGAATACTGCTCAGGTGTTATGGGCGTTCCGATCACCTTCCTCGACAAATACAATCCTGATCAGTTTGAGCTGGTAGGGCGCGATGGAGATTTGGATCTATCCATCAAATATGACTTCTTCACGCCCCCGAGGATTGAAGATCAAGATAAATACAAGCGTGCTAATCGCACTTGGCGAGTGCAGAACGCTTACATCGTGATTGATGGAGTTGCTCAAACAGCGTACAAGCGAATTTTTATTCGCAAGCGAAATGTTGGAAATGAATAGGATTAAGGTATGAAAACTTCACTCGAACAAATTAGCATTGCTGAGATCGTGGAAGGCTTCGTGTACAACGAAGCTGAAGGGAAAGGGCTTTACGGCCTTAATGGTCATCTGACCATTCAGCCTGAGTATCAGCGTAACTACATTTACGGTGACGGAAAGAAAGACGTTGCTGTCATTGAGTCAATCCTTGCCGGTTATCCCCTCGGGCTTATTTATTTTAATGACGCGGGCGATGGGCAGCTTGAAGTCCTCGACGGTCAGCAGCGCATCACCTCTATTGGACGCTTTGTCACCGGCAAGTTCGCCATCAAGGTAGACGGGCGTGAACAGACTTTCTCTTCGCTTGCACCAGCGCAGCAGGACCTCATTCGCGACAACACCCTGCTGATCTACACCAGCTCGGGTACCGAAGCGGAGATTAAGCAGTGGTTCCAGACCATCAACATTGCTGGCGTGCCGCTCAATGAGCAAGAACTCCTCAACGCCGTGTACTCAGGCCCCTTCGTCACAGCAGCCAAAGCCGTGTTCTCTAACTCTGCCGACTCGCGCCAGCAGAAGTGGGCTGCCTACGTCAAAGGCGACCCCAAGCGACAAGAAGTCCTCCATGTTGCTCTAGAGTGGCTTGCCGCAGCCAAAAAGACCACCGTCTCGGCTTACATGGCTGACCACAGACACGCTCCTTCCGCGAAAGAGCTAGAAACCTATTTCACCTCGGTTATCGACTGGGTTTCCACAGTGTTCAAACGTATCCCGGATAAGGAAATGCGCGGATTAGAGTGGGGCAGACTCTACGAGACCTACCACCTCACCCCTTACGACAGTAGGGCTGTCGATATCCGCGTGACAGAACTGCGCAGCGACCCCGCCGTCCACAAAGCAAGCGGTATCTATGAGTACATCCTTGGAGGTGAAAAGCGCTCCGAGTTACTCGACATTCGTATATTTGACGACAAGGTCAAGCGCACCGCCTACGAACAGCAGACGGCACAAGCAAAAGAAGAGGGAACATCAAACTGTCCCCTGTGTGCTGTTGGCGCGAACAACAACCGCACCCGCATCTACACGCTCAAGGAAATGGACGCTGACCATGTCACCGCCTGGTCTCACGGCGGTGCGACAGATGCCACCAACTGTGAAATGCTCTGTGTCGCTCACAACCGATCGAAGGGAAACCGTTGAGCTGAGGAGGCATACGGGACACTCCTGGAGAGAAATCCAGCCCATGACTCTTTGATGTCCAAAGGTGAATTGGAGGACAACAACAAAACCTCAGCACCTTCGGTGATGCGACCGATGATGCTGGGGACCACGCCGGGACGCCGCCAAAAACACTGGGCGCTACCCGCTTTCACGCCTGAGTGCCCGCCGTCAATAACCCTGAGAAATCCTGAGTTCGAATTACTATTCGGACTGATCCTTCCGTTTGCGACGACGCACCCTCTGACGCGCAGGCTTCGCTGTTTTCGGCCTACCTTCAACACTTGGAGAATAATGATCGCGCCCTCGCCCTCGGGTACCACGGTCAGAACGACCCTGCTGACCGGCCCGTGGCTCACGCTCTCCATCCCTGGAAAGACGATGACGCTCCCCAGAATGGACACGTCCCCGAGCTTTCGTGTTGCGCACATGGCCCCGCCCTCGGCCCCCTGAACGTAAACGCAGTCCGCCAAGATCCTCTAGTGCTTCGGCATCTAAACCAGCGAGGACACGCTGAGCACGAGGCAAACGCCCCGTTGTTCCCGTGGGAATATCCAAATCACTATACAGATGAGGTGAGGTGTGGTAAGTTTCAAGCGGTTCGGATACCCCCAAGCCCAAAGTCTTGGAAATCAGTGACCAACGCGGCGTGTCATCCCAATCTACGAAAGTCACAGCCGTACCAGAATGACCCGCACGGCCCGTGCGACCAATACGGTGAATATAGATTTTCTCGTCCTCAGGACACTGATAGTTGATCACATGCGTGACCTCATCCACGTCAATGCCGCGAGCCGCAACATCGGTGGCAACCAGAACATCAACCTTGCCTTTACGAAATGCGCGCAGAGCCTGCTCACGCGCACCCTGACCAAGATCTCCATGCAGGGAAGCAATCGCGAAACCACGAGTGCTGAGGTCTTCTGAAAGACGCGCCGCCGTGCGTTTAGTCCGACAGAAAATAATGGAACGTCCGCGCCCTCGCGATTGGAGGATTCGTGCAACAACCTCCACTTTATTCATCGCATGAACCCGATAAATCACCTGCTTAATAGAGTTCACCGTCTGGTTCTGATCTGCGGGATCCTGAGCGCGAATATGAGTGGGATGCTCCATGAACTTACGGGCAAGTGCCACAACCGGGCCGGGCATGGTGGCAGAGAACAACATCGTGTGCCGGTGCGTAGGGACACGCGACAAAAGAGTCTCCACATCGGGAAGGAAACCGAGATCAAGCATCTCATCGGCTTCGTCGAGGACGACGGTCTCCACTCCGCTGAGATGAAGAACACTTTTACGGAGAAGATCAATAAGTCGCCCAGGAGTACCGACAACAATATCAACACCCCTATTCAAAGCCTCGATCTGCGGTTCAAAAGCGACACCGCCATAGATTTCAACAATACGAGTGGACAGGTACTTCGCTGCTTGACGCAGATCCTGAGCGACCTGCTTACACAGCTCACGAGTCGGCAAAATGATGAGGGCCTGCGGTTTATTCGGATTAAGGAGTTCGTCGTAGCCTTCTTCGTCAGGCGCGATCACATCTTCGAGGACGGGGATGCCAAAACCAAGAGTTTTCCCTGTTCCTGTCTTTGCCTGACCGATAATGTCATGTCGGTCGAGCGCGGGCGGCAAGGTGAGCGCCTGAATCGGGAAGGGGTGTGTGATTCCCTGATCGGCAAGAGCATCAACGATCGGGTCGGTCACACCGAAGTCAGCGAATGTGTGACACCCGAAGTCATCGCTTCCAGTGCTCACAATGTCAGGTTGAGCTTCCGTTTGTGCGCCAAGCGGGACGATCTTGCCGAGTCTGACGACACCAGCAGAATATTCAGTGAAGGAATCGCATGAAGCTGTTGCGCTTTGTGGCGCATCTGCGCCCTCGTTCGTCGTGGATGTCACGATCTGCCTTTCCTCCCGGAAGAACCGGGGTGTGAGTGGCAGCCGATCGCGCAATATCAGGGTGCGCCTCGGGCGCAAAAGAAAATGTCAAAGCGACCGGGCAGCCGTGGTCGCTCCTCATTGTACGAGGAGGCGGGAAAGAGGCCGAGTAGTTATGGCCTCACTCACTTCTTTTCCCTACTTTCCCTATGAATATGCTGTCAATAATCTTCTTTCCTTGAAAATCAGGGCATGAACGCTGAACTTTGGCGGCAACAGTGTGTACGAAAGGTAAGAAGGTCATCGTCTGACGGGATTACTCTGGAGAGTATGGACACCTCATACGCCCCCGTTTCTTCTGCAGACATTGATGTCATTGGCTTGCTCGCCTATTCTGCGCTTGCAGCGATGACGCGACTGGCCAAAGACGGTGATCAGGCGCCGGATATCGAAGCCCATGTTGCCCATGCACGAATGTCGGCGCGCGCTTTCACGATTTTTGAACAGCTTAACGTGTGGGCGACTCATCGAGGTGTTGATCTTCTTGCCGCTGCGGGCCAATATTCAGGTCTCTACGATGATCTTGATGCGAGGACGCGACCGACGACCTGGTGTGAGCGCACAGTCAAAACCTATGTGACCGTCGGCATCATGGGGGATCTCCTGTGCGAAGTCGCAACGCGTCACGAACTGTTTGACGCTGCGGTCACCGATTGGGATTTGACGCAGGGGGAGTGGGAGCGGCAGCATTTGGCGCCGCTGATCGCTGCTGATCCACAGCTTGCGGCTCGTTTGTCACTGTGGGCGCGCCGTGTTGCCGGTGAAGTTCTTGGATTAGCGAGGGCGACTCTGTTTACTCACCCAGATCTTGCGCGGGATCCTGATACAGCTGACGAGATTGCAGATTTCGTGACGAAGCGTCACGGTCAAAGAATGGCTCAGCTTAATCTCAAGGCATAGAGATGCACGAGGGGGCGCATCGAAAAGCTGATGCTGCTCCGCCCTCGTGCATCTGCCTTGCTTCCTGTGGGAACAGGGCTTTCCGGGTGTCAAGCGTTTAGGCGAGGGCGAACCCGACGCGACGTTCGATCTGCTCTCCGATCTGAACGTAGGCGATTGAGCGGGCGGGGATGAGATATTGCTGTCCTTTATTGTCCGTGAGATCGAGGACGGAAAGCGATTGGACTGCCGCATGAACGCGCGACACGAGTTCTTCGCGTTCAATATCAAGGTCGATGGAAATGTCACGGGCGGAGCTGCGGATACCGATTGTGATGTTCATATGTCCTCCTCGGGGAATGCTCTTACCTTCATGCTAGGTGCCGCACATGCCTATGGGCTGAGGGAGGATTGAGTCATGAGCGAAATTCGTGTTCAGGTGAGGCCCCGGCCCGCAGGGTGGGCTGATCTGCCCACTCTCGATCATGCTCAAGAAAAGGTGCGTGAGCGTGCTCGACTTGCCTCCTTGATTGTCAGGGGCGCTCCGGGTTCGGGGCGCACCACCTGCGCGCTTGCTGTACTGGAAGATGCGGTGAAGCGGGGTGAGCATGCGATTCTTCTCGTCCCGGACCGTGTGCGAGCCGATGTCTTGATGCCGCGCGTCCAGGCTCTCGCACCTCAAACGGTACGTCCCGTGAGGACACCGGCCTCCTTCGCATACTCGGTCGTGTCAACCTGGCGTTTGAATCGTCACGACCCACTAGGGCCAGTCGAACTGATGACAGGTGCGCTCCAAGATGAACTCATCACCGAACTGATCGAGAAAGTTCCAGCACCTTGGCCGGAATCATTGTCTGCCAAGATGCGTCAGATTCCGGCGTTCCGAAATGAACTACGCGATCTTTTTGCGCGGGCCGGTGAAGTGGGTTTTGACGGTTCGGCACTGAGGCGTGCGGGGGAACGTTTCGCTCACCCGGAATGGGTGGCGGCGGGTGTCCTCCTTGAGGCTTATCTTTCAGGCGAAGCTTTCTCAGTTGAACACCGCGATGTTGTGCGGGTGGATTTGTCCAGAATCCAATCACTTGCCGCTGACCTTATTCGATCCTGGGATAAGGAAGCCCCTGTACGCGGTGTGGAAGGGGAGTGCGAAGTGCCCAATCTTGTGATCGTGGATGATCTGCAAGACTGCACGCCTTCGACGATCCCTTTGCTTACCTCGTTAGTGGAAGCCGGAAGTCGCGTTGTTGCATTCGCTGATCCAGATGTGGCAATTGCTGGGTATCGCGGGGGCGAACCTCATCTAGATGGCCGTTTATATGCGGCGATCGATGCGGAGCTGATGGACCTCGGTGCTGTCCACTGCCAGGGGCCGCGACTACGTACCTGCGTGAATAAAATTGTGGAATCTATTCCGCAGACGGGTTCTCCTGCAAGGCGTTGCGCCGAAGGAAGCAAGACGCACAATTCCGATGCCGTTTATGCCCATATTGGCGGATCGAACGCCCAACTCGGCGCCCACATCGCTCACGCGCTCAGGCAGCACCGTCTGCATGATTCAATCCCGTGGACTGAGCAGGCCGTCATCGTGCGTTCGGCAAGCCAAGCTGAGGAGTTTACTCGTTATCTTCGGCGCGGTGGCGTTCCGGTCGAGGGCGGAACGCGAGCTTTTGATTTTGCTGCGCAGCCGACGACGCGCGCTTTGTTAGAACTCATCGTCGGGGAAGATTCCCCTACGGAAGAACAGCGTGCTTCTGCGCTTGTCTCTTCTCCATTGATCGGACTCGATGCCTTGGAACTGCATCGTTTTCTTGTCGGTGTGAACGCAGCACACCTTGCTGACAGTGATGAGGACCAAGCGGCTTTCCTGATGAACGTGAATCGTCTTCTCGAGGACCCGTCACTATGGCGCACTCGTGTACAAGGGAAGCTGGCTGAAGATCTCGAACGCGCGTGTCGGCTCTGGAAGGAGCGGAAGGAAGTAGGGTCTTGCCGCCCTCAGGAGGCCCTATGGCGCATGTGGGAACTGGCTGATCGTGCTGAATCCTGGCAAGAAGGAGCCGTGAAGGCAGATGAAGATTCTGCCTGGTTCGACGACCAGCTTGACGCGGTCGTGGCCCTCATGCGGGTTGCTGACGTGTGGGAACAGCGCAATCCTTCAGGAACAGCAGCTGAGTTTGCGCGGGGGCTTCTCGATCACCAAGTACCGATCGATACTATCGCCCTCGTCGGTGTGCGTCCTCCGGGTGTTGCGGTGCTCACGCCCGCGCAAGCGGTGGGCCGTCACTGGAAAGTGCTTGCTGTCGTCGGACTTCAAGACGGTGTATGGCCGAATACACGCTTACGTACCCGTACCCTACGAGGTGATCTCATCACGGAACTCGGTACGGGAAAGATCGCCGATTCTCAAGATGGACGCACTGTCCTTGACGACAATCCAAAGAATGCGCGCAAAGAAGTGCTCAACGATGAGCGTCGCCTCCTCGCGGCTGCGGTTTCGCGTTGCACGCACGTGCTTCATATCGGGGCTGTGAGCGCTGAAGATGCTGCTCCTTCAGTATTTTTTGAGCAGCTTGCACAAAGCGCGGGACTGGAAGGGGAAGCTGCGCCGATTCTTTCGCCCGCACCTGCTCCTTTGAATATTTTTGGTCAGGTCGCAGATCTGCGCCGTGTGGCAGCGCGTGATACCGATGAAGCTCAGTGTGAGGAAGCGGCACTTCTTCTCGCTCTTTTGTGGAGGGAGGGAATTGTGTCTGCGGATCCTTCTACGTGGACGGGTGAGGGTCCTCTTTCTTCAGATGCGCCAATTTCCCGAGGTCTCCTTCGGTTGAGTCCGTCGAAGTTTGAGTCGGCAATGAATTGTCCCCTGAAGTGGTTCTTCAGTGATATCGGCGCTGAAGGGCCAACAGGGGATGCTCAGAAGATCGGCACCCTTGTTCATGCACTTGCTGAAAAAGCTCCCCACGCAAACGAAGAACAGCTTGAAGAACTCCTCCAAAAGGAACTGTGTGCTCTTGGTATTGATGCGCATACCTGGGAGGGGCAAGCATTCGTGGAGAAAGTACGTCAACGTCTGAGTAATCTTGCCTCCTATTTCCTTGCAGTTCCAGGAGACGTGGATACCGAAACTCCTATTGATGTCCGAATTGGCGATGTTGTCATCAGCGGCAGAATTGACCGCATCGAAAAAGTAGACGAGGGCGTGCGGATCGTTGATCTGAAGTCGGGGTCGAAAGTGTCAGTGAATGAGGCGGAGCAGCATCCTCAGCTCGCCCTTTACCAACTGGCCCTTGCGCAATTGGGGCATAAGGTCGTCGATGCGAGGCTGGTGTATCTCAATGAAAAGAAACCGGTTGAGCGCCATCAAAAAGCATTCGACGAGGAAAAACGGAACTACTGGCTCGATACCTTAAGCGCTGTGGCCGACAGTCTTCGCGGCAGTGTTTTCCTTGCGAACCCGGATCGCAAAACCTGTCAATACTGCGGATTTACGAAGGTGTGCCCTGCTTACGATCAGGGTCGAAAGACGGTGGACTAAATGGAAAGAACTATGCTGTCAGCTCAGCAGATCCAAGCAATCGTGGATCCGAAGGTTGTTCCCACGAAAGAGCAGGAAGCGATCATCGAAGCTGCCTTGGATCCTGTGCTTGTCGTTGCGGGTGCAGGTTCTGGGAAAACAGAAACAATGGCGATGAGGGTCTTGTGTGCCCTAGCCAATCATGAGGAGATCACTCCCGGTCAAGTCCTTGGACTAACTTTCACAAAGAAGGCTGCAGGTGAACTTGCCGAACGCCTATCGAAACGCATTGGTCTCCTGGCGAAAGCGATGCCCAGGATTGAGGCGACAGAATCCCCGGTGTCGCTGACGTACAACGCTTTCGCTCAAAGAATTGTGGGAGAACATGCGTTGCGTATTGGGATAGATCCCGATTTCCGTATGCTCGGGGAAGCGGCTTGTGTTCAACTCATGACGGATATCCTCATGGCTTGGCCGACAGCTATTGATCCCGATCTGTCGATCGCGAGCGCCGTAAAGAAAGCACTGAGCCTTTCTGGACAGTTGGCCGAACACGAGTACGACCTTGAGACGGCGCGTACTCGTCTTGAGGAATATTCGACAGAACTTGAGGAAATCCCGGCGGGGAATGACGCCATTCGCGATGCGATCCGTGCGAATCGGCGCCGTATTGCTTTCCTGGAACCGATTGCAGAGTTTCAGCGTAGGAAAAGACACATGAGAGTCCTGGACTTCTCAGATCAACTCCTCCTTGCGACGCGGATTGTGCATTCCTCACCCGAAGCAGTTGCTTCGATACGCGCTGAACATCGTTTCGTTCTTCTCGACGAGTTCCAAGACACCTCGGTGATTCAGATGAGCTTGCTCTCTGCTCTTTTCCACGATCATCCAGTGACGGCTGTTGGTGATCCCAATCAGGCGATCTACGGTTGGCGCGGAGCCTCAGCTTCTTCTCTTGACTCTTTCCTTGAGAGGTTCTCGACACGAGGATCGAAAGGAAAGATGCTTGCGCTTTCTACCGCATGGCGCAATGACCGTAGGATCCTCACCGCAGCGAATCGGGTTGCTGATCCCTTACGTAAAAGTGCTCGCACCGCTGCTTCTCCTGCGCTTGTCGAATCATCTTTTGCCGGTGAGGGACATGTGCGTATCGCCTATGTGCCAACAGTGGAAAGCGCAGCCAGCGAGGTCGCAGAATACATTGAAAAACTGAGGGATCTGCACCGGGGTGAGGCATACTCGATCGCAGTTCTTGCGAGGAAACGTAAACATTTCCTCCCCATTGATCGTGCTTTACGAGATCGAGGAATTCCAACACAGATAATCGGCTTAGGGGGTCTACTTGATCAGCCCGTCGTCTCTGACCTGAGGTCGGCGCTGGAAATTACCGAGAATGTGCATAATGCCCCCGCACTTGTGCGCCTGCTCGTCAGACTTGATCTAGGAGCAGCTGATCTGTCACTTCTTGGGAAATGGGCCGGTGAACTCGCCGTACAGCAGGGGAGGGAACGCCGTTCAGCTTTCCTTCTCGAAGCCGTTGATAATCCCCCAGAACCGGGATGGCAGTTTTCGAAAAACTCACCGGCTTTTACTGAAACAGCGTGGCGTCGGGTCAGTATTCTCGCTTCGCGTCTGAAGACCTTGCGTTCTCTGAGAGGACGTGGACTCGTGGAACTTGCGGAACGCGCGATGCATCTTTTGTCCATTAGTGATGATGCGATCGCTGATCCCTTGGGGGTGGGAGCGCGGGAATCCCTCGATGCTTTCATTGATGTGGTTGCCCACTTCGAAGAATCTGTGGAAGCCCCATCCCTATCAGGACTTCTTGCCTGGCTTGTGGCAGCTGAAGAAAATGAGAGAGGACTAGCGGGGCCTGCGGTCGAAGTAGATCCTCTTGCCGTTCAGATCCTCACGATTCACCAATCAAAAGGTCTGGAATGGGATGGGGTGGTTGTTTTCGGCCTCACTGACGGCTCCTTCCCCTCGCATGATTCCTCCAAATTCATTATGTGGAATGAGGCGCCCCCATCGTCTTCAGGGTGGGTCAATGACGCGGGTGAACTTCCGCATCATCTGCGCGGGGACGCAAGGGACCTGCCTGACTCCACTATCGACCTGAGCGAGGGGAGGACTCCCGCCTCCGCATTCAAGAACTGGCTGGAAAAAACTTATAAGCCGGCGCTTGGCTGCCACGCCGAACGTGAAGAACGCCGCCTCGCCTACGTGGCTCTCACCAGGGCGAAACACGACGAACTTCTGATCGGATCCTGGTTCGATACGGCAAAGAAACCTCATCCGCCCTCACGTTATCTCGAAGAAGCCCGCTTCGCCCTCGTGAATGACACGAAGACGATCCTTGAGAAGCAAGAGATTACTTTTATCAACGGGAGGAAAGAACACCTGGATGCTGAAGGACGTGAGGCTTTTAGCTGCTCTCTTCACGAACTTGAGTCAGCCATCTGTCCCTGTCCAGAAGCAGAGGATTTAGCGACTGTACGCGCAAAGGATACGGCTCCGTCTTTCCCTGTTGCTCCGGGACCATCGCGTGAACTTGTCGCCGCATCAGCTGAACGGGTACGTCGAGCACGATCCATGCTGCATTCGGATGCGGATGTTTTCGCTGTCCTGTCCGACATGGGGATGACGGAACGGGTACGTGACGTTACGGCTCTTCTCCACGAGCGTCGTCTGCGTGCAGAAGAGTCCGAGCAGGTGATTTGGACGGATCGGATTCCCGCTACTGCGGTCTCGTCCCTCCTGGAGGATCCGCATTCTTATGCGCTGAAAGCACGTCGCCCAATGCCGCAAGCGCCCGTAGAAAACTCATCCTTGGGCACACTGTTCCACATGTGGGCAGAACGTCAACTTCGCCAAGCTTCCGGTGAACTCTGGGAAGAAGCGATCACAGGTCTTGACTCCCTGAACGAAGCGGGACAGGCGCGTTTCCAGAAGATGACGGAGCATTTTGCTCAGCTTGAAATTGTCAGATCGGGTGTACCGATTGCAATCGAAGAGCCTTTCTCGCTGGAGCTTGCGGGAATGAGTGTTTCCGGTCGTATCGACGCAGTTTTTCGCGATGGGCAAGGACGTATCGTGGTCGTCGATTGGAAGTCTGGAATGGTGCCGCATCCGGGGATGGATGCAGCGAAACTTCGCTACTTCGCGACACAACTTCGGCTCTACCGCGCCGCGTGGGCGCGCGTGCGCGACATTCCTGAATCTGAAGTTCACGCTGTTCTTGCCTTTGTGGCGACGGGTGAAATGATCGATCTGGCAGCGATTGAAAAACTAGCGGGAATAGACCCCGCAGTCTCCCTTGAGGAACTTGTTATCAACGCTCTTCAATCTCAGGGAGATTCTTTAAGGGAAAGTGAGGCATCGAAAGGAACGAAAGCCAAGGACACGGAGACTGAAAAAACACATGACGAGGCAACAGAGGCCACGGAAAAGTGAAGGCGATGCCGCGCAATCGTTCAGCGTTCAATAGCAGGGAAAGCTGACAGATTGGAAAGACCAACAGACGGAAAGGACCAACAGTGGGGAAGAACCACTGAAAAGATCAGGGTGATTTTCAAGAGAGTTCTTCCGTGGTGTCGGTGCCCTTGTGAAGGTCGAGACGTTCTGTGGGAGCATCGTCTGGTGGGGCAAAGCGCGCCTGGTCTTCGACAATGCCTGATGCGGTCGCTGCAGGTGAATCATCACACGGAAGGTTCGTCATGCGGTGATTGGGCATCAGATCCGCATCGCCAAGGTCTCGGCTCAGCTCCGATAGCATTTCGCGCGCATCAGCGATGATCGAAGGATCTTCTGCGTGAAGGCCGTGGACGAGCCATCTGACAATGGCAAGTTCTGAAAGCAGCTGAGCGCGAGTGAACAACTGAAGATCAGTGTGGGTGCGCTCAAGGGAATACGCTTCCTTGAAACGTTCGAGGAAATCGTCGCACGCCTGGGCGAGCACCCAGGCGATATCTTGAGCTGGATCGCCTAAATGCGCAGAAGTGAAGCCGGTGAAGGCCCTGACTGTGCCAGAATCAACGATCACGGAGTTTTCTTGCAAATCACCGTGGATCGGGGCGGGGGAAAAACGCCACAGAGACACGTCGTCGAGAGCCGCCTCCCAACGATTCCACAAATTAGCGGGGATGAGGATCTGTGCTGCGGCCTCATCAAGCATCGCGAAGAGGCGATCTCGGCACTCTTGAGTGGTATATGCGGGTAAGTGAATCCCGGTGTACACAGCGTCGGGCAGATTATGCAGGCTGGCCAGGGCTTTGCCAAGAGAAGCGGGAAGAAGATGAGGATCGTTGAAATCTTCAGCATCCATTGTGCGTCCACCGAGATCTTGATGAACGATCACACGGTCGCCCTCGGCAGTGAGCGTG
>JASBZF010000046.1 GCA_029983625.1 Pauljensenia sp. | reverse complement strand
CCCCCCCCCCCCCCACTCCCGTGTCATCAGCGCCTATGGGCGCTTGTTGTGAGTGCTATTCGCTTGCGCGTCGGCGTCGTGTCCCCACGGTGAAAGCACCACCAATCAGGGCAAGAACAAGTGTTACCGCGAGGATGAAGTAGCCGGTGCTACCCGTAGAGGCCAGGTGAGAAGCGCTGGGCAGCGACGGTGCAGGCTTCGCAGTAGAGGCATCCGAGGGCTCTGACGGAGCGGAGGGTTCCGCAGGCTCAGAAGGTTCAGATGGCTCAACTGGTTCAGATGGCTCAACCGGTTCGGAAGGATCTGTCGGCTCAGGAGGAGTGGGAGCCTCAGGCAAAGCCCATCCCTGTGCCGAGTAGAAAGCGAAACGGTTACGCAGGGGCTGTCCGCCAACAGTTGGAGCCGCACCATCTCCCCATGTCACCAGCTCAACCGGATCGTCCTCGGTACCGTAGGCCCACACCGTGAGATTGGCATCTTCACAGTCAACCCCGGCACGGAAGTGAAGGGTGGCACCCGGAGCGAGTTCCTGCTTACGCAGCTGCTCAAGAGAGTTGAAAGGCGAAGCTTCGGTGCCGGTACCGGCACGCTCTGCTGAGCAGTCCAGCCACACGTCACTGGGGCGACCCGGATCGGCTGCCAGGGTTTCGTAGAGCTGGAAGTTCGAGATGGTGTAAGGAGCGCGAGCGCTGGTCACTGTGATCCTGAACTTCTGAGCAGTCACGCCTTGGCCTGCGTTGCCGAGTGTGAGAATCCGCTGAGCACCAATCACACCGCTGCTGGCAATGTCGGTCCACTGTCCGTTGATTTCAGCTTGGACGGTGAAAGCACCCACGACTTGACCGGCATCCAGGATGTCTTCGCTGATGGTCAGGCGGTGAACGGTCTTGGGAGCGCCAAGATCAATTTCGAAGGGGGTGCTGTCATTTGCTGGGCGGCTGATGCCGTCACGGATGTTGCCGTTGGTGAGCTGATTCGTTGTGGTGTCTCCAATGGTGACCGGCAGACCAAGAGCATGGTCAAGGGTGTAGGCCTTGCGCCGCTCCGCAGCGAAGCCTTCGATAGCGGCAACTGAGCTATCCGCAAAGTTACCCGTCATCGTGGGCGGAACGTTGAGGAGCATCACGGAGTTACGGCCAACTGTCCTTTCGTAGTGGCCCATGAGCTGTGCGGGAGTTTTGGGACGATCGATGTTCACACCATCGCGGTTGTGGTGTGCGAACCATCCGCCGGTGAGCTTCATATCAGCTTCAGCAGGCCACCAGTGCAGTTTGTTGGCGTTCCCACGGGAAGCGCGTATGAGCTGCTCATCGGAGCCAAGATTTTGATTGAAGGGACCATTGGGCTGAACGAGATCAATCTTGCCAGCGCCACGATCAATAACGGGCAGAACAGAACGCTCGTCGTTGCGTGCTTCGCCGCGCTCGTTACCGATCCAACGGATATCGCGTCCACCGACGGCGATGTTGGCGCCGGGCTGGAGCTTGCCGATCAGATCGTAGTAGGCGTCGTAGTCGTAGTGTTCGGGGCGTGCGGTGTTACCGGTTGCACCATCGAACCAGACTTCGTGAATCTCACCGTATTCGGTCAACACTTCGTAGAGAGTGTTGAGGAAGAAAGCACCGTAGTCGCTTGCTTCGTAGGTGAAGATTTTGTCTTCGGGGATCTTTCCGGCGCGGTCATCGTTGGCAACCAGAGTAGGAATTGTGCGCGGCGAACGAGCTGAACCGTTGCCGTGAGTTCCACCTGGACGTTCCTCTTCGTGCGAGTCTGCCGGCGAGATGTAGACACCGACTTTCATGCCGTACTTGTGTGCTGCGTCAGTGAACTCGCGCAGGATGTTCCCCTTGCCGCCCTTCCACGGTGAGGAAGCAACCGTGTAATCGGAATAGCGGCTCGGCCAGCTCATGAAGCCATCGTGGTGCTTGAGAACCAGGATCGCGGTGCGGTAGCCGTTGTCACGCAAGGTACGCACCCAGGCATCAGGGTTGACTTCACCGGTGGGGTTGAAGTTCTCAGGACCCACACGGCCGTGTCCCCATTCAATGCCGATGCCGTTGTTGTCGCGGGTGTAGGTGTTGATGCCGTAGTGCAAGAAGGCGGTCAGGCCCTCTTCTTGCCAGATGGCCTGCTTTTCTGTGGGGCGTACAAGAGCAGCCTTCGCGAGAACGTTCTTTGTGCAGTCCTCGGGGGAAATGTCGACGTAGTTCGCCGGCTGCAGATCACCTAGGTCTGCACAGACTTCAGCGAGTTCTTGGAGAACGAAGTCACGTTCACGCAGAGGACCGTTGAGGAGGGCGAAACGAGTAGCGCCGAGGGAGCCAACGAAACCTCGTGAAGCGGCCTGCGGATTCACCTCGTTACCGAAAGCTGCGATGCCCTTGACAGTGCCGTCTTGGCGTGTGGGCAGGGTGCCGGTGACCGGTTCAAGAGCAACACCGTCAAGCCATGCGGTTACGGTGACGTTATCCCTGCTGGTGGGGAAGTAAGCCAAGGAAAGGGTGTGTTCTTCACCGGGGGCAGGAGCATCGACTGCGGCAAAGAAGTCGCGCCAAGCGCCGTTTCCTTGTCCGGCGTAGCCGTAGCGCAGCTTGCCATCTTGGTAGCGTGCGAAGAAGTTGCCGCCGACGCTCGCGATCGTGGCGAGATTTTGCTGGGTACCTGTCGGAGTGAAGATGGTTTCAACGATGAAGCCACGATCAACGAGTTCGTCTGCCTGGAGCGGAGCACGGTCTGTCGGCGTGAAGGTCACGCCATCAGAACCGCCTGCGAGCACGAGGGAACCGTCGCGTGTGCTGGCGTTGCCCCTGCGGGCGACCGTGCCGGAAACAGAATCGGCGGTGGCAGGAGTGTAATTCTCTGCAAGCGCACCTTCCCAGGAGGTGTTGAGAAGATCCTCGGTGTTGGGCTGAGGCTGAAGCTCAAAGAGATCCCGCGTGGTTTCTACGTCATTGGTTTTCTGGACGCGAATACGCTGCAATTCGCCGACGAATCCGCGATTGAGAGCTGCGGTGTGGACATCGTTACCGAAGCCGAAAAGGCTGCTTGCATTCGTTGAAATATTCGCCGCGAAGGGGCCTTCAACGGTGGGGAGTGCATTGCCGTCAAGCATGGCGTTCACAATGGCTTTGCCATCTGCCTTGACGCGGTAGTGAACGGAGAAAACGTGAGGCTCGTTGGGGCGTGGCTGCGGTGTGCCATTACTGTGTTTCACCCAGGAGCCGGTGCCATTGGTGTCCCAGCCGTAGCGCAGTTCTTCGCCGTCGTAGCGAACAGAGAAGTTACCTCCTGCAGCCATGAGGGTCGCGAGAGAACCCTGGGAGGTACCTTTGGGCACAAAGATCGCTTCCATGACGAAGCTTTGATTGATGCGGTTGGTGCCAAGAGTGAGCGCATCCGCGTTTGCGGTGAAGCGCAGACCCTGAGTGCCGCCACCGAGGTTCACACCGTTTGTGACTTGGGTTTCGCTGCCGCTGGCACCTTGGAGGGTGCCTTTCATGCTTTCTCCCTCTGTGGTGGTGTATTGCTGTGTTCCCACGAGGGAGCCGCCGAAGACGACGTTGAGAACGTCGTCGGGGGCAGCGGCTTGTGCTGAATTGATGACAAGTGAAGTGAACGTCAGTGCGCTCGCCAAGCTGAGTGCGAGGGTCCGCCTCACATGAGTGATGGTAGATCGCATTGAATACCTACCTAACCTCTCTGTTAGGGGGGGGGTAACTCCTAAGAATAATGCCTGTGTGAGTGAGTGAGTCAACTCTGATTGCCGAGGGCGAGTAGGGGAGGGTGTTGGGACTGTGCAGTCGTTGTGGAGGTGGGCTTTCAGGCGGCTTTTCCTTCGATCTTGTGGTGAAGATAACCCGAGGGTACCCCTGCTTATCCTTGCGTCGAAGAGGTGTGGATCGTTAAGATAAAGCCCGGTATCTAGGGCTTTTCCTGGGTTCCTCTTTTCGTCGCTCCACTCTTTACTTTCATGCAGTGGTGGTGACAGCGGGCTCCTTTCCGTTGGAGCTCCGGGCGTTATTCTCTGACCGCAGTGGTCATCATGGCGCACCGGCCCCTGACGGATACCCCTGTGTCCGCGAAGGGGAAAACACTAGGCCCTGGCTGACTGACACCAGGGTCTTTTTCGTATCTCAAAGCGAAAAAGACCACCAACAGAAAAGACTGGAGTACCAGTGCCTACTATTCAGCAGCTCGTTCGCAAGGGACGCAGCTCCAAGCGCAGCAAGGTGAAGACCCCTGCGCTGAAGGGTTCTCCCCAGCGTCGCGGCGTATGTACCCGCGTGTACACCACCACCCCGAAGAAGCCGAACTCGGCTCTGCGTAAGGTCGCTCGTGTTCGCCTCTCCTCCGGCATTGAGGTGACCGCTTACATCCCCGGTGAAGGCCACAACCTTCAGGAGCACTCGATCGTGCTTGTTCGCGGCGGTCGTGTGAAGGACCTCCCCGGTGTCCGCTACCGCATCGTTCGCGGTTCGCTCGATACTCAGGGTGTCCGTAACCGCAAGCAGGCTCGTTCCCGCTACGGCGCAAAGAAGGAGAAGAAGTAATGCCTCGTAAAGGCCCAGCTCCCAAGCGCCCCCTCGTTGACGATCCGGTCTACGGCTCGAAGGTCGTCACCCAGCTCGTCAACCGCGTCCTCCTGGACGGTAAGAAGACCGTCGCTGAGCGCATCGTCTACGGCGCACTCGAAACAGTTCGTGCGCGTACCGAGCAGGAACCTGTCACGGTTTTAAAGCGTGCTCTCGACAACATCCGCCCTGCCCTTGAGGTGCGTTCCCGCCGCGTCGGTGGCGCAACCTACCAGGTTCCGGTTGAGGTTCGTCCCGCCCGCGCTACGACGCTTGCCCTGCGCTGGCTCGTTGACTTCTCACGTCAGCGTCGCGAAAAGACAATGACTGAGCGTCTGGCGAACGAGATCCTGGATGCCTCGAATGGTCTCGGTGCCGCTGTGAAGCGTCGCGAGGACATGCACAAGATGGCCGAGTCGAACCGCGCGTTCGCTCACTACCGCTGGTGATTTTCTTCCGATTTTCCGAGGGCGGGGCCTCTCGCCCTCGTGAATCGGAATGAAGAGACAGCGAACACTTATACAACTCGAGCGAAGGAATCGCACTCGTGGCACTAGATGTGCTTACGGACCTCAACAAGGTTCGCAATATCGGCATCATGGCTCACATCGATGCCGGCAAGACGACCGTGACAGAACGCATCCTGTTCTACACGGGCATCAACTACAAGATCGGCGAGACCCACGACGGCGCCTCGACGACCGACTGGATGGAACAGGAGAAGGAACGCGGCATCACGATCACCTCCGCCGCTGTGACCTCCTTCTGGAATGGCAATCAGATCAACATCATCGACACCCCCGGCCACGTGGACTTCACGGTCGAGGTTGAGCGCTCCCTGCGCGTCCTCGACGGTGCCGTTGCGGTCTTTGACGGTAAAGAAGGTGTCGAGCCTCAGTCTGAGACCGTGTGGCGTCAGGCTGACAAGTACGAGGTTCCTCGCATCTGCTTCATCAACAAGATGGACAAGATGGGTGCGGACTTCTACTTCTCAGTCGGTACGATCCGCGATCGTCTCCACGCAACTCCGATCGTCATGCAGCTTCCGATCGGCGCGGAAAACGACTTTGAAGGTCAGATTGACCTCCTCACAATGGAGTCAATTCGCTACCCGGCTAAGGACGAGAAGGGTGAAGCAACCCTCGGTTCCCTGGTTGTCCGTGGCCCGATCCCCGAGGATCTTCAGGAAAAGGCTGAAGAGTATCGCGAGATGCTCGTTGAGGCCGCTGCTGAAGGTTCGGATGAACTGACCGAGGCGTACCTTGAAAACGGTGAACTCACCATCGAGCAGATCAAGGAAGGTATTCGCCTCCTGACGGTCTCCGGTCGCGCCTTCCCGGTCTACTGCGGCACCGCGCTGCGTAACATGGGTGTTCAGCCCGTGCTCGACGCGGTTGTGGATTTCCTTCCCTCTCCGCTGGACATCGGTGATGTCAAGGGCTTTAAGCCCAACTCGGAGACCGAGGAGCAGACCGAGTCCCGCAAGCCCTCCGAGGATGAGCCCTTCTCGGCTCTCGCCTTCAAGATCGCTGCGCACCCCTTCTACGGCAAGCTCACCTTTGTGCGTGTGTATTCGGGCAAAGTTGAGTCCGGTGCTCAGGTTCTTAACTCGACCAAGGGTAAGAAGGAACGCATCGGCAAGATCTTCCAGATGCACTCCAACAAGGAGAACCCGGTCGAGGAAGCGCACGCCGGTCACATTTACGCGGTGATTGGCCTCAAGGACACGACCACCGGCGACACGCTCTGTGCGATTGATAAGCCGATTGTTCTGGAGTCCATGACCTTCCCGAAGCCCGTGATCCAGGTCGCCGTCGAACCGAAGTCGAAGGCCGATCAGGAGAAGATGGGCGTCGCGATCCAGAAACTCGCTGAAGAGGATCCGACCTTCACGGTCGAACTCGATCCTGAGACGGGCCAGACGATCATCGGTGGTATGGGTGAGCTTCACCTCGACATCATCGTTGACCGTATGCGTCGCGAGTTCAAGGTCGAGGCGAATGTCGGTGCGCCGATGGTCGCCTACCGCGAGACCATTCGCAAGACGGTCGAGAAGTACGAGTACACGCACAAGAAACAGACCGGTGGTTCCGGCCAGTTCGCGCGTGTCATCATCGCCCTCGAACCCCTCGAAGCGAATGCCGAAGAAGAATACGCATTCGAGGACAAGGTCACCGGTGGCCGCGTCCCGCGCGAATACATTCCTTCGGTGAACGCGGGTATCCAAGACGCCATGCAGTCCGGTGTTCTTGCCGGTTACCCGATGGTCGGCATCAAGGCAACGCTGCTTGACGGCGCTTACCACGAAGTTGACTCTTCGGAAATGGCGTTCAAGGTTGCGGGCTCTATGGCCCTGAAGGAAGCCGCTAAGAAAGCATCCCCGGTCCTCCTCGAGCCGATTATGGCCGTCGAGGTCCGCACTCCCGAGGAGTACATGGGCGATGTGATCGGCGACCTGAACTCGCGTCGTGGTCAGATCTCTTCGATGGACGAGCAGCACGGCGTTCGCGTCGTGAAGGCTGCGGTTCCGCTTTCGGAGATGTTCGGCTACGTCGGTGACCTGCGTTCCAAGACGCAGGGTCGAGCGGTGTACTCGATGGAGTTTGACTCCTACGCCGAGGTTCCGCGCAACGTTGCCGACGAGATCGTCGGCAAGGCCAAGGGCAACTGAGGCTCTTCGGCTTTATTTCACGCGCGCTCGCTGCGCCCTCTGCCCTCCAGTGTCGAGGGCGCAGCGATGCGGCTCACACCCCAAAGAATCCCTGTAGGTTTCAAGCGGGCTGGGTGTTAGAGTGACACCTAGCCGTAGGCTAGAAAAACTACCCGAGTCCAGGAGGACACCAGTGGCGAAGGCCAAGTTCGAGCGCAGCAAGCCGCATGTCAACATCGGCACGATTGGTCACGTTGACCACGGCAAGACCACGCTCACCGCAGCGATCACGAAGGTTCTGCACGACAAGTACCCGGATCTGAACGAGTTCACCCCCTTCGATCAGGTCGATAACGCTCCTGAAGAGCGCGAACGCGGCATCACGATCAACGTTGCACACGTCGAGTACCAGACCGAGGCCCGTCACTACGCACACGTTGACGCCCCCGGCCACGCTGACTACGTGAAGAACATGATCACCGGTGCGGCCCAGATGGATGGCGCGATCCTCGTTGTCGCCGCCACCGACGGCCCGATGGCCCAGACTCGCGAGCACGTGCTGCTCGCCCGTCAGGTTGGCGTTCCGACGATCCTCGTTGCTCTCAACAAGTCCGACGCTGTCGATGACGAAGAGATGCTTGAGCTCGTTGAGGAAGAGTGCCGCGACCTTCTCGAGTCGCAGGGCTTCGATCGCGATGCTCCGATCGTTCAGGTTTCGGCCCTGAAGGCACTCGAAGGCGATCCGCAGTGGGTTGCCAAGGTCGAAGAGCTCATGGAGGCCGTTGACTCTTACGTGCCGACCCCTGAGCGCGATATGGACAAGCCCTTCCTCATGCCGATCGAGGACGTCTTCACGATCACCGGTCGTGGCACCGTCGTCACCGGTCGTGTTGAGCGCGGCAAGCTCCCGATCAACACCGAAATCGAAATCCTCGGCATTCGCGAGCCCCAGAAGACCACGGTCACGGGCATCGAGATGTTCCACAAGTCAATGGATGAGGCATGGGCCGGTGAGAACTGCGGTCTCCTCCTGCGTGGCACCAAGCGTGACGAGGTTGAGCGCGGTCAGGTCGTTGCCATCCCCGGCTCGATCACCCCGCACACGAACTTCAAGGGCCAGGTGTACATCCTCAAGAAGGAAGAGGGCGGCCGTCACAACCCGTTCTTCTCGAACTACCGTCCGCAGTTCTACTTCCGTACCACGGACGTGACCGGCGTCATCACTCTCCCCGAGGGCACCGACATGGTGATGCCGGGCGACACCACCGAAATCACGGTTGAGCTCATCCAGCCGATCGCTATGGAGCCGGGCCTCGGCTTCGCGATCCGCGAGGGTGGCCGCACGGTTGGTTCCGGTCGCGTCACCGAGATCATCAAGTGATCTGCGCGGTTTTAGCCGCATAAGCTTCTCTTGAGCTTTGCCCCCACCCGGTTGTCGGGGGGGGGGAAAAGCGCGTTCTTGACAGGATTTGTGCGTATCTTGGTGCGGCATCTTGTCTTGTCGTGAGCAAAGAGAGCTTCGTAACTGTTCTCGTTGTGCACGCAATCTGGACGACACTCCCGAGTGCGGGTACACTGTTTTCCTGGTGCTCATCAATTGAGCGATATCGGATTTCTTTCCGTTCTTCGCGCATTGGTGAGCGAGATCGATCTTCCGCGCAGTGTCGGAGGATTCACATGCTGATCGCGGCGTGCGAACTTGCTGTAAGCGAAGTGAATCTGACAAACTGGGACGGTTGCCTCGCGATCTGTGCGAGGCGGTTTCGCAGGTTTTCTGCGAACTGGGCGTGACGCCCGAGATCTTTGGACAAGACAACGGTCCACCTCCAACACGGGGGAACCGCGCACACGTGCCGCTCATAATGGCGACACGCCCGAGTGCGGGGACCGGTGACGAATCTGTACGAGAAGAGGTAAGACGGCATGGCGGGACAGAAGATCCGCATCCGGCTGAAGTCGTATGACCACGAGGTTATCGACAGCTCCGCGCGCAAGATCGTGGACACCGTGCAGCGAGCGGGCGCCACCGTGGTGGGCCCGGTGCCACTGCCGACCGAAAAGAACGTGTTTGTCGTCATTCGGTCGCCCCACAAGTACAAGGACAGCCGCGAGCACTTCGAGATGCGCACTCACAAGCGGCTCATCGACATCATCGACCCGACCCCGAAGGCCGTCGATTCGCTCATGCGCCTCGACCTGCCTGCGGACGTCAACATCGAGATCAAGCTCTGAGGACATCTGCACAATGACTACTGACAACACGCAGCACGCGCCCGTGAAGGCGCTGCTCGGCCGTAAGCTCGGCATGACCCAGGTCTGGGATGCCGACGGTCGCCTCGTGCCTCTCACTGTCGTTCAGGTCGACACCAACGTCGTTACGCAGGTTCGTACCGAGGACGTTGACGGCTACAACGCCGTCCAGCTCGGCTTCGGCGAGCTCCCCGCCCGTAAGGTGACTAAGCCGATGGCCGGTCACTTCAGCAAGGCCGGTGTTGAGCCTCGTCGTCATATCGCCGAAGTCCGCACCTCCGCAGTCGACTCCTATGAGCTTGGCCAGGAACTTGACGCCGCCACCTTTGAAGCGGGCGAATTCGTCGATGTTTCCGGTAACACCAAGGGCAAGGGTTTCGCCGGTGTCATGAAGCGTCACGGCTTCGCCGGTGTTTCGGCCTCTCACGGTGCGCACCGCAACCACCGCAAGCCCGGCTCTATCGGTGCCTGCGCAACCCCCGGACGTATCTTCAAGGGCCTGCGTATGGCTGGCCGCATGGGTGGCGTCCGCCGTACCGTCCAGAACCTCAAGATTCAGGCCGTTGACACCGAGAAGGGGCTGCTGCTCATCAGCGGCGCCATCCCCGGTCCGAAGAACGGCGTGGTCCTGGTTCGTTCGTCTGTGAAGGGTGCGTGAAATGTCTGACGTTCAGACCCTCGACGTCCTCGATCTTTCGGGTAAGAAGACTGCTTCTGTGGAACTTCCCGCCGAGATCTTCGACGTTCCGACCAACATTCCGCTGATGCACCAGGTTGTTGTCGCTCAGCTCGCTGCCGCCCGCCAGGGCACACACGCGACAAAGACACGCGGCCAGGTCTCCGGCGGTGGTAAGAAGCCTTTCCGGCAGAAGGGTACGGGCAACGCCCGTCAGGGTTCGATCCGCGCGCCGCATTTCACTGGCGGCGGTATCGTCCATGGTCCGCAGCCTCGCGACTACGATCAGCGCACCCCCAAGAAGATGAAGCGGGGCGCACTTCGTTCGGCTCTGTCCGATCGTGCGCGCGCTGGACGTATCCACGTCGTTACGGCACTTATCGAAGCCGAGACCCCGAAGACGAAGGTCGCCCTCGCCGCGCTGCGTCAGCTCGTCGAGGATCGTCAGGCCCTCGTCGTCCTCGAACGCGGGGATGAGGTCACCGCCCTCTCCCTTCGCAACGTCCCCGAGGTTCACGTGCTCTGGGCCGATCAGCTGAACACCTACGACGTTCTCGACGCCGATGACATCGTGTTCACGCAGGCCGCCTTCGAGTCCTTCCTCGGCACCAAGGAGGAGACCAAGTGAGCACCCTCGAAGCGAGCAAGAATCCTCGCGACATCATTTTGAAGCCGGTCGTCACCGAGAAGTCCTCCATCCTCATGGATGAAGGCAAGTACACCTTCGAGGTCGATCCGCGCGCCAACAAGACCGAGATCAAGATCGCGATCGAAGCGATCTTCGGTGTCAAGGTCGGCCAGGTCGCGACTCAGAACCGTAAGGGCAAGACCTACCGGACCCGCACGGGTCAGGGCAAGCGCAAGGACGTGAAGCGAGCAATCGTCACCCTGCGCGAGGGCGCCATCGACATCTTCGGCGATCAGGCCTGAGAACCGGAGAGGTAGAGGACAAACATGGGAATCCGTAAGTACAAGCCTACGACTCCGGGTCGTCGCGGCGCCTCGGTCTCCGATTTCGTCGAGATCACCCGCTCCACGCCTGAGAAGTCACTGCTCCGTCCGCTCCACAAGACCGGCGGTCGCAACTCCAATGGTCGCGTGACCTCTCGTCACCGCGGTGGCGGTCACAAGCGCCAGTACCGCGTCATCGACTTCCGTCGGCACGACAAGGATGGTGTGCCCGCAGTCGTCGCTCACATTGAGTACGATCCGAACCGCACCGCACGCATCGCTCTTTTGCACTACGCGGATGGAGAGAAGCGCTACATCCTCGCTCCGGCGAAGCTCAACCAGGGTGACCGCGTTGAGGCCGGTCCCGCAGCTGACATTAAGCCCGGCAACAACCTGCCGCTGCGCAACATCCCCCTCGGTACCGTGATTCACGCGGTCGAACTCAAGCCGGGTGGCGGCGCTAAGATCGCTCGCTCTGCAGGTTCGTCCGTTCAGCTCGTCGCCAAGGAAGGTCGCTTTGCGCAGCTGCGTATGCCCTCCGGTGAAATCCGCAACGTGGAGATCACCTGCCGTGCGACGGTCGGTGAGGTCGGCAATGCCGAGCAGTCGAACATCAACTGGGGCAAGGCCGGTCGTATGCGTTGGAAGGGCAAGCGTCCGCACGTCCGTGGTGTTGTCATGAACCCGGTCGATCACCCGCACGGTGGTGGCGAAGGCCGTACCTCCGGTGGCCGTCACCCTGTCAGTCCCTGGGGTAAGCCTGAGGGTCGTACCCGCCGTCCGAACAAGGACAGCGATCGCCTGATTGTTCGTCGTCGTAAGACCGGCAAGAACCGCTGAGTAGGAGTCGATCACTATGCCGCGTAGTTTGAAGAAGGGCCCGTTCGTCGACGATCACCTGCTGAAGAAGGTTGACGCCGCGAACGAATCCGGCTCGAAGAACGTCATCAAGACCTGGTCGCGTCGTTCGGTCATCACCCCGGATTTCCTGGGTCTGACCTTCGCGGTCCACGATGGTCGTAAGCATGTCCCCGTATTCGTCACTGAATCGATGGTGGGCCACAAGCTCGGAGAGTTCGCTCCCACGCGCACTTTCCGCAGCCACGACAAGGACGATCGTAAGGGACGCCGGCGCTGAGCCGGCCCTGGGAAGAAGAGGCAGATACATGGAAGCCAAGGCGCAGGCGCGTTATGTCCGCGTCACGCCCCAGAAGGCCCGCCGCGTCGTGAACGAAGTTCGTGGCAAGGCCGTTCTGGTGGCCGCCGACATCCTGAAGTTCGCTCCTCAGGCTGTCGCCACCGATGTCCGCAAGGTGCTCCTCAGCGCCGTCGCCAACGCGAAGGTCAAGGCCGAAGCCCTCGGCGAGACCTTCAACGAGGCTGAGCTTCAGATCATTGAAGCTTTCGTCGATGAGGGACCGACTATGAAGCGCTTCCGTCCTCGTGCTCAGGGGCGCGCAGGACGCATCCTCAAGCGCACGAGCCACATCACGCTCGTGGTCGGCACCAAGGAAGATAAGAAGAAGGGAGACCGCTGATATGGGCCAGAAGGTCAACCCCACCGGGTTCCGCCTGGGGATCACCACCGATCACCGCTCCCGCTGGTTCTCTGATTCCACGACGAAGGGTCAGCGCTACGCCGACTACGTCGCCGAGGATGTCGCGATCCGCAAGAACCTCACCACGAACCTTGAGCGTGCGGGCATTGCGAAGATCGATATTGAGCGCACCCGTGATCGTGTGCGTGTCGATCTCCACACCGCTCGTCCCGGTATCGTGATCGGTCGTCGTGGTGCTGAGGCGGATCGTCTCCGCCAGGATCTTGAGAAGCTCACCGGCAAGCAGGTCCAGCTCAACATCCTCGAGGTGAAGAACCCCGATATGGATGCTCAGCTGGTTGCCCAGGGTATCGCCGAGCAGCTCGCCGCCCGCGTCTCTTTCCGTCGCGCTATGCGTAAGGGCATTCAGTCCGCGCAGCGCGCCGGAGCGAAAGGGATCCGTGTGCAGGTCTCGGGTCGTCTCGGTGGCGCCGAAATGAGCCGTTCGGAGTTCTACCGCGAGGGTCGCGTTCCGCTGCATACCCTCCGCGCCAATATCGACTACGGATTCCACGAGGCGCGCACGACCTTCGGTCGTATTGGCGTCAAGGTGTGGATCTACAAGGGTGACCTGACCGAGCGCGAGTTTGCTCGTCAGCAGGCCGAGCAGGCCAACCGTGGTGGACGCCGCGGTGACCGTCGCGGCCCGCGCCGTGGTGGACGCCCGAACCAGGAGACCGCTCAGCAGCAGGCGCCCGCACAGGCCGCGCCCGCCGCTACTGAAAACGGAACGG
>JASBZF010000045.1 GCA_029983625.1 Pauljensenia sp. | reverse complement strand
TACCGACCCCATGATCGCGCACACGCACAGCGACTGCGCTCTCGTTCTGAGCGATGGTGATATCAACGCTGGTTCTCTCGGCGAATTCGAGCGCATTCACGAGGAGGTTCCTTAAGACACGTTCAATCCGGCGCGCATCAACACAAGCGGCACAGCGGTCATCAGGTTCCTGTATCCGTACATCCACTCCGAGTCGCTGAGCAAGCTCAGCATTGACTTTCACGACCTTGGCAACGAGGGCACGCAGATCCGTTACTTCCGCTGATAGGTCAACCGCCCTCGCGTCATAGCGAGAAATTTCAAGAAGATCGGTGAACAGTAAATCCATTCGGTCAGTCTGCTCATGGAGGAGTTCAGCGGAACGCTTCGCAGCTGCCGGAAGTGAGTGACGATTATCCCAGATGATCGAATCAGCCATACGGATCGTCGTAAGCGGTGTACGAAGCTCATGCGACACATCCGAAACGAAGCGCTGTTGCAGTTGAGAAAGCTCATCGTATTCTTCGATCTTGTTCTGCAAAGAGGCCGCCATGTCATTGAACGCTTGAGACAGGTCCGCCATTTCGTCCTCACCGTGAACCTCAACTCGCGCATCAAGATCACCTGAAGCGAGATGCTTAGCGGCATCAGCCGTGCGGCGCACCGGAAGAAGAAACTTATAGAGCATCCAGAACACGGCAAAAGGCAAGCCGAGAACAATCGGGATCGCCGCAATAAGGAGGACGCGCATCATCATGTCGACCTGGCGCTGATCCGAAGCAAGAGAATAGACAATGTAGAGCTCATGCGGGCCCGCCCTCGGGATTTCCACCTCCATCCCCACAAGAATCCCCGGCGCCTGAGAAAAATCCTTCACACGAATGGAAACGGACTGCCATTGTGCGGAACCAGAATCGCGCACTGCTCGTCTCATAGGACGACCAATAAGGCCGAGGACGTCAGTATCGACGATCTGATTGATACGGAAAGAACTCAGAGAATCAGGTGAGCGCAAAAGAGCAACCGAAATAGCCCCAGCACCCGCAGCTGAAGAGCGGATCGATTCGACGATCTGCCGGGCGATTTCTTGAACCTGATCGGGAGTACTGGGGGCGGATTGCTCGAATGTGTGACGCGCAGAAGAAAAACGCACCGCCGCATCGTCAAGGACAAGACCTTTACGTGATTCAAAAGCGGAAGTGCGCAGCTGTGCGGAAACAGTCAGCGCGAAAATCGACATGAGCGCCAAAGCAGCAGCCGTAACCGCGAGCGCCGAACGGATCGACAAAGACCTGCGGACGGCAGTGACCGGTTTTGAGCAGAGGAGGCGAGCGAGGAGGCGAGAATGTGTCCATGCACTCAGAGGACGCGCAAGGAAACGAGGGAGCGAAGCGAAGATCCCGCCGCCTCTGGCTTCAGGCTCCTGTTCCTGCACGATACCCGACACCTCGGACGGTGACGACAATCTCCGGGTTTTCTGGATCCCGTTCAATCTTGGAGCGCAACCTTTGGACGTGGACATTCACGAGCCGCGTATCCGCTGCATGTCTGTACCCCCACACCCTCTCCAGGAGTTCTTCGCGCGCGAACACTTTCCAAGGGGCGCTCCCCAGGGCGACGAGCAGATCGAACTCAAGCGGTGTGAGGGCAATCGTTTCACTGCCCCGATGGACCGTGTGTCCGGGAACGTCGATTACGAGATCACCGAGGATAAGGCGCGTATCCCCCGATTCTTCGCGGCCACGTAAACGCGCTCTGATACGTGCGATGAGTTCTTTCGGTTTAAAGGGCTTAGGAACGTAGTCATCTGCGCCCGCTTCAAGACCTGCCACCACGTCCGCCGTATCAGAACGCGCTGTGAGCATGACGATCGGCACGTCGGATTCACGTCGGATCAGGCGACACACTTCGATGCCGTCAAGTCCTGGCAGCATAAGGTCAAGCAGAACAAGGTCGGGGGCGCTGCGACGAAAAGCATCGAGGGCGACGGAGCCGTCCGGGCAGGTGTCAACGGCGAAGCCTTCCGCTCCGAGGACGATTCCAATCATCTCGGCGAGTGCCGCATCGTCATCGACGACGAGGATCCGCGAATTCATGTCACGATAGTGTCACGAATTGCGCGTTCACGGGGGAAGACTCGCGGAGGTTATGAAGTGACATGCTGAAATTGATTGATTTTATTCTCCGTGTCGGCCCCTGTTTCCCTCGTGAACACACGAGAAGCGACATCACATAGGAGGGATCTATGACCGATCCGCACAGCACCTCACCTCAGTACGGGAACACGCCCACTTGGGGTGAAGCGACATCTCCAGACCCTTCTCTCGCATGGACGCCCTCGTACTCTCCCCAAGACAGCGAAACCGACGCCTCCAGGATCATTCCTTTCCATCCTCTGTCCATCGCTGATATTTTCTCCGGCACTGTGAACGCAATTCGTGCCAATCCAGTGTTTCACTTCGCTATGACTGCGGGCGCAATGACTTTCGTCGGGATTGCCTCAGGGATACAGGTTGCCTATACGAGCGATCTTTTCCGCTTAACGGAACGCGCTTTCCTTTTCTCACCCCCCGGCACTGATCTTTTTGAAAAGTTCACCCAGATTCCCCTGCTGCCTTCTTTACTGCTGTGTGTACTCACACTCATCCTGTCCTTCCTTGTTTCCACCTTCTTGACCGGAATGTTGTCGTGTGCGATCTCTGATTCGCTGATCGCTCATAAGCCGTCGATGCACGAGACATGGAAGCGCGTGCGGCCACGCTTAGGCTCCCTCCTGGGGACAGCTCTGCTCACTTCCCTGCTTTCTTTCGCGTTCCTCACGAGTGCATCTGCGCTTGTTTTTGCGCTGATGTTCGGGGCCTGGACTGTGGTGTCTCAGGCGACAGATCTTTTCATCGTCTGGCTGATCGTCTTCATTTCCGTGGGCCTCATCGCTGCACTTTTGATTCTTAGCGCTTTCCTTGTCCTCGTCATTCGCTTATCTTTCGCAGCGCTCATCTGTGTTCTTGAGGGGCGCAGCCCCGCAGAGTCGATCTCACGATCCTGGTCTTTAACGAGGGGAGCTTTTGGCCGTCTGCTCGGGCGTTATTTTCTGATGTTCCTTACCCTTTCCACGCTTTCTAGTCTTGTGGTCGGGATCTTGAGCGGGGTGATGACGGGCCTTGTGCTGCTTCTCAATTCCCCGGTGTTCGACGGTGTTGCCACCGCCTTGTCGGTGGTGTGTGCGGGTATCGCTTTTCCGGTTCAGGTGGCATACACAACACTCATGTACACCGATGAACGGATGCGCAGCGAAGGTTTTGCTCAGCGTCTGACGGCTGCGCGTGAAAATGCAAGGAGCTGTTCTCCTTACAGCTCCTCATTCTGAGATTGTGTTGGCTTTTGGGCGTCAATGACCTGGAAGCGGGCGCGTCGCTGGGCAAAATTCGATTCCGGGTCGAGGGGATTATTTTCAACTGGTTGCAACTGAGGAGAGGCGTAGGGTCCTCGTTGGGGTTGCGCGTGCGTCTGGATTGCCTGGGGCGCTGCGTGCGCATTCGGGCGGGTTTCGGATGTGTTTTCTGGGGCCTCAGCGGCTGCACGACGGACGGCATCGACGAGGGCGAGCAGGTCGTCGCCGGTAGGAGCAGCCGGTTCAAAATGCGTTTGGAGACGCACAACCTGCCACCCTTTCGGCGCTGTGAGTTGCTGGGCGTGAATGTCACACAGATCGTAAGCATTGGGTTCGGCAAGGGTGGCAAGAGGACCCAGGACGACCGTCGAATCAGAGTAGTCGTAGGTGAGGGTCGCAACGCCGGAGCGCTGGCACCCTGGTTTGGAGCAGTGTCTAGCCGAAATCACTGGACCAGAGTACGGCACGGCGGGCACGCACCTTGCGATTGAGTCTTCGGTGCGTCACCTCGCTAGGCTGGACGGGTGCCTTTTGCTACTGTTCATCGTCCTGCGCGCGACCGGCACGGTCGCGGCCCTCGAGGTCCTCTTTTTTTCCCCGGCACACCCGCATGGCGGACCAGGCGGGAACACTTCGATGAACTCGTCAGGGCAATTGTGGAGGAGCTGACTCACAGATGGCCTGCGGTTGCTCAGATCGAGTTTGCCACCGAGGATGTTCCCCCTTCTGATCCCGCGCCTTGGGAAGATCATGGTGAAGTCCTCGCCCGTGTCTTCTTCGCGGATCGTCGTCGTAGTCTTTCTGACCGGATCGTGGTGTATCGCCTGCCGATTACGTTGCGCTGCGAAGATGAGAATGATGCGTACACGGTGCGGCGTATCCTCATTGACCGTATTTCACACGTCATCGCACTGAGTCCCGATGAGATTGACGACGCTTTGCAATAAAAGCAGCTCAGGACTTCAGAGTGTCAGGGAGTGAGGCGAACTTTGGCTTCCCGTGCGATCAGTCCGGGAGTAGCGATCGGCCAAGCAGAGTGAAGGGTTCCTGCGGGGGTTTCGACGCTGAGAAGAAGTGCGGCCCGCACAGGCCCGTCAGCGCGTAGGTGTACGTCATTTTCATCGAGTTGAATCTGTGTGGATGTGCCTGGTGCGATGTCACGATGCGTGGAGCCGACACTCACGGCGACGGGTGTCTCATCTGCGGCTGAAGGGTTTGCGATCAGGACAGATGCGTGAAGTTTTCCGCTTCCTGAATCAGTGCTCAAAGAGGTGGGGCGCAGCGGGTTAGCGAGGAGTTGTTCATCCACTAGTGGCCGCAAGGATCCTAAGCCGGGTAGTTCCGCTGTCATGATCGCGGATGCAGGAACGAGGGCGGAGATCACGTTACGCGCTTCTTGCGCCCCCGGCCAAGGGGCGGCGGGCCAGGTCTGTTCTCCAGTTACGACAATCGCTTGGTCGGAGTCCACGCGGACTCCGACCGCTTCTTTCGCGGCACCGGTCAGGGGAATCGATAACACTCCTTTGGCATCGACCTGTATTTCTCCCCCGTCAAGTGCGCGAGGGCCGTGCTCAGTCAGGAGGGTGAGTGTCAGCGTGGCTGCTTCATCACCGGGAACCGCGACGAGAAGGGAAGAGCTGTCTTCCCCACCTACGCCGAGGATTGTCGTACTTTTCGAGGGTGTCGTCGAAGGAACCCAGGTTGTCCCTTGGGGGATTTCACCCTTCATTTTCGATATTTGCGCAAAGGCAGCGACACCTGCACCGTCGGCATGGATGTGAAGGACGAGTCTTTCCTCATCCGCAAACCATCCGGCAGGAAGGAGCTTCACGGACGAGTTCGCGGGAACAGTGAGAACTTGCGCAGCCTCATTCACAGGCCCGAGGGCTCCGTAGCCTTCGATGGTCACTTGGGAAGCGGTAGGTGCCGGATTCGATAGGAGGAGGACGGTATCGGAACCAACGGTGGTCGGACCAATCATGAGCCACTGATCGAGCGAGGGGACAGCGCATCCGGTGGTCGAAAGCCCGAAAAGATCACCGCCTCCTTGACCTGCAAGGATCATGGCGTTCGGGATGCTCAGTGCTTGGCCTTCTTGAGCGTGGATACTCAGGGTGTGTGAAGCACGGTGAGTGTTGCTCACTCCTGCAGGTGACCAGATTTCCGCTTCGCTTGTCCGTGTCGTGTCAAAAGGGTCGATGTTTCCACTCGGGCACGCAAGGGTGATGTGGTTCGCGTTCGCTTCGACGAGGGCGGGCGACAGTTCACGTATGGGTTCTGCGGGAAGAAGCGTATCCATCACAGCAGCTGCGCTTAAGAATCCGCTTCCAAGGAGTATCAGGCCACACCTGAAGAGGCGTCTGGATGTCATGTGGCGGACCTCCAGGGGAGTGCTGCGCACGCTGTGAGCGCGAAAACAAGGAGAATGAGGATCTTCCAGGTGAGTGTCCATGCCGGAGCGTAGGAGAGGGTCAGTGTCCCCGGTTTCAGGTCAGTGAATCCTTGTGCCCAGCCATCGACCGTGATGGGGGTGAGTTCAATGCCGTTGAGGCGCGCACTCCACCCGGAATCGGCGCGTTCAGCTAAGACGAGCCTACTTCCTCGTATGTCTTCACCCAGTTTGACTTCTACGCCCTCGGCCTTTGAATCGACGGGCACCGGCCCGTTTTCGGTGTCGATACGCACACGCGAAGGGGCATGTCCTTGAGGTCGGACTCTCCAGACAAATCCGGCGTCGGTTTCACCGATACGTTCCAAGCCCGGTGCGCGGTCGAGCCCTGCGCGAACATGGGAAAGCCCTAAAGAATCCGCAGGGACCAGAATCGTATCGACTCCGTGTGCGGCGATATCGGCGACGACATCATCGTCTGGGTAGACAACAAGGGCAAAAGCTGCATTTTCCAGATCGGTGCGTGCAAGATCCTGATCCAACGCGCCAGTGAGTTGACGGGCCCTGGACAGGGGCGTGGAATCCGTGAGGGAAGGACCGGCTCCTCGCCACAGGGCGACTGAAAGTTCACCCAGATCTTCACTGGCGTTCAGGACAAGGACGCGGCCTTGACGTGCAGATATCTCGCCCTGTTGGCTCACTGCGGAAATCAGAGGTGCTGATGAGTGAACACTGTCCAAAAAGACGGGAGCTGTTGTTTCTGAGGTACTGAAGGCAGCGTCCATACGCTCAAGAATCGGCGTTGCTCCTGCAACGAGGGCGTACAAGACCAGGAGCGCGCCGATCTGGCCCATCCGACGCATCACGGGTGCCCCAATGGGTGCCAGCGTGGCAAGAGCGAGAAGTCCCGCAGTCAAAAGCGCAAGCGCTGCAAGCGAAAGCAGCGGTGAGATCCACGCTGTTGTCACCTGTAGGCCAATAACTCCCACATCGACACGTCGCACAAGGACCGCAAGGAAAAGGAAAAGAGCGCCGTACGCAAAGAAAACAGGGGCGAAACTGTGACGCGCTGAGTCTGGCCTCTTCATCCTCAGGGTCTTCGGCATGAGGACAAAAGCTTGAAGCAGGAGCACAGCCATCGGGATTGCCTGCACGATCAGGCCAAGCGTATGCGATTCACCAGCAGGAAAGCCGAACAATACTTCCCATGAGGGCGCCATCTGCGTCGCAGCATCGGGGCCTGAGGCGGTCAGGAAAGCCCGCCACACACCAGGAGTGGAGAAGGCTTCCCAAGCGAAGGGAGCGATGAGGACAGCGGAGGGAAGCAGGGCAAGGAGTGCGCGAGGGCCAATGCCGCGTCGCATCAGCACGAGGACAGCAAGAAGCAAGAGACAGAAAGCCCAGGGGACGCAAGCGACAAGCAGGGCAGCGAGAAGGGCAAAGCGAGCTACACCCCCTGAGCGACGTTGAGATTCACAATCAACGACACCGAAAGCACCGCGAAGGCGCAGCGGAATCGCCGGCGCCGCAAGACGTATCCAAGCGCTTGCGGCGAGGGGAAGGAGGACGTGGAAAAGTGCTGGGGCGAGTCTGCCCTGTTCAAGGCTGATCCCCAGTGCAGGAAGCGCCGCCCATGTCAGGGCTGTGGCGGCTCGTAAACCTGGGCTTCGCGTAAGACGAGAGGCGAACACCCAGGCGCTGAGCGCAGCCGCCGGAAGCGCAAGGATCAGGAGCCAGACCAACACGGTATTTGTTGGAATACCGGCAAGCCCGAGGGGGACAAGGATGAAGGCAAGAGGAAGGAGGAAAGGATCGGGGGTGCCACGCACACCATCTCCTCCGGCGATCCACCATGAGAAAGCCGAGTGCCACATGTGTGTGGGCAGTGTCGGAGCCGCCGCCCACGCTCCGCCCGAAAGAGTGGGACCGATCCCCCACCAACGCCACAAAGTCAAGACAGAGGCGAGAAGACAGGTGAGGACACACACCCATGCGTTGCGGGAGGCATAGGACGCTTTGGCTTTCGCGACGATCGGGTCGGCAAGATCTTCGTCAGAATCATTGAGGCGTTTCAGATCTTTCTTGCGAGCACGCAGACGTTGCCCCCTTACTTCGAGGGGCCGTAACGCGGATCGAGGAACGCGCTCAGTGCGCCGCATGTGGACACGTTCGATGAGCAGATGAGGAGTGACACGTATCAGGCGGAGCCATGCTGTGATTTCAGGGAAGAAGAGATGCGCACGAGCGCTGAGGAGTCGAGCGAAAGCGCGCAGGGGCGTCCACAAGAGCAGCCACATCATGAGGGGGAGGAGGAGCGCTGAGGGGACGGCTTTCGCCCAGTTGTACAGCTGAGCGAAACGTCTGGCGCTAAAACTCAGGTCCGCAGGGTGTCCTTTGACAACAGGGGCTTTGGTGAGCGCGCTGTTTTTCGTGTGTGTGTTCTCAGTGTGCGCGCTCTCGCCCTCGGCGGTGGAGGAAAGAGAAGCATTCGGGGTCAGGGAGGTTCTGGCGTGTCGGATTTTTGCGCTGGGCACCACGACGACACGGAAACCCGCACGGTGGAGGCGACGTGAAAAGTCAAGGCCGTCACCGAAAGGCCCGAGCGCTGAGTCAAAACCTCCGATTGCGTCCCATGCCTTCGGGTCAAGCAGCATTCCTGCAGTGCCGACCCCGAGGACATCACTGCGGGCATCGTACTGTCCTTGGTCGATTTCGCCCGGAAGGATGGATTCTAGTCGGCGGGCGCTTGAGGTCGCTTCGATGCCGACTTCGAGGAGTGTCTCGCCCTGTGCATCCAGTTGCTTAGGACCTACTGCTGCGATTGTGCGACCGAGGTCGGCAGCCTCCCACAGTTTTTCCAGGCACGTCGTTTCGGGTTCGGAGTCGTCATGCAGGATCCACCACCAGCGAGCGGACAGGAGATCAGGATGATGCGTGCGCACCGCAGTGTTGATCGCGTCCCCGAGGTTACGCGCACCGGGGGTGGCGATGACGCGCACCGGAAGTGATTCTGAGTTCAGCTGCGTCAGTGTGGACGTGTGGGAAATGGAAGGGGAACAGTCGAGGATCAGAACTTCATCTGGCGCAAGGGTTTGGGCGCAACACGCGCGAAGGACACGCGAAGCGGAATCAGAATCGCGCGCGACGATGAAGACGAAGATCTGGGATTTCACCAGATGGCTCAGCCCGCCATGCGGCGGATTCGGCGCCGCTCCCGTTCAGACAGGCCGCCCCAGATGCCGAAACGTTCATCATTCGCTAAGGCGTATTCAAGGCATTCTGCGCGGACCGCACAGGATTGGCAGATCGCTTTGGCTTCGCGAGTGGAACCGCCTTTTTCCGGGAAAAACGCTTCGGGGTCGGTTTGTGCGCACAGGGCCCGCTGCTGCCATGCGAGGGGGCCATCAATGAGAGCGAAGAGATCAACATCATCGTTTCCCGACCATGCGATCGGGCCGTCGCCCAGGATGTTCCACACCGCGCCGTCTCCTCATCAGTTGTGCATCAATATGAGAATTACACGCGTGTCATACGCTGAAGTCAAGCCGAAGGGGGTAAATGAGTACAGCTTCGCACTCCGCGCTCACGCAGCATGGGACTATTCTTCCGAACATGACCGGCCTTTCAGATTTCATCACTGAGATCACGAATCGATCATTTCCCCTGCTGACCGCCTATTCTGCTGAACGTGTCGAACTGAACGGCACAGTCCTGGCCCGATGGTTTGCCAAGATCGCAAATCTCATCGTAAATGAACTTGGCATTGATCTTTTTACTCACACTGAGCCTACGCACACCCCCGCGTCCTTCCGTATTTCCCACGAACTATGGACTCAGGTCGTGTGGGGGATTCCTTTGCGCGCAATGGGTTGGACTCCCCTAGACGATGAGGCAGAGCCCGGCCCTTCGGATCTTCTTCTCACCGACAGGATCGACGAGGCGGCACTTCGGGCCGTGAACGCGGGTGCATGGGTTCTTGCCCAGCCGCGACATTATCTTTCCTTTTCGTGGACGGATTCTCCTTTGCCTGCGGGAGTTTTAGATGCTCTCGCAGAGACGATGACGCAAGCAGACACTGTGCAAGTCACTCCCCCACCATCTGCCCCCACACTTGAGGACATCGCGCGCCTATGCGGTGCTTCAATGACTGGCACTTCCGATTCCCCTCCAAGGAGCGAGGCTGCGGACTGTGCGTCCACCGCTGCACCCATCGGACCGAAGCGGCGCCTGGTGATTGTCAAGCAGGATCACGCTTCTTTTGGTGCTTCTTCGGTGATCGGTGAATGCCTCCAGGCGTGGCGTGACGGCAGTTCCGTCGTCCTCGTAGATTCGCGCATATACACCCCTCAAGAAGTGGCACAGATTGCCCAAAGTGAAGGGGTGTTCGAGGGCGAATCCTCAGCGTAATGCGTGCTCACCACAGTGCCATAAGGCGCGCGAGGGCGAGTTCTAGACCTTCGATACGGTTGCGGCGAATCTGAGGCCAGCGCATGAAGAAAGCAAGGCGAGAGCGAACAGAGTCGGATTCGAGCAAGGTCACAAGACGGGCAAGATCACGACGCTCTTCTTCGCAATAGGTGTTGACCTGTTGCACCGCCCGCGCGGTGAGGAGGAACTGTCGCCGGTAGAAGCCGTTTTTCAGTTTCTCCAAGCGCGCCTGGCGTGCAGCTGCACCAGCATTCGCACCTTGAACATTCCCTTCGTGCTGGCGATAGTCCACGGTCGCCTCTGGAAGGATGTGCCACTTCAGACCGATTGCGCGAGCGAGGGCGTAGAGATACCAGTCGTGTACGCCAATCTCAGAGTAGTTCAGTTCCCCTAGGACTGAGCACAGTCGCGCATGAGCTGTCGGACTGAAAACGTAGGTTGATCCGGGGCCTGCTGCTTCGAAAATGTGATCCCATTTGCGCTGAGGACGCGACTTCAGAATGAGACGAGGTGTCCCTCCAGGTTTGACGGCAAGCACATTCGAGGAACAGACATGAGCGTTGTCCCTAAGAAGAGGGACAAGCTCTGCCATGAGTTTGTCTGTATGCCAGATGTCGTCCTGATCGGAGAACGCGACGAAGGATCCATCCGGTACATGATGCGTGAAAAGATGAAGGAAATTCGCCGTCACTCCTGCGAGACCCTGACGAGGGGGCAGCACCTCAATCCTCGGATCAGCTAAGGCACGTTCAACAAGATGCTCTCGTGTGCCATCCCGCGACCCGTCATCGGAGATGACGAGACGCACATCAACATCACGCTGATCGAGAATCGAATCGACCTGGGCATCAATCCACCGCCGACCGTTAAAAGTCGCCATCAGGACGGTGACGCGCGGAGGCGACTGTGTTGCGGTGGAGTGCGGCATGGTCACCGATCAGTGACCCTCAGCTGCGTACTTCGCTTCGACTTCATCCTTCAGGGGTGCCCACCAGGATTCGTGTTCGGTGTACCAGGCGATCGTGTCGGCAAGACCGGAACGGAAGTCTGTGAAGAACGGCTCCCACCCCAGCTCTTCGCGCAGTTTGGTGTTGTCGATTGCGTAGCGCAGATCATGACCGGGACGGTCTGCGACGTGATCGAAATCATCTGCGGCAAAGCCCATAAGCTCGTTCAGAAGCTCAACGACCTGGCGGTTGTTGGTTTCTCCGTCGGCACCGATGAGGTAGGTCTCTCCGATACGGCCTCGCTGCAGGATCTCCCACACTGCGGTGTTGTGGTCACGCACGTGAATCCAGTCGCGCACGTTAAGGCCATCCCCGTACAGGCGAGGACGGACACCGCGCAGACGGTTCGTCACCATGCGCGGGATGAACTTTTCAATGTGCTGGTAGGGGCCGTAGTTGTTCGAGCAGTTTGAGATTGTGGCTTCCACACCAAAAGAACGCACCCAGGCGCGCACAAGCATGTCAGAGCCCGCTTTTGATGCCGAGTAGGGCGAAGAAGGATTGTAGGGGGTGGTCGGGGTGAACTTCGCAGGATCGTCGAGGGCGAGATCGCCGTAGACCTCATCGGTGGAGACGTGATGGAAACGCACCTTGTGGCGACGCACCGCCTCTAAAAGAGTGAAGGTGCCCACGAGATTGGAACGGATGAAGGGCGAAGGATCGAGCAGTGAATTGTCATTGTGTGACTCTGCAGCAAAGTGAACGACCGCATCCGCTGTGGCAACAACCGCATCAACAAGGTCTGCATCTGCGATATCGCCTTCGACAATGCTCAAACGAGTCGCCTGCTCGGGCGTGACATCTTCGAGGGAGCCTCGATTGCCCGCATAGGTGAACTTATCGAGGACGATCACGTCAAGGTTTTCGTGATCCTCAAGCAGCGTATGGACAAAATTTGCGCCGATGAACCCGGCACCACCTGTGACCACAACCTTCACGACGACTCCTCACGATGATTGGTCTTTTATCCCATTATGCCGCAGTCCATGCGAACTCAGCGTTCCTCGGGTGTGTGTGTACACGCAGCCCCTGATTCTTTGACCTGGAGGATGTCACGACACAGGGTGAGCAAGCCCCTGGAACATCTGAAGTAGCGGCCACTCACCCCTTCTTTGAGAATGGGGGGGGTGCGGAGTAATCGTCCGGTCGGCATGAGCGAGCGTACACGTTGATGGTGTGCTAATTCGGCAATGCGGGCCCGGTCGTGCCCGCTCCCCCGCTGTGTGCGTGTCACGAACTCAGCGGCGCTGAGCGCTCGGATGAGTCTGCGTTGGTCATCATCCGGGTCGGCGGCAAGCAACCGCAGACCTCGGTGGAGCAGCGATTCTCGTTGAGCGCCGATCTGGTTATTCGCGTGACGACGATAGTAGGTCAGAGTTTCCGGTAGGAGACGCAATGAGTGATCGAGGGCGGCGAGCATGGCGAGCCATTCGTCATGGATCCACCCGTCAGGGACCGGCATTGCTGCTCGGGCAAAGTCTCCTCTGACTGCCGTCGTCGCACCGGTCACGAGGTTCCTTTTCAAAAGTACGGCAAGTGCGTCACCGTTTTCGAGGTTTTTCTTTTCCCATGCGCGCACGCGAAGTTCACGAAGAAGTGTTGTGTCTAAGGGGAGTCCTTCAGAATCGATCAGTTCAGCGTCCGTATGTACCAGTTCAACCTCGGTGAGATGCGGAAGAATGCGCTCCACTTTGTTGGGTGCCCACACATCGTCTTGATCGCACAGGAAAATCACATCACCGGTCGTTGAGCTGATTGCATCTGAGAAGTTGTCTTTGACCCCTAGGGCTTTGCGGTGAGGTCGAATCACCAGATCGATCGCGCTGTCAGCGAGCATGGATTCCACAATGCGGATCGTGCCTTCATCTGGGGAATCATCTCCGAGGACGATCTCATGGACGGGGAGAGTTTGATTGAGGATCGACGCGATTTGATCGGCGATGAAATCTTCTCCCCGATAGGTACACAAAGCGATTGAAATACGGCAAGGGGATGTCAGTTGTGACGGCTTTTCCTGAACCATGCTGTCCTCACCTTTACACAGTCGAGCGCAGATAGCGGGAACCCTACCTGAGGCTGAGGCATCGAAGAAAGTAAGGGTGAGAGAAGAGAAAAAACATCTACCCAATCAAAGCAGTTCGTGCTATTTTGCATAAATCTGCCTCAGGCGACCCAAGTGAAACAGGAGCACCAATGCGGCGTACCGCTTTCGCTCAATTCAGCACCGCCCTCGTTCTCGGCGTGTCTTTATTGTTCACCCCCCTAT
>JASBZF010000044.1 GCA_029983625.1 Pauljensenia sp. | reverse complement strand
CTTGATGTCTGCCTCGACCATCGTGGTGGCCCTGAACGCCCAGCTGTTGCGCCGCATTGATCTGGAGCCGGCTCACCTGGCTCCGACCGAGTCGAAGGAGGAACACAGTGGGTCGATATCCCCCGTAACCGTTACTGACTGACCTTGTCTCTCGACCCCTAACTCACACCACCTGTGAAAGGAACGCTCATGAAACGCAGCATTACCCTCGCTACCTTGGTACTGACCTCCACCCTGGCGCTGACCGCCTGCAGCGACACCACCAGCACCACGACGGCAACCGCAGAGTCCAACGAGACCCACCAGGAAGCCACCACCACTGCCGACGAAGAGCACGGCGGGCACGACCACCCTGTCGACGGCGGGGCACCGCCGGCAGGCATTGAAGAGGCCGAGGATCCCACGTACCCGGTGGGCACCGAGGTCATCCTCATCGCTGACCACATGCCCGGCATGGACGGGGCTACCGCCACCATTTCCGGGGCCTTCGACACCACCACCTACTCGGTCAGCTACACCCCGACTGACGGTGGTGAGCCGGTCACCGATCACCGGTGGGTCGTGCACGAGGAGTTCGTCGACCCGGGCGAGGCACCGCTCCCCGGCGGCACCAAGGTGGTCCTGAACGCCGAGCACATGCTGGGAATGCAGGGCGCGACCGCCACCATCGATTACTCCACCGAGGAGACGGTCTACATGGTTGATCTCACCGTCGACGGGATGACGATGACCAACCACAAGTGGGTCACCGAGAGCGAGATCCAACCCGCCGAATAGTCCACCCGCCCTGAACCGCGAGACCAGACAAAGCACCCGCTCCAGAGTCGGTCATCAATCGCTGCCGACCATGCCGCAGCACTCCAGCCACACACGGAACCTGCACGCCCACAGTGCCCACGCTGAGGTAGACCTTCTGTGTCACTGCTTCTCTTAGTCAGGGGAAATATGCCCTGGAATGACCCTGGTGACAGGAGTTCATTCCAGGGCTTTGTCGGGTTATACGACATGACGTGTTGCTCTGACCAGGTATTTCAGAGCTTCGTTGTGGGGTGAGACGCTGGAAATGAAAAAGGACTACCTTCGTGCATTTGTATCACAAAGGTAGTCCTAATGGTGGAGCTAAGGGGATTCGAACCCCTGACCTCTTCCATGCCATGGAAGCGCGCTACCAACTGCGCCATAGCCCCATCTTCATTTATTGTCCCCGATGCGGCGACCTGTTTATCGTAGCGAACAGCAAGTCAATTCGTAAAATTGACAGCCTGTGCTGGTGACCACACATAGCCAGCAACCACCCAACACCCACGCACCCAACCAGCACCCACCAAGGCACATCCGCGCGCCTCAGGCGCCGCACACATCCTCACGGTATCCGATGTTATGCGCAGTCAAACGCCATGCGGGCGCCCCCGAAGCACCCGTACCTCCACCGCCCACACACACCAGTTCCGACCAATGACAGTTATCCACACCCCGCACAGCATCGAAGCTCAGCGGATTCAACCCCATGAAAGTCACAAGCCCACGCGCAATCGCCGCACCATGTGAGACCACCACGAGTGTCGAATCTTCCGGGGCCACAGCAGCAGCCTCAAGAGCCGCAGCCCTCATTCGGATCCCCACACGATCCGAAGCTTCCACACCAGCACACTCACACTCCCCCGTTGCACGCCACTGAGCAACCTCAGTTGTATAACGCGCCTTCGCCTCATCCAGTGTCAGACCTTCAAAAAGCCCATAACAGCGTTCAATAAGACGCTCATCACACTTCAGTTCCCCAGTGTCCACGCCCTCGGCCTGAAAAACAGACGCCAGAATCCGCGCAGTCTCATGCGCCCTCGACAAAGGAGAAGAAATAATCCGCACACCACCGAAAGCAGCAGAACCCACATTCATCCCCACCTGCGCACTCGGCGTGACGATACGCTTCACCAACACTTCGCTCGCCCTGCGTGCCTGCATACGCCCATGATCGTTCAAAGGATGATCGACAATTCCTTGAACGCGACGCTGCACATTAAAGTCTGTCTGCCCATGCCGAAGAAAAACAATCCTCGAAGCGCCGCGCACCCCCTGAGGTGTACCACTCATGCCTTCATCTTCTCGTCAGCCGGGTCGCTCACAGTGACGATCTGCCCATCTGACCACAGAGTTTCCAAACGATAAAAATCACGCTCCTCCTCCAGGAGCACATGGACGACGAGTTCCCCGTAATCAAGGAGAATCCAACGTTTGCCGCTACGCCCCTCAACATGACTCGGCTCAACACCACACTCCTGGGATACGCGGTCAAGGATCTCCTCCCCAATCGCACGCACCTGAGTTTCAGACGAGCCGGACACAATGAGAAAAGTTTCCGCAATCGCAAGCCTGTCCGCCACATTCACGAGCACCGGTTTATGCGCCAACTTATCAAAGGCCGCTTTCACCGCAACATCCACCAGATCGCTCGTCAACACCGCCACGCAGCGATTCCTCCTCAGCTCAGCCAATCAGTCCATATCCTGATAGAGATCATACTTATTGATGTATTGAACAACCCCATCAGGGACGAGATACCACACCGGCTGTCCCGCCCCCACGCGCCTGCGACAATCCGTTGAGGAAATCGCCATTGCGGGCACCTCAACGAGAGACACCGCAGCACTCGGCAAACCCGAAGCATCAAGCTGATGACCGGGACGAGTCACCCCAATAAAATGCGCCAGTTCAAAAAGCCGATTCGCATCTTTCCACTGGACAATCTGAGTCAAAGCATCCGCACCCGTAATGAAATAAAAGTCCGTATCTTCTGGATACTCCCGCCTCAAATCCGTCAAAGTGTCAATCGTGTACGTCGTTCCGCCCCTGTCGATATCAACGCGCGAAACAGTGAAACGCGGATTTGAAGCCGTAGCCACAACCGTCATCAGGTAACGGTGTTCCGCCGAAGTGACGCGCCGCCCTTCCTTGAAAGGCTGCATCGCCGTCGGCACGAAAATCACCTCATCCAGATGAAAGACCTCCATCACTTCAGAAGCTGCAACCAGATGGCCGTGGTGGATCGGATCGAAAGTACCGCCCATGATGCCCACCGAGCGCCGAGGGCGAGCGCGGAAACTGGGGACAGCCGCAGTCGCTGGGCCCTCATCCTGCGTCAGGCTCTTCTTCGGCACCGTCACGGACGCACCGTCCCGGCGCCTTCAATGATCCACGTCGAAGTGGTGAGTTCCGCTAAACCCATCGGGCCGCGTGCATGAAGTTTCTGCGTGGAAATCCCAATTTCTGCACCCAAGCCAAGCTGACCGCCATCAGTGAAACGAGTTGAAGCGTTAATTGCGATTGCCGCTGAGTCCAATTCCGTTGTGAAACGATGCGCGCTTTCCAGCAAGCGCGTACAAATCGCCTCAGTATGCCCTGAAGAATAGGTACGAATATGTTCGATTGCCTCATCAATCGACTCAACAACTTTAACCGCAAGGTCCATTGACAGGTACTCGGTCGCCCAGTCCTCCTCACACGCAGGCTCAATCATTGCCTCATGAACCTGAGGGCTCTTCCGGGCAATCGCCTCACTTTTCTCATCCAAATGTACGATTACGCCCACACTCGTCAGACGGGCCAGAACCTTGGGGAGGAAACTTTCTGCTTCATCACGGTGAACAAGCAGCGTCTCTGCGGCGTTACAGACACCAACACGCTGCGTTTTAGAGTTCATCACGATCTGTTCAGCAGATTCTAAGTCAGCACCCGAATCCACATACACGTGACAATTACCCGTACCGGTTTCAATCACGGGAACAATGGAATTATGGACCACGGCAGAGATCAGTCCCGCACCACCTCTGGGGATCAGGACATCGATACCGCCGCGCGCACGCATCATCGCCCTCGCTCCAGAACGACCCAGATCATCCACACTCTGCACAAGATCTGCGGGAAGATCCACACACGAGAGTGCGCCGCGCATCAGCGCGATTATTGCCCGATTCGTTTCTTGAGCTGCGCTTCCGCCGCGTAAAATCACGGCATTACCTGATTTCAACGCCAAGACCGTAGCATCGACCGTAACATTTGGCCGCGCCTCGTAAATCATCCCCAGGACACCCAGTGGAACGCGCACCTGAGTGATACGCACACCAAGAGCATTCGTCCTGCCGCATATCACCTCACCGACCGGATCCGGTAGTGCCTTCACTTCGCGCACAGCGCGAACAATCGCGGCAATTCTTTCGTCACTCAGGCGAAGACGATCCACAAGCCCGGCAGACATCCCCTCGCTGTGTGCTCGTTCTAGGTCGCGCGCATTCGCACTCAGGATCTTTTCTGTGCCTCCAAGGAGCGCCACAGCAATCGCTTCGAGCGCGGCATTTTTCTTTTCAGTCTGCGCACGAGCGAGAACACGTGCGGCCTGACGTGCGGCCCGCGTGCGTTCAGAGATATCGGGAATATCTGCCATTACGCCATCATGACATACGAGGGCGGAGCGAGTGGATTCAGGACAGGCGATCACATCTCAAAGCAGCGGAGCGAGATCATCACGATGCACAAGCGGTTTAGGATGCACCCAGCCCGCTAGCCGCAGATCCTCAGCGGTCAAACCTGCCATCTCAGCGACCGTATCCGAATCGTAGGACACGATACCTCGTGCGACCAGTCCCGTCGGCCCTGCAATATCCACAACATCACCGCAGTCAAAGTGTCCAAGCACACTCGTGACACCCGCAGCAAGCAAAGATTTCTTCCCACGTGTAATCGCGAGGGCCGCGCCCTCGTCCACAAGGATTTCACCTCGGGAAGGAGCCGCGTGAGCAATCCACAAGCGCCTCGATGCTGGACGCACCTCAGAGGGTGCAAACCAGGTTCCCACTTTTTCACCCGCAAGCACCTGTGCGAGACGATCAGCGCTGGTGAGCACCACGGCGATTCCCGATGAAGCGGCCATCGTCGCGGCCTGGACTTTCGTCACCATTCCGCCCGAACCGATTTTTGATCCCGCACCCGTGACAAGTACCGCATGAAGTTCGTCAGTTGAACGGACTTCGTCGATAAGATGCGCTCCTAGATGATGCGGGGGCGCCGAATACAGGCCATCCACATCGGTCAGTAACACCAGAGCGTCAGCGGCCACCATCTGCGCCACGTAAGCGGCAAGACGATCATTGTCACCGAAGCGCAGTTCACGTGTCGTCACCGCATCGTTTTCATTGATAATCGGGACAACTCCCAGACCGAGAAGCCTATCGAGGCACGCCCGCACATTCGTGTAATGCTCGCGTCGCATGACGTCCTCGGTCGTTAACAGGAGCTGTGCGACATCAAGATGGTGAGCCTGGAAGGCGGAAGTCCAGCGTGCTACAAGCAGTCCCTGCCCCATTGCGGCAGTCGCTTGAACACTTGCCAAGTCACGTGGACGAGAGGAAAACCCCAGAGGATCAAGCCCTGCGGCTACCGCGCCAGAAGAGACGATCAGTGTCTGTTTCCCCTCGATTCGCCACTTCGCAACCAGACGTGCTACCGCATCGATTCGATTAAGATCCAGTCCCCCATCATCCCTGGTCAGTGATGACGAGCCGATTTTGATGACGATCCGGCCTGCCCGGTCCAGGCCAGCGCGATCCGAATCGCTCACTTCCCGCTCCTTGAGAGGTCATCGGGATCTGTCCATATTCCCTGACGACGTTCGGTCCACAGCTCTTCGCGGGCCGCAGCTTTTGCATCCATCACCTGATGGTAGACCTCGCGTTTTTCTTTGCGCGTCGGGCGACTGGACTGATCGAGACGCAGATCTGTCCCACGCTGGCCCAGAAGTTCCGGCCCAGTTGTCAGTGTCGGTTCAAAGTCGAAAACGATACCGCTGTCCAGATCACCAATCACAACCGTGTCACCGGCAAGCGCTCCCGCTTTGATGAGAGCGTCCTCAACTCCGGCGGCAGCAAGACGATCAGCTAAATAACCGATGGCTTCATCGTTGGTGAAGTCGGTCTGCAGCACCCAGCGTTCTGGCTTGTGACCGCGGACCTGGAATACCTCTTCGCCGTCCTTATGAGCCTGACAGACTGTGATGGCCTCACGAGATCCCACGGCCTTCGGGCGGATAATCGGACGAGCTGTTTCACGTTCAGGTAGGCTTGCGCGGTGTTCGAGGACGAGCCGCGCAAGCGCGAAGGACAGTTCTTTCAAACCCTCATGCGTCACCGCTGACACTTCATAGATTGGCCAGCCGAATGTCTCCAAATCCGGGCGCGTGATCTCAGCAAGGTCGCGCCCGTCGGGGACGTCAACTTTATTGAGGACGATCACGCGAGGGCGTTCCATCAGCGGCACGTAGCCTTCAATTTTACCGAGGTCGCTTTGATAGGCTGCTAGTTCCGCTTCGATGGTTTTCAGATCCGCTACCGGGTCGCGTTCTGATTCGTAGGTCGCAGTGTCAAGAACATGAACAACGACACCGCAGCGTTCGATATGGCGCAGGAAGTCCAGGCCCAGCCCTTTCCCCGCCGAAGCACCCGGAATCAATCCGGGGACATCGGCCATCGTGTAGCGGGTTTGTCCGGCCTGAACCACACCAAGATGAGGGATCAGAGTGGTGAAAGGATAGTCAGCGATCTTTGGGCGTGCAGCGGACATCGCTGCGATCAGTGAGGATTTACCTGCCGAAGGGAAACCTACGAGCGCAACATCTGCGATTGATTTCAGTTCGAGGACGACATCGCGTTCTTCACCGGGTTCGCCCAGGAGTGCAAAACCGGGGGCTTTGCGCGCTTTGGAGGCCAGAGCCGCATTGCCCAGCCCGCCTTTTCCTCCTTCGGCCACGACAAAACGTGTCCCTTCACCTGTCAGATCAGCAAGAAGCTCACCCGAGGTGGATTTCACGACAGTGCCATCGGGAACAGGCAGGACGATATCTTGACCGTTTTTCCCTTGGCGGAAGTCACCCATACCGGCAGTGCCTGATTGGGCACGCTGGTGCGGTGAACGATGGTAGGTCAGTAGCGTCGTTGTCTGAGCATCGACTTCAAGGATCACCGAACCGCCGTTGCCACCGTCTCCGCCATCAGGACCGGCGAGTGGTTTGAACTTTTCACGCTTAATGGAGGCAACACCATTTCCCCCTTTTCCTCCGGCGGCGTGAATCGTCACGCGATCGACGAAGTCTGCCATGTTGTCTCCTGAAATCTTCGATTAAAAAGGGGATGTGCGGTGCCGAGGACAAGGTGTGTTTTCATGAAGCGGCGCGCATTGCGATGTGCGTATTGTCTGCGGCTTTAGCAGCTCATTGTGTGTGAAAAAGGCGTCCGGCAGTGTGCCCGCCCCCCCTTCATGAGCGGTCGGTCTCAGGCTGAGACCGGCTCAACAACGTTCACGACCTTACGGTCACGCCTGACGCCAAACTCGACCGTGCCTGCGCGAAGCGCGAACAGGGTGTCGTCCTTGCCGCGTCCCACGCCCTCACCGGGGTGGAAGTGGGTACCGCGCTGGCGGACGAGGATTTCACCGGCGTTCACAAGCTGACCGCCGTAGCGCTTCACTCCGAGGCGCTGAGCGTTCGAGTCGCGGCCGTTGCGGGAGGAGCCGAGGCCCTTCTTATGTGCCATCAGAAACTACTTTCTGCTCGAATTGATTCTCAGGTCAGGCGATCTCGGTGATCTTGACAACCGACATCTTCTGACGGTGGCCCTGGCGCTTGCGGTAGCCCGACTTGTTCTTGTACTTGATGATCGAGATCTTCGGCCCCTTGGCGGAGTCAACAACCTCAGCCTTAACGGTGACCTTGTCCAGCTTGGCAGCGTCAACGGTGATGGCATCGCCATCGACCAGCATCAGAGGCTGAAGTTCGATGCTGGAGCCGATTTCCTCGGCAAGCTTGTCGACGACGACGACGTCACCGACGGACACCTTTTCCTGTCGGCCGCCAGCCTTGACGATCGCGTAGACCACGTTGGAGCTCATCTCTTCTCGAAAACGGAACAGGAAGCGATCCGCCGGATATCTTGGGCGAAGAATCAGATTCCTGCTGGCGCTTGGTGCGCCGACGAATTAATTTAGCTGATTGCGCCTTGTCTGAGCAAGCCGAAAGAGCGTAGATCATGCCCATTGAGCTGTGCGATTCCACACCTCGCGATCAACCCGCATCAATAATCCCGGTCGACACCACCCTGCGACGACGCTTCGGCGTTTCCTTTGTCGCAGCCTGCACCTCAGGCAAGTCGATGTGTGCGGTAGAACGAAGCGGAGCATCCTTCACTCGCTCACTCTTCTTTTCCGGCAGAACAATATGCGCAACGGGCGGCGCCGCTTTGGGTTCCATCGACTCAGTGGTGACCGCGCGGCGACGACGTTTCTTCGGAGCTTCTGCGAGCGAGCGGCCTTCCTCAGCTGCGCCGATTCCCTCAGGTGAGTTGTCGCTTTCAAGTGAGCCATCTGAAACTCTGCCAGAGGCGACACGATCGTCTTCTTCCTGTGCAGCTTTTTCTTTCCGAGGGCGGGCCTGAACATCTTCTTGTACGGACCTGACGTCCTGTTCACCCAGGTCCTGTGAAGCCTCAGATTCAGGACGCGACGTACCCTGCGTGCTTGATTCTTCGGCACCTTCCTCGGTTTTTAAAGTTGCCGCTGCAATAGCGGAAAGAGCCCGTTTCGCTTTCTCATGCTCCGCATCGTCGTCAAGACGACGGGTTTCCGCGTGCTTCTTCCGCTTGGGCTGCGCAGAAACACCGCCGCTGTGGTCATGCGCACCCGAAGCTTCCACGGGATGATCGTGAAGAATGAAGCCGCGACCTTCGCAGGTCTCGCACGGTGTTGAGAATGCCTCAACCAACCCTTCACCGACCCGCTTGCGCGTCATCTGCACTAAGCCGAGCGAGGTAATTTCTGTGACCTGATGGCGCGTCCGATCTCGTCCAAGACACTCCACGAGCCGCCGCAACACAAGATCGCGGTTCGATTCCAAAACCATGTCCACGAAGTCCACGATGATGATTCCGCCGATGTCACGCAGACGCAGTTGGCGCACAATTTCCTCAGCGGCTTCCAGGTTGTTCTTCGTGACGGTCTCTTCAAGCGTGCCACCCGTACCGATGTATTTACCCGTGTTCACGTCAATGACGGTCATCGCTTCGGTACGGTCAATGATGAGCGTACCGCCGCTGGGAAGCCAGACCTTCCGATCCATCCCTTTTGCGAGCTGCTCGTCGATCCGGTGTACGCCAAAAACACTTTCTGTGCCCACCCACTGTTCGACGCGATCAGACAGTTCGGGCGACAGTTCATCAACGTACTGCTTCACCGTGTGGAAAGTCTCGCGTCCTTCGATGGTGAGCGTGGAAAAGTCCTCATTGAAAATATCGCGAACCACACGCACAGCGAGTTCTGGTTCACCTTGCAGGAGGACCGGAGCGGACTTCGTGCGCGTCTGTTTCGCTTCAATATCGGCCCACTGTTTCCTCAGACGTGCCACATCATCACGAATCTGCTCTTCGGTAGCTCCTTCGGCAGCGGTACGCACAATGACACCGGAACCCTCTGGCACAACGGTCTTGAGGATCTTCTTCAGGCGTGTGCGTTCACGCTCGGGAAGTTTGCGGGAAATCCCCATCATCGAGCCGTTCGGAATGAGGACGAGGTAACGACCGGCCAAGGTGATCTGACTGGTCAGGCGCGCACCCTTATGCCCGATGGGGTCTTTCGTGACCTGGACGAGGACGGGGTCGCCGGATTTAAGGGCCGCTTCAATGCGACGCGGTTTGCCTTCAAGCCCCACCGCATCCCAGTTCACTTCACCCGCGTATAAAACAGCGTTGCGCCCTCGGCCAATGTCAACGAAAGCAGCTTCCATCGACGGCAGGACATTTTGGACGCGACCTAAGTAGATGTTGCCCACCATTGACTTAAGGGTGCGACGCGCCACGTAATGTTCCACAAGCAGACCGTCTTCGAGGATCGCGATCTGGTCAAGACCATTGTGATCGCGAATGATCATCTCTCGTTTAACGGACTCACGACGGGCAAGGAACTCTGATTCGGTGATGCCGTGACGGCGACGCCCCTCTCGGCGCCCTTCCTTGCGACGCTGCTTTTTTGCTTCAAGGCGCGTCGATCCTTTCAGCGCCGTTACCTGATCGGCAAGATCAGCTTCGTCCTCGCTTAATGAGGAGCGAGTTCGACGGCGGCGACGACGCCGAGTGGACACAGATTCTTCGTTGTCAGCTTCGATGTTTTCAGTCTGCTCGGCTTCACGAGTGTCTACGGATTCACCAGGCGCGCCTGTTTCTTCACCGGTGCCTTGAAGCTGCGAATCTTCCTTCACTTCAACGGTTTTGCGTGTGCGTCGCTTGCGTTTTGCAGGCTCTGCCTCTGGCGTGTCCTGAGGAAGAGAGTCAGAAGAATGAGCGAGTGCGTTGTCCTTTGTTTTGCGACGCGCACGCTTAGGTTTCAAAGGCTCGTCTTCGCGCGCAGATTCACGTGCAGTTTCCGAGGGCGAAGCGGGTCGTGCTGCCTGAAAAACGGGGGCGTGGAAGGTCGGTGCCTGGAAAAGCAGCGAAGCTGCGGGGGTCTCAGGGGCCGACTGCGTGGTCTCAGTGGTCACGATTCTCCAATAATCCGGTGACGGTCCCGCACCGGGCCGCTTCCTCATACTCGCCCGCGAGGGGCGGAAAGCCTTACGGTCCGCTTATCTTTGCGGAGCCGATGTCGGCACCAAAAGGCGTCCTCGACATCGTACTCGCCGTAAGGGTGCGCTTACGGCGTCCGATTCCTCCATTGTCGCACATGGTCGAGAAGTGGTTGAGGCGGCACCGATCACAGGTTCGTATTCTGAAACGCCCTCAGAAAGGCAGAGGAGACAGCTCGATTTCATGGCGGAATGCTGAGCTGTGTCATAAAACGCCAGAAAATACGTCTCGTATCCCAAAAGCGCGCGCAAGGTCGCTAATCTGAAGGATAAGCATATGACAATGGTCCTATGACCACGGTCAGAACGCGATCCACCATCAACCACTTCTGAGGGAAGGCGAGCACTCATGACCTTCGCGCAGGCAGCGCTCGACTCTGTCATGATCGGACGATGGCAGTTCGGTATCACAACCGTCTACCACTTTATTCTCGTCCCATTGACCATCGGCCTTTCGCTGCTGGTCGCCATCATGCAGACCGCGTGGCACAAAACCGGCCACGAGCATTGGCTCCAAGCCACCCGTTTCTTCGGCAAACTTCTCATCATTAACTTTGCCCTCGGCATCGCTACCGGCATTGTGCAGGAGTTCCAGTTCGGTATGAACTGGTCCGAATACTCCCGCTTTGTCGGTGACATCTTCGGCGCACCTCTCGCCGTCGAAGCTCTCCTCGCCTTCTTCCTTGAGTCCACCTTCCTTGGACTGTGGATCTTTGGCTGGGGACGCCTCTCCAAGGGAATGCACCTTGCGACGATTTGGCTCACCGCCATCGGCACCGCAATTTCCGCCCTCTGGATCCTCGGAGCTAACTCCTGGATGCAGCACCCCGTTGGAGCAGTATTCAACCCTGAAACAGGCCGAGCAGAACTCGACGGAGCCGCAGGCTTCCTGGCCGTCGTCACCAACCCGGCCCTCGTATGGGAATACACGCACGTCATCACCTCCTCGTGGCTGGTTGCAGGCACATTCGTCGCCGGTATTGCCCTGTGGTGGATGGTGCGCGCACAGCGTTCCGGCACCACCGAAGGCAGCGAGCAAGCGAAGAACATCTGGCGCCCGATCGCCCGCTTCGGCCTCGTTGTCCTCCTCGTCGGCGGACTCGGCACCGTCGTCACCGGCCACTTCCAAGGCCAGGAACTCGTCAGGCTGCAGCCCATGAAAATGGCTGCCGCTGAAGGTATCTGCGTCGATACCAAAGGCGCAGCTTTCACCGTCGCCCAGTTCGGCTCCTGCCCCCTCGGGGATGAAGGCACGCAGCCCACGAAGTTCATTGAAGTACCCGGAGTTGCCTCCTTCATGTCGCACGACTCCTTCAGCGCCGAAGTTCAAGGTGTCGCTGACATCCAAAAGCGCATGGTTGACCTCCTCAACTCCAATGCCGACTTCACGGCCACATACGGCGATGCCGCCCAGTACGATTTCCGTCCCCCCCAGATGGTGACCTTCTGGTCCTTCCGATTCATGATCGCCCTGGGTATGGTCGCTTTCCTCCTTGCCGCGTGGGGCCTGTGGGCCACACGTAAGGGAGCGGTCTCCGACTCGAAAGCGCTCGGTATTTTCGCTCTGATTAACCTGCCCCTCCCCTTCATTGCTGGGACCTTCGGGTGGATCTTCACCGAAATTGGCCGTCAGCCCTGGGTCGTTGTTCCCAACCTTCAGGGCCTCGAATCGGGCGACCCCGTCGGCTCGGTGCTCCTCATGACTGATGCGGGTATCTCAACGACGGTACCGGCAGCGCAGATCCTCGTGACGTTGATCGGCTTTACCCTGCTGTACGCCATCCTCGGCGTCATCTGGTTCCTCCTCCTCAAGCGCTACGCGCAAGAGGGTATCCACTCCGCGTCAGCCAAGGAGGACTCCGGCACTGCTGGCGCCCTCGCCTTCGGCTACTGAGAACTAGGAGACTCCCAATGACATTGTCGATCCTCTGGTTTGTTCTCATCGCCGTCCTGTGGACGGTCTACCTCGTCACCGAAGGTTTTGACTTCGGTGTCGGCGCCCTGCTCAAAATCGTCGCGAAGAACGATGAAGAACGCACACAGACTGTGCGCACTATCGGTCCGCACTGGGATGGCAACGAAGTATGGCTCCTCACCGCAGGTGGCGCCACCTTCGCGGCGTTCCCCGAGTGGTACGCCACGATGTTCTCAGGCATGTACCTTGCCCTCTTCCTTGTTCTTTTCGCACTCATCATCCGCATCTCCGCTTTTGAATGGCGTTCAAAGATCGCGACCGAGAAATGGCGCAACACCTGGGATATCCTCCACTCGGTCTGCGCGTGGCTCGTCCCGGTTCTCCTCGGTGTCGCATTCGCGAACCTCATTCAGGGGATGAAGATCGAGGTCGTGGACACGGCAGGTCAGGTCATCGCTCCCGATATGGTGGAAGGCTCCCTCAACGTGGCCGCCCATCAGCTCACCGGCGGTTTCTTCTCCCTCCTCACTCCGTACACGATCCTCGGTGGTCTGACGGTTCTTGCGGTGTGCCTCGCGCACGGCGCACAGTTCCTTGCCCTGAAAACCGAAGGTGAAGTTCGCGAGCGCGCCAACGGCCTTGCCGCTCCGCTCACGATCCTCGCGACCCTTCTTGCTGCAAGCTTCCTCCTGTGGGGTCAGTTCGCCTACACGACGAATATCCTCGCCTGGATTCCGCTTCTCGTTGCCGCTCTGGCGATTATTGCGTCGGCGGCTCTGTCTCAGAAGGCGCTGCGACGTGAAGGTCTGTCCTTCGTGTTCTCCATCCTTGCGATTGCCGCTACGGTCTCCTGGATCTTCGCGGCGATGGCTCCGAATGTCATGAAGTCGTCGATTGATCCGGCTTACTCGCTCACCATCGCGCAAGCCTCCTCGTCTCAACCGACTTTGACTGTGATGACGATTGTGGCGCTCTGCTTCGTTCCGGTGGTTCTGGCCTACACGGCCTGGTCGTACTGGGTGTTCCGCAAGCGCGTTTCCGTCAAGGATGTCGATCACAACACGGGTCTTCTACCTCGACAGATCCGCCTCGGCGAAAGCTTCCTCGCTGGCTGATTCGCTGGCTGATTCGTTGGAAGAACAGCGGGTGGGG
>JASBZF010000043.1 GCA_029983625.1 Pauljensenia sp. | reverse complement strand
GGGGGGCGCGGCAGCTCGATCGCCACCACTTCGCAGATCCCAAGAAGAATGACGAGGACTGCGGCGATGCGCGCGAAAAGACCGAGATGCTCACTGAGGAACGCTCCGCTTGCCCCAAACGCCGCACCCAAAGGAACGAGGGCGAGAAGAAGACCTACCCAAAAAAGGGCCGTTCGGCTCAGGAGAGCGCGTTTCGATTGGAAAGCGTAGGAGAAGAAAGCGGGAAGTACCATCACCGAGCAGGGCGCAAGAATGGTGAGCATCCCGCCAACGAGGGCCGCAATCGGGCTCAGTCCGTTCACTTCGCTGCTTCTGCTTGGGCGAGGACTGTTGCACGGATAACGTCGAGTTCACGGTATCCCGACACGAAAGCGTCGCCGATGAAAAGGAAAGGGGTGCCTTGAATACCGATTGAATAGGCTTTGGATTTCGCGGCTTCGACAGCGTTCTTCGTCTCTGGCGCATTCATCGTTGCTGTGAAGGCGTCAAGATCAGGGACACCGGCTGTACGCGCGAATTCGAGAAGATTCTCCTGCGTGTACTCAGGGTGATCGCCTTCACCTGCTGCAGCGTAAACGGCATCGTGGAACTCCCAGAACTTACCTTGAGCTGCCGCTGCGCGTCCTGCTTGGGCGGCCAGTGGTGAAGTCTCGGTGATCTGGGCGAGGTCGCGCCATTCAATACGCAAAGTGCCATCCTCGATGAGATCGGACAGTCCCGGCTCAACATTCTTAGCGAAAAGCGTGCAGTAGGGGCAGGCGAAGTCGGAGTAAAGGACCATGACGACGGGAGCATCAGCTTTTCCTCGGGCCTGAGGATCCTGCGGGTCGCGTGTCGCCTGAGCGCGAATAATGTCGAGCTGGTCCTGCTCTGTCGCTGAGGGGATCGCGAGAGTATCCGCAGCGGCGGGGGAGTGGCCCTTATCGCTGTTTCCGGTGGCTTCAGTGGAAGAAGTGCCGGAGGTGGATTGTGCTTTGTCGATCTGAGTGGTCAGTCTGTGGCGATCAGCGATGAGAACGCCGAGAGTGAGAACGAGCGCCGCGATAATGAGAAGGAGCAGAGCGACGAGTGGGGATCGTGAACGGCGCACAGGCTTTGAGGTTGTGGTCACTAGGGGTTTCTCCGTACATACAGGGGATTTTCGTACATCTGTCATGGAAAGGGCGGGGGCGCTAGTGAAGCGCTCCCGCCTTGTCGAGGAGAGTTTTAGGACGCCTTGCGGCTCCTGGGGTTTGAACGGATCTCTTCGCGGCGTTCCTCCTCGGTCATTCCGCCCCAGATCCCGTAAGGCTCTTGCGCTGCGAGAGCATATTGGCGGCACTGGTTAATGACGGGACACTCGGCGCAGATGGCTTTCGCATTCGCTGCCCTGCGGCGGCGGGTTGAGCCGCGTTCACCTTCGGGGTGAAAGAAGAGTTCAGTGTCGAGGTCGCGGCAGGCTCCGTCGTACTGCCAATCCCATGCCTCCATCATCGGGCCGGGGAGTTTGGCGATGTCGGTCATTGGGCACCTCGCTTTCAGTGGACGCTTGCGGGGAATCTCCCCGCGCAACCTCATTCAGCCTAGTTTATTGTGCGTAAGTTGTTCAAGAGTCATTCACATATTCCTAGGAAATTCCCAGGACTGACACCCAACCTGGGAAGAAGCTGAGAATATAAGCGAAAACTCTGCGCAGCAATCGTGAACAAGAAAATATGCACAATGAAGCGTCCTCGTGAAGAAGCTCCTGCCTCTTCAAGTGGCAAATCTGCCTGCAAGGCGTAACAATCACACAGGAAGAACAAGCGGGAAGACTTTCCCGATTCAGCTCCAGCATCACACAAGCACAACCGATATACGCCAGGAGGGACGCGATGCCGAGGACGCATCTTCAGACGGCAGCACCAGCCGTCGAAGCGCCCTTGACTGTGACCGCAGTGTCGATGCGATTGGGGATTTCCCCTTCGACCTTGCGCACCTGGGAGCGTCGCTACGGTTTAGGACCAGACGAACGACGCGCCGGATCTCACCGCCGCTATCGCCCCGCTGACATCGCGCGTCTGGCCAAAATGGTTGATCTTGTTCATTCGGGAGTTTCCCCCTCTGATGCCGCAGCGACCGTGCTGTCCCTCGCCGATTCTTTCCCTGCGACAGAAGAACCCGCGCCTCCCTATTCCATTCAACACTTCGTTGACCTGTCCTGCCAGTGTCGCTCCGCTCAGCTGCGACGAGTCCTCGAAGCCGCAGTAGCGACCGAGGGCCTTGTGTACACCTGGAGCAAGCTGGTCGCCCCCGCCCTCGAACGTCTACGCTCCGCCCAAGACGGTGAACTGCCGGGCTGTGCGCCCTCGAACGTGCTGCGCACCGCCTTCCTCGATCTCCTCGCGGTTTTTGCAGACTCGATCCCCGTGAACGACAACCCCGAAAGGTCCCTTGTGATTCTCACGGATCTTTCCCACGAGGTCTGTGCGCACGTCGTCGGAGTGGCTTTGCGATGGTATGGGCTTGATGTGCGCGTACTCGCAAGCGAATTCATCGAGGGCGAAGCGGGTGCGGAACGTTTCAGGCGCTTCCATCACGCTCACCCCGTCACTTTGGCCATCGTCATGGGGACGGGCACCCACTGTGAGCGCTTCATTTCTTTCCTCGTGACAGACTGCGACCTTGACGTACTCCTTGTAGGAGCTGACGCTCCTCTCGTCGTTGATGGCAGAGTCTTAAGAGTGCGTACCCCGGCTGCTTGCGTTGAAGAAACCTTGGCTGTTCTTGCGCCCGGTGCTGATCTCGTATCGAAGGATGCGTGATCTGCTCATCTTCGCCCTTGTCGTCCTCGATGCTTTCTGCGGTGTTACCGTAAACTCCAGTCGGAGGCCCTGAGCTTTCCACCCATCCGCAGGCGACGACGCATTTTGGAGCTGATATGAAGACACCCTGGAGGGACGAGGCCCTACTTGATGCCTTCGCTGAGGACTTTGAAGCTCTTGTCGCTTTCGCTTCCGCTTCGCGCACTCCCGGAGGTTTTGCCGCCCTCGATGCTGAAGGTGTCATTGAGCGCGAAGCCCCCATTGAACTGTGGATGACCTGTCGCATGACCTACGTCTTCACTCTTGCGTCGATGTGTGGAATTGAAGGTGCGGCTGAACTTGCCGAGCACGGTGTGAATGCCCTTAACGGACCTTTCCGTGACGAGACCTACGGGGGCTGGTATTCGGCTCTTGTTCCAGCCGGGGATGCTCCACTTGAAGGAGCGCGCAAAGAAGCCTACGGTCACGCCTTCGTGATTCTGTCCGCAGCTGCAGCGACCTGCGCGGGATTGAATGGCGCGCGGACACTTCTTGATGAGGCTTTGACCGATCAGGATCGGCACTGGTGGGAGCCTGCCTTTGGTCGCGTGAGAAATTCGTGGAACCGGGACTTCAGTGAATGCGAACCCTATCGGGGCCTGAACGCAAATATGCATATGGTCGAGGCATACCTTGCCGCTTGGGATGCAAGCGGTGAAAGGATCTGGCTTGATCGTGCGCGGGAAATATGTCGCTTTGTTGCCGACCTTGGCGCACGTTTCGGATGGCGTCTCCCCGAACATTTTGGACCCAACTGGGACGTGGAACCAAAGATGCGAGCCGATCATCTGCTTGACCCTTTCCGTCCCTACGGTGTGGTGCCGGGGCACGGTTTTGAATGGGCGCGCCTCATTCTTCATACGCGAGCCGCCCTCGTTGCTGTGGGGGATACGCCGGGGGCATGGATGCTTGATGTTGCCCGTGAACTTGTGAATCGCGCTGATTGCGATGGCTGGACAGATGAGGGTGTCGGCGGCATTGTGTACACGACTGATGGTGATGGGCGTGCTCTGGTGACACAGCGTATGCACTGGGCGCTGTGTGAAGCGGTGAATGCTGCCTACGCTCTGGGTGTCGTGGAAGAAGAACTCGGTGACGAAGCGCAGGTTGCGATCCAATCGGAGCGTTTCGCGCGCTGTGTGGCCTGGGCCGATCAGTATCTGCGGGAGTCTCCGGGCCGTTGGGTTCATGAGCTTGATGCTGAGGGTGTACCTTTGGGCACGCTTTGGCCCGGAAAGCCTGATGCCTATCACCTCGCGCACATGCTGCTTTTGCCAAAAATCGGCCTTGCTCCGGGGTTTGCTTTAGCGCTTTCGCAGCTGAAGTGAGAGTTGCGCATTCTCGCCCTCGTGTGTGAGGCGCGAAGGTGTGCATTTTTGCTACTCAGGGTGAGGCTGGCCACTGAAGTGCCTGCGTGTTCTTCCTGGGTTTTCGGTGCGAGGAGCGGGCACCTAAAATCGGCTTATGGGCGACTTGTGTGCGAATGATCCCTTCGGCCTGACTGGCCTCACCTACGACGATGTTCTTCTTCTGCCTGAACTCACCGACGTTGTGCCTTCCACAGTGGACACAACGTCTCGTCTCACGAAGAAGATTTCCCTGCGTATCCCCCTCCTGTCGGCGGCGATGGACACGGTAACCGAATCGCGAATGGCGATTGCGATGGCCCGTCAGGGCGGTATCGGTATCCTCCACCGCAACCTTTCGATTGAGGATCAGGCGCAGCAGGTGCGTCTTGTGAAGCGCTCCGAATCAGGAATGGTTGAGGATCCGGTCACCGTCAGCCCCGAGGCAACGATTGAGGAACTTGACGAACTGTGCGGCCATTACCGTGTGTCTGGCCTGCCCGTGGTTGACGAGGACGGAGCGCTCCTGGGCATTATCACCAATCGTGATCTGCGTTTCGTTCCTCAGAGGCAGTGGTCCACTTTGAAGGTACGCGATTGCATGACTCCTCGTGAGCGGCTTGTGACCGGGCATGTGGGGATCTCCCGTGAGGATGCGAAGGCGCTTCTTGCGCAACATCGCGTTGAGAAACTTCCGATTGTTGATGACAACGATCGACTTACCGGTCTGATTACCGTTAAGGACTTCGTGAAGACGGAGCAGTATCCGAACGCGACGAAGGATGAACGTGGTCGTCTCGTTGTCGGCGCGGCGGTCGGCTACTGGGGTGATACGTGGGAGCGTGCGACCGCGCTGGCGCAAGCCGGTGTGGATGTTCTTGTGGTGGATACTGCCAATGGTGGGGCAAAGCTTGCTCTTGACATGATTCGCCGTATTAAATCTGATCCGCTTTTTTCCGGTGTTGAGGTCATCGGCGGGAATGTGGCGACGACCGAGGGCGCGCAGGCGCTCATTGATGCGGGTGCGGATGCGGTGAAGGTCGGTGTGGGACCGGGGTCGATCTGTACGACGCGCGTCGTTGCGGGTGTGGGTGTCCCTCAGATCACTGCGATTGCTTTGGCTGCGAAGGCCTGTGGGCCTGCGGGTGTTCCTCTGATCGCTGACGGTGGCCTTCAGTATTCTGGCGATATCGGTAAGGCTTTGGTCGCTGGAGCGGATACCGTCATGCTTGGCTCTTTGCTGGCGGGATGTGAGGAATCCCCCGGTGACGTTGTCTTTACGAATGGTAAACAGTTCAAGCGTTACCGTGGAATGGGTTCTCTTGGGGCGATGAGTTCACGAGGGCGCAAGTCGTACTCGAAGGATCGCTACTTCCAAGCTGATGTGTCTTCAGATGACAAGATCGTGCCTGAAGGCATTGAAGGTCAGGTGCCGTATACGGGTTCGCTTGCTTCGGTTGTCTATCAGCTTGTGGGGGGTCTGCATCAGACGATGTTTTATCTGGGGGCTTCTTCAATTGAGGCGCTCAAAACGAATGGGCGTTTCGTTCGGATCACCTCTGCGGGTCTGCGTGAGTCTCATCCGCATGACGTCCAGATGACGACTGAGGCACCGAACTATCATTCCTCAGGTGCGAAGAGCTGAGTCTTGCTGAGTCTGCGGCCCCCGGGGGGGGGGGGGGGGGGGCGGGGCATTAGTATGATGAGTGGCGACGGTCACCATCGTGTGAACATCGTCGGGTTTCACTGCTGGACTCTGGAAGGCGACTCTTATGCTCATGCTCATCGACCACGCCAATGTTCAAGCGATTCAAGAGACTTTGACCTATCTTCCGGTAGATGGTGTGACGACGAACCCGACCATCTTGTATCGGGAGGGGAAAGAACCACTCGAACTGCTCCACCAGATTCAGGAGGTGCTTCCTCAAGGTGCTCAGCTTCATGTGCAGCTCGTTTCAGAACGTTCAGATGACATGGTGGAAGAAGCGAAGGCGCTTCGTTCAGAGCTTTCCGGCAACCTGTTTGTCAAACTTCCTGTGACGCGCGAGGGTTTTGCAGCAATCCCGAGGATTGTTGCTGAGGGGATTGCGGTCACGGCCACGGGTATTCACTCGTCCATGCAGGGCTTTATGGCGGCGAAAGCGGGAGCGCGTTACGTGGCCCCCTATGTGAACCGCATGGATAACTTCGGTATCGACGGTGTTCGTGTCGCTACGGAGATTCATCGGACCCTGAAGTCCTACAACATGGAGACTGATGTCTTGGCGGCTTCTTTTAAGAACTCGGAGCAGGTTCTTGAACTTGTCCGCCAGGGGGTTGGGGCGATCACTGCGGCTCCTGAGGTTCTTGCTGCTCTCATTAAGAACCCGGCGACGGATGCTGCGATCGCCGAGCAGAACCGTCATTTCGAGATTCTTGTGGGCGAACGTCGCACCTGGAAAGACATTATCGGGATGAGGTGAAGGCGAGGGCGCATCTGAGGGATTGCATGGCCTGTGGCCCAACCTTGGTGCGTGCTTCGACTTTCTTTTGTGCTTTTGCCCGTTTTTCCTTTACTTTGCCCCGTTGGTGCGCCGGGTTATCTATCGGTGCGCAGCATCGGCCACGATGGGTCGATGAAGCCCTTGCGACCCTGTGTGTGCAGGTACTCTGCGAAGTTCTTAGCCCACTCGCGGTGCCACTGAGCCTGTGCGGCGTGAAGATCGAGGGCGTTCAGGCACCGCAGATCCGTGTGCTTGGCACTCATGGCCGCAAGTACGTCGAGGGTCATCGCCACGTCAACTTCGGCGGTGTGTGCATCGGGTGAGGCTTCCACACCGTATGCGGGAGCAACGAGGGTGAGGGTTTTCTTCCCCTTGCGGTAGCGTTCGAAGTGACGGTCGAGGACCAGAGGATCGATCACCGGTGCCGCTTCGTGTCCGAGGCGCTGGGTGAAGGTGTCCAGTCCGTGCCGGGCAAGTTCAGTATCCACCAAAGTGAGGTCGTAGGAGGCGTTAAAGGCGATCACCGGATAACCCCTGCGCCAGTGTTCCACCAGGGTTGCGGCGATCTCATCAAGGACCTCAACGATAGGACGCCCCTCGGCGCGTGCCTTTTCCGTTGAGATGCCGTGGACAGCTGTTGCCGTCGCAGGGATCTCCACTCCCGGATCTGCGAGCCAGGTGTGAACCCTGTCTGCACTGCTGGCGTCACAGCCACCCATTCTCAAAACGAGGGCGCAGGTGACGAGACGATCACTGAAAGGATCTACGCCGGTTGTTTCTGTGTCGAATCCCAGCCAGGGCATCTGTAACCAGTTCGCTGTCTCATTCATACTCTTAGTGTGCTCCATAGAAGAGGCATTTCCATCCGCCCTCGCCCTCGCATCTCATGGAGGTTTTGATTTTTTGAGACTGTTTAATACTGAGCGGCTGACGAACTTCCCCTCTTTTGTCCGACTGTGCCGATAGGATCGGAACGTGAGCAATGAAGTGGAGATCGGACGGGGCAAACGAGGGAGACGAGCCTACACGCTCGATGACATCGCACTGGTTCCCGCCAGGCGCACGCGCGATCCTGAAGACGTGAATGTCGGCTGGCAGATCGACGCTTACCACGTGGACATTCCGATCATGGCGGCACCGATGGATTCGGTGATGAGTCCGAACACGGCGATTGCTTTCGGTCGTCTCGGTGGTATCGGCGTCCTTGATCTCAACGGCCTGTGGACTCGTTACGAAGACCCCGAGCCTTTGCTTGAAGAAATCTCACACCTGGATGAGGGAGAATCCATCGCTCGCCTTCAGCAGATTTATTCTGAGCCGATTAAACCCTCCCTGATCACCGCTCGCCTTCAACAGCTCCGCGAAGCAGGTGTGGTGGTTGCGGGCAAGCTCTCTGCGCAGCTGACGCAACGCTATTGGCGTTATGTCGTCGATGCGGGTGTGGATCTTTTCGTGATTCGTGGTTCAACGGTTTCCGCTGAGCACGTCTCAAGCCGTGCTGAGCCTTTGAATCTCAAACGTTTCATTTACGAGCTAGATGTTCCGGTGATCGTAGGGGGAGTGTGTACAGACACTGCGGCACTGCACCTCATGCGCACGGGAGCAGCCGGGGTCCTTGTTGGTTTTGGTGGGGGAGCAGCCCATTCGACGCGGCGCTCGCTCGGTGTTCATGCGCCGATGGCAACAGCAATCGCGGATGTTGCTGCGGCGCGACGTGACTATATGGATGAGTCGGGCGGGCGTTACGTCCACGTGATCGCCGATGGAGGGATTGGTCGTTCAGGGGACTTGACGAAAGCGATTGCCTGCGGCGCTGACGCGGTGATGCTCGGTGCTGCTTTGGCGCGCGCGAACGAAGCGCCTGGACGAGGCTGGCATTGGGGTTCGGAGGCCACACATCCCGATATGCCGCGAGGTCAGCGAGTGTATGTCGGTACTTCGGGAACTCTTGAACAGATCCTCTACGGCCCTTCGACGAGGGCGGATGGCTCTTTGAATTTTGTTGGTGCCTTGCGGCGTGCGATGGCGACTACGGGGTATTCAGAAGTGAAGGATCTGCAAAAAGTAGAGGTCGTTGTCGGTCCATACCATCCTTCGGGGAGCTGAGTCTTCAAGGAACTGAGGTTCAGATCTTTTTTGTGGCAGGAAAAGGCGCGCTTGATATGAAGAGTCCTGCATGGCCCTTCGGTGCGCGCTTTATTTGCGCACACGATACTGAGCGACGTTTTATCTGCCAAAGGGCGTGTGAGAATTTTTAGGTGCTCTTCTCGAGGGCGCTTCAGGGTGCTACATTTGTTAATCGCAGCCTTGTCGCCATGTAAAGAAGCGTGTCTCAAGGTCGGGAGAAACGCAATACGACGGGGTGGAAAAAGGAGAGGAACACACACGTGCGCGCATCAGTACGAAGAGGGACGGTGAGTGCGGTAGCCACTATCGCCCTCGTCACCATGCCCTTGACCGCCTATGCGGTCGATGCTCCGGAGGACGCTCTTAGCGTCGGATCCCCCGAGGCCCCTGTTGCCTCAACAGACGAGGCTGCAAGCAGCCCGGACAACACAGCGCCGAGCGCGCACACAGAACCCGCCCACCCCGCCGAAAACGGAACCGACTCCGCTGGAACAGAACCCAGTCCCGCTGCGACTTCAGGAGAAGGCGTGTCGAAGCCTGAGGGGACCCAAAGCGAGGTAACAGCTGCGCAACCGGCACCCACCGAAGGTGCAGATACCGCTGAGGAACCGGGGTCAGGGCCAATCACAATGCGCCCTCTGGACACCCCTACCACCGCTTCCGGGCAGTTCATCGCACCCATTACCGAAATCCAAAAAATCGGGCAAGGCGATGATTCTGCCCTTCTTGGTCAAAAGCTCGCTGCGCGCGGTGTTGTGACCGCCGTGTACACGCGCAACGAGGACGGTCTGGACACAACCTTCGATGGATTCACGATCCAGACCCCCGGCACCGGCGGCACCTGGGATCCGAATCGCACAGCATCGGATGGCCTTTTCGTTTATGTCGGCTCCAAGAGCTTTGACATGCCCACGCTGGGCCAGTGCCTCGACGTGACGGGAACCGTGAGGGAATACCCGAAGACCGATAAGAAAACGCCCGCACAGACCCCTAGTCTCACTCAGCTCGTCCCCACTCAGATCGATCCCGTTGAGGGCTGCCAAGCGGTTACGCCCACTCCTTTGAGCACGGTTCCGACCCCCGCTCAGATGGAGGCCCTCGAATCGATGCTCGTCGCACCCCAAGGGGCTTGGACGATCACCGACAACTACGCTGCGGGAACCTATGGCACCCTCATGCTTACCCCGGGGACTGAACCGCTGAAGGCTGCCACTGACGTCGTTGCTCCGGGTGAAGAAGCCAGAGCCTACGAGGCGGCCAATATGGCTAAGCAAATTGCGCTTGACGATGGGACGAACACTAATCTCACGCGCAATGCGGCGACCGAAGTGCCTTTCGCTTACCTTTCCCACACAACTCCTCCTCGGGTGGGTTACCGCGTTGATTTTAAGAATCCCGTGATCCTCGACTCGAGGAATAAGGCATTCGTGTTCCAGCCGACGAGCATGGTTGCCGCTCACCCCGACCGCTCTCCCGTCACCATCACCGGTGATCGTCCGATTGTTCCCACCGTTGGCGGTGATATTCGTATCGCCACATTCAACGTTCTGAACTACTTCACCGACCTGGGTGAAAATGAGAAGAAATGCAAGGGCTACCCGGACCGCGAGAATAACTACGTCACCGCGAAGAACTGCAAGGTTCGAGGTGCCTACTCGGCTCAAGCATTCGCCAACCAGCAAGCCAAGATCGTCCTCGCCATCGACGCGCTCTTCGCCGATGTTGTCGCCCTCGAGGAAATTGAAAACCCGCAGGCGCTCCTCGGGAAAGATCGCGATGAGGCACTGAAGAACCTTGTCGATGCTCTCAATGCGCAAGCCGGTCAGCAGCGCTGGTCGTATGTGCCCAGCCCCCAGACTGTCCCCGCCCAAGAAGACGTGATTCGCATCGCCTACATTTACAGGGCGGATAAGGTGACACCGCTTGGGGAGTCTGAGATTCTCGACGATCCTGCTTTCACGAAGCTTGCACGTCAGCCTCTCGCCCAGCGATTCGCCCCGGCTGCACAGGACGGGAAGCAGGGCACAGAGTTCGTCGTGATCGCGAACCACTTCAAGTCCAAGGGTTCAGTGCCCAAGGGGATGGAAGAAGGGAACACCGATAACGGCGACGGCCAAGGCAACGCCAATGCTGTGCGCGTCGCCCAGGCGCAGGCTCTTGCGAAGTTCGCGCAAAAATTCGCTGATACTCCGACACTGCTTGTCGGTGACTTCAACTCCTACTCGCAAGAAGATCCGGTGAAGGTGCTCACCGAGGCCGGGTGGACGCGCGAATCAGGGGCGACGGGTGCCTCCTACGTTTATGCGGGACGTTCTGGCTCCCTCGATCATGTTTTCGCTAACGCTGCGGCACACCCCCTCGTTGTCGAGGTTGCTTCTTGGGAAGCCAACGCTCAAGAACCCGTCGCTTTCGAATACTCGCGCGCTAACTACAATGCGACGCTTGTTTTTGAAGCGGATAACCCCTACCGTGCCTCGGACCATAATCCTGAGATCGTGGGGCTTCGGGTCTACGAGGATGCTCCGCAACCGCCCGCAGGTCCCGTCACTCTCGACCTGTACAACCTCACGGATGTTCACGGACACATCGAGCAGGTAACGAAGAAGGGCAAGATCGTTGAAGCGGGCCTTCCGGCGATGAAGTGCTATCTCGAAGAAGCCCGTCAGACGAATCCGAACTCTTCTTTCACTCTTCTCGGTGATAACATCGGGGCTTCGCCCTACACTTCGGGTGCTCTAAAAGACAATCCGACCATTGCCGCCCTCAACACACTGACGCCCCTTGCCTCAACAATTGGGAACCACGAGCTCGACATGGGTCAGGCTGTGTTCAAGAAGCGGGTTGATGGTTCTGCTCCCGATGAGTTCACGATGGTGAAGTTCCCCTACCTCGGCGCGAATGTGGAGGGCATGGGAACCTGGGGTGCGGATTCACATCCCTACCTCGGTGACTACAAGGTCTGGGAGTCCCCTTCAGGCGTCAAGGTTGCTTTCATTGGTGCCATTGCCGAGGACGTTCCCTACAAGCTGTCTCCGGGAACCACTGAGGGCCTAGTTTTCACCGATCCCATCGCGAAGATCAACGCTTTGGCCGCGCAGATTAAAGACTCCGGGGAGGCTCAGATCGTTGTCGCCATGCTTGACGATGACGTGAAGAACAATTACCCGAAGGTCGGTGCGAATGTTGATGTCCTGATGGGCGGCGACACTCACGTGCCCTACGAGTTCGACAAAGTGGATTCCGCTGAGAAACTCGAATCGCAGAACCCGCTCCTTGCGGGAATCGCCTCGGGTTCCTACACCGACAACCTCGGACTTGTGCGCCTGTCCTACGATCCGGTTGCGAAGAAAGTTCTGTCCGCTGACTCCATCCTCATCCCGGCGGCGAAGGTCGCCGAATGTGGTGAAGCCGCAGATACGAAGGCCATTGTGGATCAGGCTGTTGCCGACTCGAAAGAGGCAGGCAAGCGGGTTGTGGGCACCGGCTACACCGAATCCTTTAAGCGCGGTGTCTTCACGACTCCTGCGGGCAAGACCGATCCGGGATCGAATCGCGGTGTCGAATCGAGCCTTGGTGATCTGGTGGCTGACGCAATGCGGGAAACCATCGTGACGACGGAAGGTAAGCCGGTTGACTTCGGCATCATCAACGCCGGAGGCTTGCGTGCTGATCTTGTTCCGAACGAGGACGGCACGATCACTTACGCCCAGTCTTACGCTGTGATGCCTTTCTCGAATGAGCTTGGCTACGTGACTTTGAGTGGCGCTCAAGTCAAGCAGATGCTTGAGGAGCAGTGGAAGACGAACCTGAATTCGCAGAACTCGCGTCCGATGCTCAAGCTCGGAATCTCTGAGAACGTGCGCTACACCTACGATCCGAGCGCCGAGTTTGGTCAGAAGATCACCTCGGTCACCATTGACGGGGAGCCGCTTGATCCTGAGAGGAACTACACCATCGGTTCGGTGACCTTCCTCCTTGCCGGTGGCGATTCCTTCGATGCGCTGCGCGCAAATGGTCCTGCAGTGAATACCGGTCACCTGGATCGTGACAAGTTCAACGAATATCTCGGGAAGCACTCGGGCCTGAAGCCTCGCGCGCTGAAGTCTGCGATCGGTGTGACTGTGCCATCTGAAGCCGTTAAAGATGGAGAGACGGTGACGGTGACGCTGCGTGGCTTGTCCTTCACCGAAGGCCCTTCTCTCACTCAGAAGGTGAAGGTACGTCTCGGTGGAGAGTTCGCTGAAGCTGAAGTCGATAACTCTCTTCTGGAAGAACACGCTTCCGATGAAGCCTCGGTGATCACCACTGATGGTGCGGGACGTGCCAGCGTCGATGTTGTCGTCAAGGGCGTGTGTACTTCTGCTGCAGCCGGTGAGCTCGTTCATGCTCCGCTGATCGTGGAGACCGATTTTGGTCGAGTGGTCGATGAGAAGGCTGGCCTGTTTGCGACGGTGATCTGCGATGGAAAACCCGCAGTGCCAAGTGTCAGCGTGGATCGAGTCAGTGCCACTCAGGGTGAAAGCATCGAGATCCTTGCTGAGGGATTTGTCCCCGGCCACTGGATCCGTGCGGAACTTCACTCTGATCCGATTGTCATTGGACGAGCTCAGGCGGATGCGAATGGGGTGGCGCGTTTCACCTATCGCCTCACGAGTTCGACTCCTGCGGGGGATCACACAATCGTCCTCGTCGATGAAGACAACGGTGCACAGGCACGCACCGACCTGAAGGTCGTGGCCAAGGATGAAGCGGGGGACACCCAGGCTGGAGGTACGGATTCTGAGGTGCAAAAGCCTGCCGTGATCCCTGCGACCTCGAAGAATACTTCGCTTGCAAAGACTGGCTTTGCGGGAGGAAGTCTGCTCTTCGCAGTGTCTGTGCTCCTTGCTGTGGGGCTTGCACTGAGAAGCCGTAAGTCGGCGTGAGCACAGCGTGGGGGGGGGGGGGGGGGGGGGGGGGGGGGGGGCG
>JASBZF010000042.1 GCA_029983625.1 Pauljensenia sp. | reverse complement strand
AAAACTGGACCTCCGCTTCACGCTCTCCTTTTAAAAGAGGGTAAGGACTAACGCCCACAAAGCAGGTGAAACCTTCCCAGACGCACCACCACCGCGTAAGCGGCAAGCGCCCCCGTCACGCGCTTTGTTTTTACGCCACCCCTTCAGGAAAAGACAGCTTCAACCCGCGCTATGAGCTCCGGCGTCAGACCTTCAAGTGCTGCGACTGCACCGAGATTCTCTTCAAGCTGAGCAAGCGAAGACGCACCGAGGATCACAGAGGACACATTCGGATTTGACGCCGTCCACGCAAGTGCTAACTGCGCAGGAGTCATATCAATCTCCTGAGCAAGCGCAACGAAAGCACGAACTTTCTCAATGAGGGCAGCGTCACTTGCCTGTTCGGTGACGAAATCATAGCCAGAAAGAGAAGCACGCGAACCCTCGGGAATACCGTCCACGTATTTTCCGGTAAGGATACCGGAGGCAAGCGGACTCCACGTCGTCAGACCAATACCCAGATCCTCGTAAAGACGCGCATATTCAACTTCCACACGAGTACGGTGAACAAGATTGTACTGGGGTTGTTCAACAACGGGTTTACGGAGATTACGTTTATCGGCGATCTCCCAAGCTGCTCGGATTTCTTCAGCGCTCCACTCTGAAGTCCCCCAATACAAGGCTTTACCGGAAGCGACGATGTCGCTCATCGTATACACGGTCTCCTCAATCGGAGTCTCAGGATCTGGCCGATGACAATAAAGAAGATCAACAAAATCAAGACCGAGACGCTCAAGCGAAGCATCGATCGCCTGCATAAGGTACTTACGGTTAAGGGTGTTCTTCATATTGATGACACCCTCGTGAATACCCCAGAAAAGCTTCGTTGAGATGATGTACTCATGCCGTTTCCAGCCAAGATCACGGATTGCCTGTCCCATGATGATCTCTGACTGTCCGTTTGAATAAACCTCGGCATTGTCGAAGAAGTTGACACCCGCTTCGAAAGCTGCGGCCATCTGTTCCTTCGCGAGTCCAGTATCGACTTGCCGTCCAAAGGTCACCCAAGAACCGAAACTGAACTGGGAGACTTTCAAACCCGAAGTGCCGAGGCGTTTGTAATGCATAGGTGCAGATGAAAATGTCATGCTTCTATTCTCATTCTTTCGTTTCATTCACGTGAATAGATCACGTCAATCAATAGATCACGTCAATCAATGGGCAGCGTTGACACCCGAGTCCAGACGAGCTTGAGCTGCCGCGTCCTCCGTCGGACGCATCGCAAGATAAGCGGCAGCAACGAAAACCGCTCCACCCACAATATTGCCCGCGCCCACCAGAGCAAGATTACGCGCCATCGCGCTCAGCGTTCCCCCCTCAACACCGTGCATGATGCCAAGAGAAAAAGTCGTCATATTGGCGACCACATGCTCGAATCCAGAGCTCACAAAAGCAGCCAAACACCACGCCATTGCGAGCATTTTTGTGATCTCATTCGAGGAACGAGTCGCAATCCAAATCGCCAAACACACGAGGATATTGCACAAGACACCGCGAAAGAACAACTCCGCCGCCCCGTAATGCCCCTTCGACTCAATCATGAGCGCTAACATCTGCCCGGCTCCGCTCCCCTCCTTCGCAATACCCGAAGCGAAAACAAGGGCCGAGAACACAACAGAACCCAGAAAGTTACCGCCAAGCATTGCAAAAAGAACAGCAAAAGCCTTACCCCAGGTGATCGTTTTCTTTACCGCTCCGATCGTAAAGGTCATCATGGCGGAAGTCGCCAGCTCTCCCCCGGCGAAAACACACAGGACCAGTCCAATTCCGAATACCGCACCCGCAATCAATGGCGCCCAGGGGCTGTGCGCTACCTTCAAAGGACCTGCCGCCACCATCATGAACACGTCGGCAATACCGATATAAGCCCCTCCAAGCATCGAAGACACGAGGAAAGCCCAAGGTCGAGCTGCGCCGCCCGTGCGAGTCACGGCATACACGGATTGATAGTCAAGATTTTCGCTGATGCTGAGCATAGTGAAATCTTCGCCGAGGTATCCCTCTACGCTCCACTTGCGTTGTCTTCCTCACGTCACATAGATCGCCAGAATCGCCTTCGGCATTCTTTTTTACGAGGGCGAGGCCGCGTCAAAGACGCGGAAGAAAAAACGGAAAATCCAACGTACTCACGTTTTGAAACTGTGGGGTGGCTGACGGGACTCGAACCCGCGACGTCCTGGACCACAACCAGGTGCTCTACCAACTGAACTACAGCCACCATCGTTACGCGCCGCGCAACGAAAAGAACTCTAGCAAAGATCCGGCGCAGGAGAAAATCCTCCACACAGCCACGACGGTGGTACCCGCCACTTGTCCTGCATGATCCTAGCCGTTGCTCTCAGGACCAACCGAGTTCACGCAATTCCTCATCGTCAATTCCGAAGTAATGCGCGACCTCATGGAAGACCGTAATCCTTACTTCCTCGGCTACCTCTCCTTCGTTTTCACAGATCGCGAGAGTGGGATTCATGAAGACGCTCGTCCTCGACAATAAAAACAACATTGTCAAGACGCGCCCACAACTCTTCAGGAATCTCATCAAGAGCATCGGCAACGAGTTCTTCGAAAGCTGCACGGATCATCTCCACACTCAGTACCCCTCACCCCCCTGAAGGCGCGTCGCCGCAGCGCAGATCACCAGTGCGCACGCACCGCGATCGCGTCAGCAAAATTGGCAAGAGCATCTGGGGTTGCACCAAGATACAGGTCCGCGTCCACTAAAGAGACTTCCATCACGAGGAAAGATCCCTTACCGTCAGGAACAATATCCACCCTATTGAAAAGGAACTGCTCATCACGGCCAAGACGCTCACGCACATAAGCGTGAAGAACCTGTCTAATTTTCTCGCCCCACTGCCAAGCAACCGTATCAGCAGGTTCAGCTGTGACCACCGCCTCATGCATGGTCGCCTCGGTCACCGAAGCCGGATGAAGAACCGCGCGTTTTTCAACAGCATGAGAAACGAGACCATTGAAAAACACAAGGGAAATTTCTCCCTGCGTGTCGATCTCTTCGACATAACGTTGAAGCATGACCGCACGCCCCTCGTCAAGAAGGTTCCTCACCTGAGTAATCGCTGCCTGACGTTGCTGCGTCGATACGGTCGTATAGCGTCCAATATCACGCACACCAGAAGAAACCGCAGGTTTCACAATGAACTCGCCCGACGCGGGAAAGCGCGTATGGATCTGATGTTTCGACAGTTGTTGCTCCGGCTCCATCCAGATCGTCGGAATCGTCGGCAGCCCGCGCTTTGCAAGAGAACGCAAGTAGGTCTTATGCGAATTCCATTCGAGAATATCAGGGTGATTCAAGATCCTCGGAACCCGCTTGGACCATTCAAGGAAAGCATCGCGTTGGATCGGATAATCAGACACGGAACGGACAACCACCATTCCAGCGGCAGTCCAATCAACATGTGGATCGTTCCACACCTTAATCTGAGGATCGCAGCCGCGCTCCGCAAGCGCATCGAGAATCCCCTCCTCACCACGATACAAATTCGGCATTGCAGATGAGGTTACGAGGGTGACCTTCGGCTTCGTCGTCATACAGAACACGATAGCGCGATCAAGCCGGGGATGGGCCGCAAGGCACATCCCCGGAAGTGTTCAACGAAGCCCCAAGGGACGATCTAAGGCTTCTTCAAGAAGAGTGTCAATCAGCTTCGTGTAGTCCAGACCTGCCGCATTCCACATTTGCGGGAACATTGAAATCGGCGTAAAGCCCGGCAAAGTATTGACCTCGTTGATAACGATCCGTGAAGAATCCTCGTCGTAAAAGAAATCGACTCTGGCTAAACCCTCACATTCCAAAGCCTCAAACGCCTTCGCGGCTGTCTGACGAATCAACACCTCATGCTCAGGACGTATCCGCGCAGGACACACCAGACCAATGCCTTCCGTATCCACATATTTGAGCGCATAGTCGTAGAACTCGCCCTCGGGAACTTCAATTTCTCCAAGCGGCGCAGTCCGAGGAGACGACACAGCCGAAGCCAGAACACCGCATTCAATCTCACGGCCCACGAGCATCGCCTCGACGATCACACGGGGATCATGGTTTTGCGCCTGACGGATCGCAGCCGCAAGTTCACTCTCATTGTCAACTTTGGAAATACCGATCGACGAGCCAGCACGGCAGGGCTTGACGAACACCGGATAACCGAGAGCGCCGATCCGTCGCGTCACCGCCTGAGGATCTTCCTCCCATTCCACGCGAGTCACCAGCTCCCACGACCCCACATCAATACCCGCAGCCGCCAGAACCGTCTTCGTGAGATGTTTATCCATAGAAATGGCGCTTGCAGTCACGCCGCAACCGACATAGGGCACATTCATCATCTCGAAAAGCCCCTGAATCGTACCGTCCTCACCGTAGGGACCGTGTAAAAGTGGGAGGACCACATCCACTTTGCCCAGGTTCTCCACATCACGAACTTTCGCTTCGCCACAAGCAGGATCGCCCTCGTAAGAAAGTTGGAACAAAGCCCCGCCGAAAGTCAGAATGACCCGCGAATCTCCCGCCGTCACCGACTGGCCGTGCCCGTCACGTAATTCAAGAGCAGAAGGATCGTCTGCGACACGAACCCACTCACCGTCACGGGTAATGCCCACGGGAATGACATCCCATTGAGTGCGATCGATAGCTTTCAGAATCCCCGCCGCCGTCGCACAGGAAACCTCGTGCTCACTCGAACGACCCCCAAACACAATGAGGACGCGACGCATAGAAGTCGATGTCATAAGAAAAAGCGTAAACCCCTCGGGCAGTCATACTCGGTCGCACGCTCCGCGCGCCCGTCCTCACAGCAGGTCAATCCTCCACCCGTCCTTTTTTTGAGGCCGATCCAAAAGCATCCGCCCCATCTCTTCGATCGTTGCACCGTCCCGGATCACTGAAACCACCGCACCCGTGATCGGCATATCCACGCCGAGTTCTTCAGCAAGCTGAAGGATCGGCTCAGCTGAATGCGCTCCTTCAACAATTCCGGGAGACAAAGACAGTGCCTCCGTCACGCTCATTCCCGCGCCCAATCTGTGACCGAAAGAGAAATTACGTGACAAGCGCGAAGAACAGGTGGCCATGAGATCTCCGATACCGGCTAATCCCGCGAAAGTTTCCGGATCAGCTCCCAGCGCCGTCCCCAGGCGCGTCATTTCAGCTAAACCGCGTGTCATGAGGGTCGCGCGCGTGTTGTGCCCCAAGCCCATTCCTTCTGCCGCACCGATCGCAACCGCGATCACGTTCTTCGTCGCACCTGCAACCTCGCAGCCCACGACATCCGTTGAAACGTAGGGACGAAAATAATCCGTCCGGCAAGTTTTCGCAATCGCCACCGCAAGTTCCGTATCTTTCGATGCGACCACGGTTGCCGTCGGATTATGCTCAGCGATTTCACGCGATAAATTCGGTCCTGAAAGAACAGCGATCCGCGCAGGATCCGCTCCAGATTCCTCCGCGATGATTTCATCGACCCTCAGGCGGGTGTCGAGTTCTAATCCTTTTGACAGGGACAGGAAGACTGCATTTTCGGCGATGAAATCTCGACAGGCACGCAGAGTCGAACGGATTGCCCGCACCGGCACGGCGACAACGACAAGATCAGCACCTTCAAGAGTGTCGTGTAACGAGGTGGACGCACAGATCATGTCTGACAGTTCAATTCCGGGCAAGTAGGTCGGATTTTCACCGGAGTTGATGAAGTCGCAGATCGTTTCTTTACGGCCCCACATGTGTACGCGAAGACGCGCGTCGGCGAGCACCTGCGCGAAAGTCGTTCCCCAGGCTCCCGTTCCAAGGACCGCTGCGCGCAAGAAGGACCGTTCAGCACTCATGTGTGAGAGCCTAGTCCTAAGAGACGAGATCACCCCAAAGGAGTCTAGGATGTTTCACCTCCGACGCAGCGCAGCACTTTTCGCCCTCGTCCCCCTCGGATTCCTCACGGCGTGTTCCCCCTCAGGGATGCACGATTCCGTCTCCTCAGCTACTCCGGCTATTTCACAGGACACAGATCAAAGCGCACACATCAACAGTGGGCAATCTGCTGTGTCCCCCGCAGCTCAGGAGGCTTCACAAAGCGCTGATTCTGCTCCCCTGACTCCCATCAATGGTGACGCCTGGGTGAAGACTCTTGACGCGCTCGCCCCACACACAACTGACTCCCCTATGGTGTTGAGTGATCTGCGCGTGGGTGAGCATCCTTCCTTCTACCGGATCGTCGTTGAGTTCAGTGGCAAAGGCCGACCCGGATACTACCAAGCTTGGCCTGACACTCCCGTCGAACAGGGGCGCGGGAAAGCGCTCGATGTTGCAGGTTCAGCATTTCTGGAATTCATGGTGAACGGTACGGCCATGCCCACGGGTACCGAACTCGCTGAGGGAGCGTACACGGGCCCTCATACTCTTACAGTTGGCCCACTGGAAGTCCGTGAAGACGGTACTTTTGAAGACACCACGCACATTGTGGTCGGCATGGATCAGCCGCGGGAGTTCCAAGTCGGGTTCTTAGAAAATCCGGCGCGCATGGTCATTGATATTAAAAAGTAGCGTCTTCCTCACTGTTACGAGTGTGTCTGTAGACTTTGGTAGAGCTTACGACAATGCCGGATTTAGCGGGACACCTCGTCTGCTTTGCGCTTTTTCTTCGCTGTCTTTTTCTCTTTTCGGGCACGTTCTTTGAGTTCTGCTTCCCACCAAGGGCCGGATTGGGTGCCCGCTTGCCAGATCGTTTCAGGAGCAGAAACTCCACGTAATTCCTCCACGCCAGCACGCACCTCATGGTGCATTCGCGCTACGGCCGTCGCTACCGCTTCACGATCTGCTGATCCGGCCTGTGTTCTCACATCTGAAAGGTCAAGGGCGGGGCGGAATGTGTAGCGAACTGAGCGGCCTGGACGCACATCAATACTGGAGGTGTAGGGACCTTTAATATCTTGTGGTCCCCACTGAGCGGCGGGCACAATGGGTGCTCCCGTATCGAGGGCGAGGCGCGCAGCACCGGTTTTGAAAGTCATCGGCCACATGTCTGGATCCTGGGTGAGGGTCCCTTCCGGCATGATGATAATGACTTCCCCACGAGCCAGTGCTTCTTTCGCCGCATCTAAAGAGCGCGCAGCATCGCCCTCGCGATCAACGGGAATTAAGCCCATCGCCGAAATAATGGCACCAAAGACCGGCACATCGAATAATGATTTTTTCGCGAGGAATCGCACCGGCATATTCCTCTTCATAAAGAACCAACACAGACACAGGGGATCCACCTCGGACAGGTGATTAAAAACCAGGATCGCCGGACCGTGTTCGGGAATGTGATCTTCCCCTGTGGCTTCAATACGTACCCACGGAGTCATGATCGGACGCAGGACCGCGCGTGCGAAACGATACATGCCGTGCAATGAGGAGTTCATGTCGTGGAGTCTAGCCGCGCATTCACAGAAGAACATCCACGACGTGCGGCGCCCGTGTCACCGTGAAAGGCACTTCGGCCACACGATCCCCGTCAGCCATAGCAAGCAGACCAAGCGGTTCATGTACTTCAACAGTGTGCGCGTTCTCCACCGTGATTTTTTCGTGCCCCCGTGATCGTCCCGCAACAACGGTGACGAGGGCGCTCAGGACGCTTCGCAGAGGAAGTGTCCCCACGTGACAGACTTCCATGATTCCATCATGCACGTCCGATTGAGGCACCAGTTGGATGCCGCCACCTAGCCTGCCCGAGTTAGAGATTGAAGCAAGCCAACCTGTGAGATCACGCTCTTTACCGTCAATTCGAGCTTTCACTGGAACGGGTCTGAAAGAGGCGAGTGCAGCAAAAGCGCCGTAACCGTAGGCGAGGGGGCCGCTCGTCAAGAAAGATTCATTTGCCAGAACATTCGCCCGCGCATCAATCCCCATAGACACGACTCCGAGAACCAGGGTGCGCCTTTGAGCACCTTCTTCTCTGACCCACATGCCGTCAAGGGGTTTCGTGCGCTGCGCGAGCAGAAGATCTGTTTCCTCGGTGATGAACCCTAATTCCGCCAAGGCACGCGCCCTATTGAGGGGATCTGCGCCGATTCCCAGAGCACGACACAGGTCATTGCCTCGACCTCCGGGAATTGGAGCGAAAAGGGAAGCTGATTCGTGACAGCCGCGTGCAATCGCAGAGATGAAGCCGTCCCCACCGAGGGCAGCGATCACATCGGCGCGCGCAGCTTGAGCAAGCATCGCCGGATCGTCGGACTGAGTGGTGACGGTGACCGACACCTGCCAGCCTCCGGCACGAAGCGTGCGTACAAGCGAAGGTCCGACCGTCACGGAACGTCCGCCCGCCGACATCGAAGAAACGAAAAGGTGCAGCGAGCGTGTGCCTTTACGCACTGTGGATGTAGAACTCATGCGTCAACGTACTCGACTCTGGCGTCGAGCTGGTGGAGTTTCGTCGTGAAATGCTCGTATCCTCGCGAAATGAGGTCGATCCCTGACACGGTTGACGTGCCCGCCGCCGCTAAAGCTGCGATGAGGTGCGAGAAGCCTCCTCGCAGATCAGGGACTTCAATATCGGCGGCATGAAGCGGAGTCGGACCGGAAATAGCGGCTGAGTGGAAGAAGTTTCTCTCGCCGAAACGGCAGGGAGTAGCGCCAAGACATTCGCGGTACACCTGGATAGTTGCCCCCATTTTCCGCAGTGCTTTTGTGAAACCGAAGCGGTTTTCGTACACGGTTTCGTGAACGATTGACAGGCCCTGTGCCTGGGTGAGAGCGACGACGAGCGGCTGCTGCCAGTCCGTCATAAAACCCGGATGCACCGCAGTTTCGAGGGCGATTGACTTCAGTGCGCCGCCCGGATGGTAGAAACGAATACCTTCGTCCTCGATGTCAAAGGCGCCGCCGACTTTTCGGAAAGTGTTCAAGAAAGTCGTCATGTCGGGCTGGCGAGTTCCCAGAACTCGGATATCTCCTCCGGTTGCTAAAGCTGCTGCACCCCACGATGCCGCTTCAATCCTGTCGGGAAGTGCCGTATGACGATACCCATGCAGAACGGGGACCCCTTCGATCAGGATTGTTCGATCCGTATTTACTGAGATAATCGCCCCCATCTTCTGAAGCACATTGATGAGGTCCATAATTTCCGGTTCGACCGCTGCACCTTTCAAGGTGGTGACGCCCTCGGCCATCACTGCGGTCAGCAGAGTCTGTTCGGTTGCTCCAACGGAAGGGAAAGGTAAATCAATGACAGCACCGTGAAGACCTTCACGGGGTTTCCTGATGTGAATACCATCCGAACGTTTATCAACGATCGCCCCGAAATGACGCAGAGTATCGAGGTGAAAGTCAATCGGACGACCCCCGATGTTGCATCCTCCCAGTTCTGGGATGAAGGCTTCACCGATGTGATGAAGAAGCGGACCGCAAAAAAGGATCGGGATCCGTGACGTACCCCCAAGAGAATCGATGTCTGTGCGTGAGGCTCCCCTGACGTTCCTTGGATCCAAGGACATCACTCCGGTTTGTTGGTCAAAGTCAACCGCAGCACCGTGCAACGCCAGCAGGTCCGAGACAACATCAACATCCCGGATCAGGGGGACATTCGACAACTGCGACGGCCCGTCACCCAGTAAAGAGGCGACCATCGCCTTCGGCACGAAGTTTTTCGCGCCCCTGACCGTAATGGTTCCTTGAAGCGGATGACCGCCTTCGACTCGAAGCACAGAGTGCATAAAGTGTGTCTCCTCGGTCGATTGTCACGTTGAACGCGAAGGTACGGGTCGGTCACCTGTCCGGCCCACTGGGTTCAACTGTAGGGCAAGGCGTGCCGCCCTCGTGAAGGAAGGAGAGTCTTGTCTCCCACAGCTCAGAAGAGTATGCGATCTACGACTTGTGAGAATTCAACGAAGACAGGGGGAAGGAAGTGGTAGCGGGCGGGCCGGTCTGACTTCTTCTTTTGGCAGGTGCTTCGCGGGCAAGGTTTTCGGTGTGAAGCTAGGCCGTTTCGTCTCATATTCGGCAATCGCTTCTTCTTGTCGAAGAGTGAGGGCAATATCGTCCAGCCCTTCCATGAGCATCCATCGAACATAGTCGTCAATCTGGAAGGAACAGGTCAGTGGCCCTGCGCTGACAGTTTTTGTCTGCAGACAGACAGTGACTTCAGTGCCCGGATCTGTTTCGAGGATCTTCCACAGCTGCTCGCAATCTTCCTGCGAAATAACACCTGCCACAACTCCTTGTTTACCGGCGTTCCCTCGGAAAATGTCGGCGAACTTCGGAGCGAGAATGACGCGGAAACCGTAATCTTTCAGCGCCCATACGGCGTGCTCACGCGAAGAGCCCGTACCGAAATCAGGGCCTGCTACAAGCACGGAACCTTCTCGGTAGGCATCTTGATTGAGGATGAATGCAGGATCGCTTCTCCAGGCTGCGAAGAGTGCATCTTCAAAGCCTGTGCGTGTGATCCGTTTCAGGTAGACAGCGGGAATGATCTGGTCGGTGTCAACATTTGAACGACGCAGGGGAACGCCAATACCGGTGTGTGTCGTGAACTTTTCCATGATGTGCTCCTTTCACTATCCTCGTCTTAAAGGTCAGCTGGGCTTGACAGCGTGCCGCGCACAGCGGTAGCTGCAGCGACAAGCGGAGAAACGAGGTGCGTTCGTCCTCCTTTGCCTTGGCGACCTTCAAAGTTCCGGTTCGAGGTCGAGGCAGAGCGTTCGCCCTCGGCAAGTTTGTCCGGGTTCATAGCCAGACACATTGAACAGCCTGCATTGCGCCATTCGGCGCCAAATTCGGTAAAGATAGCATCGAGACCTTCGGCTTCCGCTTGGATACGCACGCGGGCCGAACCAGGTACGACGAGCATCCGCACAGAGTCTGCTTTTTTCCGTCCTTTAATGACGGCTGCGGCTGCGCGCAAATCTTCGATTCGTCCGTTCGTGCAAGAACCGAGGAACACCGTGTCCACCTTGATATCACGCATCGGGGTTCCAGCTTCAAGGCCCATGTATTCGAGTGCTTTTTCAGCGGCAAGACGCTGAGTATCATCAGCGATATCTTCCGGGTTGGGAACCGCTGCGGAAAGAGGAACACCCTGACCGGGATTGGTCCCCCACGTGACGAAAGGTTCAATGTCAGCCGCTTCAAGGATCACTTCAGCATCAAAGACGGCATCATCGTCAGAACGTAGAGAACTCCAATATTCGACGGCTCGTTCCCAGTCTTCACCTTCAGGGGCATGGGGCCTGCCCTTGATGTATGCGAAGGTCGTCTCATCGGGAGCGACCATGCCTGCGCGAGCACCGGCCTCAATGGACATGTTGCAGATCGTCATGCGCCCTTCCATGGAAAGCTCACGGATGGCTTGACCCCGATATTCCAGAACGTACCCCTGGCCACCGCCTGTGCCGATCTTCGCGATGACCGCGAGGATAATGTCTTTCGCGCTTGACCCTTCCGGTAAGGAACCATTAACGGTGATTGCCATCGTTTTAAAGGGAGCAAGCGGCAGTGTCTGGGTAGCGAGGACGTGCTCGACCTGACTGGTCCCGATACCGAAGGCGAGTGCCCCGAAGGCTCCGTGAGTTGAGGTGTGTGAATCCCCGCAGACGATTGTCATACCTGGCTGAGTGAGGCCAAGCTGTGGGCCGACGACATGAACGATTCCCTGGTCAGCATCGCCGAGGGAATGCAAACGAATCCCGAACTCTTTAGCGTTAGAGCGCAGTGTGTGGATCTGAGTGCGGCTCGTTTCGTCCGCGATTGGCATATCAATATCGAGGGTCGGCGTGTTGTGGTCTTCGGTCGCGATTGTGAGGTCCGGGCGACGCACACGTCGCCCGGCGAGTCGAAGCCCTTCGAAAGCTTGGGGGCTCGTCACTTCATGAACGAGGTGAAGATCGATGTAGAGGAGGTCGGGAGCTGCGCCTTCGCCTTTCTTCACGATGTGGTCATTCCACACCTTCTCGGCCATCGTGCCGGTCATGGTTCCTCCTTACGAACGCTGGCTATTACGAGGGTTCTTCGCACGTGTTTTCCCCTCTTCTATGACCATCGTCGATTGTTCCACTATACGAAGACTTGCAATCTCACGTAATGAGATGGCAGACTTTTGAGGCATGGAGGATTCGACATCTAGCGGAGTCGGCGTACTAGACAAAGCGGCGCTGGTTCTCAGCGCCCTCGAAGCCGGTCCTGCGACCCTAGCCCAGCTTGTTTCGACGACCGGTCTTGCTCGTCCTACAGCACATCGTCTCGCGGTCGCACTCGAGTATCACCGCATGGTTGCTCGCGATATGCAGGGTCGTTTTGTTCTTGGTCCTCGTCTTCAAGAACTCGCGTCTTCAGCTGGTGAGGACAGGCTTCTCGCCGCTTCAATGCCGGTTCTCCAGGCTCTTCGCGATCATACGAAGGAGTCTTCTCAACTTTTCCGCCGTCAAGGTGACTACCGCGTGTGCGTCGCCGCTTCCGAACGGGAAATGGGGCTTCGTGACTCCATCCCCGTCGGCGCCACTTTGTCGATGTCGGCGGGTTCTGCCGCTCAGGTTCTCCTCGCCTGGGAAGAGCCTGATCGTCTACATCGCGGCTTATACGGCGCTTCTTTTAATGCGACGATCCTTTCTCAAGTTCGACGTCGCGGCTGGGCTCAATCCGTTGGCGAACGCGAAGCTGGTGTTGCTTCTGTTTCAGCTCCTGTGCGCGGTCCTTCCGGGCGTGTTTTAGCTGCTTTGTCGGTTTCGGGACCGATTGAACGTATGGGGCGTCAGCCTGGGCGTCAACATGGGCCTTCGGTGGTTGCTGCTGCTAATCGTCTTTCAGATTTTCTGCGTAGCGTTGAGGACGTGGAATTGTGAGCGTTCGTGTCTTTTAAATCTTGTGTGCATCAATGTTTTAAGTCATGCGCATTGTAGGTTGGTCTTATATTGAACTTTTGCTTGCTACTACGAGTGCAAGCCTGCTCTCTTTGTAGCTTTTCTGTTGAGGATTACTCAGTGAGTGTCTGTCACGGCTTTCCTGGTAGTAGCTTTCAAGGCTCTTGAGCGCACCACAACTTGCCTAGCTGGTAGTGTGCAAGTCCCGACAGCACCGCTCATACCTTACCTTTTCTCATTTGGCAGCTACTAACTATCACACAAAACCCAGCACAGCCCAACCAGACACACTTTTACCTCATGAACACGTGACCTGCACGACCGTCGCTCCAGAAGCCGTAAATCGTGCAAGTCAGGGTGTTTCCCCACTTGGCAGCTACTACCATCAACAAAACCAAGCACGTCCTGAACACAAACCCACATAAATCGCCCCTAGCGCACGTGTACAATCTTAAATGGCCAGCTCTCATTACTGCTTCTCCTCTCCCCCACCTATGCAACAAGTCAACCCCTCCTCAAATAAAGCCCCTAAACCGTGCCAGTCAGACATTATGTGTCATATGGTGGAGATGTCGCACGTCATGGGATGATGAGAGTGAGCTATCCGTGTAAATGCGTTATCTCTTGTGGCACAGGTAAGGCGAGGAGATCCTAGACTGCCTCAGGAACCAAGTGCAGGATCGAGTCACAGTTTTCAGCGACGAATGGATCATGAGTAACCACAATGAGTGTTTTGTTGTATTCATGCTGAAGAGTGATCAATTCACTCAGAACTTGTTCGGCCAACTTCCTGTCCAGTGCGCCTGTAGGCTCGTCTGCCAAGATAAGATCACCGGGCTTAAGCACACAGCGAGCAAGTGCAAGCCGTTGCTGCTCGCCCCCTGACAGCGTGGAGACCTTTCCTCTGGTTTTTGTGTGGTGTTTGGTTGATCTCGGTGTGTTTTTGGTTTGTGTGTTGGTTCGCGTACTTGCGTGCACCGTGTATTGCTT
>JASBZF010000041.1 GCA_029983625.1 Pauljensenia sp. | reverse complement strand
CAAACACGAAGCTCACTTGATCAAAGCCAGCACAAAAACATCACCACCCCCACACCCACAACCCACACCCACCGCAACACCACACTCAAACAGCACCGAGCGCCGCCCTCGGCAATGGAAAAGACAAAAAAGAAAAGCATCTATAACCAGCAGAGCAGAAAGACATGACCATTCCTTGACCATTCCGCTACAGTGGAATGGTCATCGTCGCCATAGTTCTAGCGACTCCCATCTGCAGTCAAGAGATCAACCAAGAGATAAGCCATGTCTTCGGAAACAAAAACCCTCAGCGACATCATCAACGACTACCTCAACCTCGTCTCTAACGCCCTCTATGGCTACATCCTCATCGCCCTGCTCATCGGCGCAGGACTCTACTTCTTCATTCGTTCGCGCGCCCTGCCACTGCGAATGTTCCGCGAAGCTCTCCGGGTCGTCAGCGAACCACCTCACGAAAAAGACGAAGTCTCCTCCTTCCGCGCCCTCATGGTTTCCACCGCATCGCGCGTCGGTGTGGGCAACATCGCAGGGGTGGGAACCGCCATCGCACTGGGTGATGCAGGCGCCGTATTCTGGATGTGGGTCATCGCAACCCTCGGCGGCGCTTCCGCCTTCGTCGAATCCACACTTGCCCAGATCTACAAAAAACGCGGACACACCAAAGACGATCACTCCATCGGCGGCCCGGCCTACTACATCCAAATTGCCCTCAAACAACGCTGGCTTGCAGTCATATTCGCCATCGCCCTCATCCTGACGTACATGGGCGGATTCAACATGCTTGCCGCCTTCAACGTCGTCGAAGCATTCAGTCAATACTCCTGGTTCCAGAGCTCATGGACCCCCTACGCCCTCGGAGCCCTGCTTGCCCTCGCAATGGCGATCTCTATTTTTGGAGGCACCCGCCGCCTCACAAAGGTCGCAGGCGTTCTCGTTCCGATCATGGCCATCCTCTACCTGATCGCAGGTCTGATCGTGATCGCCTTCAACTACCAGAACATTCCGTCAATGTTCAGCCACATCTTCAGCTCTGCTTTCGACTTCCGCGCAATCTTTGGCGGCTTCGCAGGCTCTGCCATGATGCACGGAATCAAACGTGGCCTCTACTCCAACGAAGCCGGTGTCGGTTCCGCACCAAACGCCGCAGCCACCGCCTCAGTTTCTCACCCGGTCAAGCAAGGGCTCGTCCAGATGCTGTCCGTCTTCATCGACACGATGGTGATCTGCACAATCACAGCCTTCGTTGTGCTGTCTGCCCAGCTTCCAGACGGTGACACTCTCACAGGTGCCCCTCTCGTCGCACAAGCTATGTCAACAGCTCTGGGTGGATTCGCCCTGCCCTTCACATCCTTTGCTCTGCTCCTCTTCGGGTTCACGACGATCATCGGCAACTTCTACTACGCCGAAGTCAACCTCCGATTCCTCGTCGGGAAACGCCAAACTCCGATCTGGGCGCTTCAAATTTTCCGCAGTATCGCCGCAATCCTCGTGTTCGGCGGCGCCCTCCTTGAGTTTTCCCTCGCCTGGAACATCGGAGACATCCTCATGGGTCTTATGGCGCTCATCAATCTGCCCGTCATTCTTATTCTCGGTCAGAAAGCTTTCGACGCTGCCGAGGACTACGCCAAGCAGCGTCTCGAAGGAAAAGACCCGATATTCCACTCGGCAGATATCGGTATCACAGACAAACTCGACTACTGGCAGTGACCCAAAAAAGGGGGGACACGCAGCACTGACCCGCACACTTTTCCGTATCGTGTGCTCACCGCAGTCTTTGCGCAGCTTCCAAGATCAGCGCGGATTCCAGAAGATCTACGCGACTTGCAGGAACTGAGCGGAGTGCAGGAACGGCACGCGCACATGACCTATGCGCGCCTCAGCCTTCGCGCACACCAGGGACGGGATTCACCAGTGGAAGAGCCAAAGAATGCAAGACTCAAAGAGTGAAAGACCAAGGAATCGGCCCCGTCCTCTTTGACGAGGGCGGGGCCGAAAGCCATGAAAAGTGCAGAGGATTACATTCACTTCGCAGTCGCGAGTAACGTCTCCTCACTGGCCTTGGTCCACAGACCGTTCTCCAGCTTCGACGCAACCTCCGGGAACTTTTCAGAAAGCTCACTCACCGGAGTAAGACCAAGCTCGCGGAGCTTCGGGAAGACCATGATCTTGCCGCCCGAAGTCCGATCCATCACAGCTTTCATCGCATCGCCGAAACCCGCCATGCCGGTGACCGCCCAGAGGGAAATCGTCGTGTCGATTATTCCCGCTTCAATCTTGCGCAGAACCGTGCGCATGTCGGACACATCCGAACCGGAAGTGCCGAGCATGAAGATTCTCCGCTCGATAATTCCCTGAAGGTCGAAATCAGCGAAAGTCCCCGCAGGAATACCCGCGAAAGCGTTGAGGATCGCGCCCTCGGCACACATATCGACAGCCTGGGAGACAAGCGGCGGCACAGGCACAAGGCACGTCACGTAGGTGTAGCCGTACTCAAGAGGAGTCGTCGAAGTGTTCAGGATCTCAAGCGGAACACCGTTCTTCTCAGCAGTCGGACCCACAACCTTCTTCAAGTTTTCAAGGCGCTCATCCGAAAGGTCGGTGCCCACCACGCTGAGCCCCGGAACACCCGAAGTAACAGCACGCATCGTGTGCATCACACCCATCGGGCCCGCAGCACCGATGAACGCACACTTGTCATTCTCACGCAGATCACCGTTAGCAGGAATCCACGCATAACCCTCAGCCGGGTCAGTACCCGTTGTGCCGCAGAAACGGATGAAGTCATAGTGGACACGCCCAATGTCCAAAGACACCTTCCGGGCAATCTTCTCTTGCCGAGCACCACACACATCACCGCGCGAGTTCCGAGCAGCAGCGCAGCTTTTTCAATGACCTCAGGAACAGCGCTGAACACAACGATGTCATCGAAAGTCTGCCCTTCCAGGGCCTCAAGTGCCTCCACGGAAGCCGCGACATACTCCACCGATGCAGGAGTATGGTCGCCGGTCAAAGAATCGATCGACCCCTCACCCACAACAAGGAGCGCTCCCCCCTCGGCGATATGATTGCGTTCAGCCCAAGCGTAAGAACCTTCGACCGTCGCCCAAGGTTCAATGAGACCAACAGCCGCAGCCGAAGGCCCATCGCTCACGTGAATAAGGAACTCCTCACCCTCGGGGGATACCACGCAGCGCTCGTCAACAACGACGAACTCTTCAAGAGCACCATCGAAGTTGTAACCAAAAGCCCCATTCGACTTCGCGGTCCGCAGATGCTTCCAGTCTGCCTGGACGAGAACGCGGTCACCGACTTTAAAGTGCGTGACTTTCTCGCCGACCTCAACGATGCGCGCAACCGGCTCATGTCCGGGGGTTGTCGGCTGGGTTCCCGGACGATAACCGGGAATCTCAGCGAGTGCATCAAGATCAATACCTGCGATCACTTCCGACTTGCGCGGATGTGAATCAAACTGGTGGAGGAGCTTCGTATCGGAGAAACAGATACCGCAAGCCTCGACCTCGAGCATCATCTGATACGGACCGACCGGATCGATGGGTTTGTGATCGTTGACGATGAACTCATCTTTGCCGACGATCTGGATTGCGTACTGTGATTCAGGATAGGTGGGCATGTCGCGTCCTTCGCTTAGAGAATGGGGGCGGTTTCGCCTAGAGGGTGCGCGCCGCCCAGTGGTGGGCGACGCTCGAACATTAGTTGAGCATGACCTGGCCGCCGGTCACCGGCAGAGCCTGTCCGGTCTCATATGCTTGCTCGACGAGGTAGAAAATCGCGCGGAGTACATCCACTCCGTTCGCGCCACGACGCATCGGGACCTTCGAGACATAAGCCTCCTTCACCTCTTCGACAGTTGTTGCGCCAGGAACTTTGCCTGACTTGAGGTACTGGACGAAAAGGCCCTTCTCCGGATCAGACCACAAAGGACCGTCGTAGAAGTTACCCGGACAGATTGCATTCACTTTTACGCCATGTTCGACAAGTTCGAGGGCGAAAGACTGAACCAGTCCGATACCACCAAACTTTGAACCCGCGTAAGCGGCATTCTTATTCGAACCGACAAGTCCAGATTTCGAGTTGATCTGAATGATGTCGGTCAGCCATCCTCCTGAAGTCTCATACTGGCGAGCCAAGAGACCACCAAGATGCTTCGTCACGAGGAAGAAAGCAACATAGTTAATGTCGGTAGACAGTCGGAAAGCAGCGGTGTCCTGTTCAAGGACGGAACCCGCACGCACGATACCTGCGTTTGAGACAACAAGATCAAGACCGCCCGTGACGCGCTCGACCTCTTCCACCATTGCTGCAACCGAATCCTCATCGGCCACATTAACGGCAATCGGGTGAGCAAGCTCACCGAGTTCAGCTGCCTTTGCACTCGCGCCCTCGGCATTGAGGTCAGCGATGTAGACGAAGCAACCCTGATCGATGAGTCCCTTAGCGATTTCAGCGCCAAAACCCTGCGCACCTCCGGTGACGAGGGCGACGCGACCAGCAATCGCGCGATCCGAAGTCGCTGTTGCGTTCACCTCGTAGGTTTCACCTCCGACGGAAACAACGGCGGGCAGATCGATCCGAGTCACAGACATCGGATCAATGGCACGCGGATCGTCACCGAGATCAATAGTTGCGGGTGCCTGTGTTGCACGGACAATCACCGGGCGCGCAAGAGCACCCAGGAAAAGTCCCCTCAGGAGGGGCGCGTGAGTCATGATGTGTCCTTCCATGACGGGCAGATAGGAAAATCGGCCAGAATACGGTAAATGACCGCTCAAGCCTTCGGGGCCGTTGCGGCGAGTTCTGCACAGTCCGCGCCATCGGCGATCGCGCGCCCCAGGGGCGCGTAGACCGCGATGCGCTCAGCGAGGCGTTCCGGGCTGAGGCGTCCCGAGCCGAGCAGATGAAGTTCAGGGTCGATCGAACTCAGCGCTTCATGGGCGACCATTGCCCAGGTTGCTTCGTTCAAATCAGCAAACTCGGGAGCGCGCAACTCCGGACAGTTGAACTGCTGGCGAGGCTGATTAATATCGACACCAGAAATCTCAAGCATCCCGTGTTTCAACGCGAGTTCGTGGATACGCGCAAGTTGCGCAGGAGTGTTACGCGGCGGCATGTACGTCACAGCACGCAGGCCAAGTTCTTCCAGTTTCTCGAAGAGCTCATCAAGATACTCATCTTCAAACTTCTCCGCCTTCTTATCCCCCGTAGGTGAAGCTGACACGTCACCAAGGTAAGCGTAAGTGGCGATCGCACCGATCGAATCAGCGAAAGCGACGACCTGCGCAGCTGTCGGAAGCTCATCGCTGGGCTGAATATAAATCCGATCCAGGTACTCAGCTTTGAGCAAACCAAGAAGATCGAACATGAGATGCGGGTTATCGGCATCAGCAAGAGGGGCACGCAGAGCAGGAGGAATTGAAATCCCCATTTTTTCCAGGCCCTCGACCAGGCTACTCCCCCGGCCAAAACCTCGAATAAGAGAAGTTGCCATCGCCGCGAGTAGATGACGTTCGGTGATGCCACCACCGTTGTCGTACTGAGAGATGGCGACCATGTCAGCCTGCGGATCAAAAGGCTCGAGGCCGAGCCCTTTCAGGATCTCATTTGCGGCTGCGGCCATCTTCAAGGTCCGCTCCAGACGTGCGGCACGTTTCGGCGCAAGCCACTGAGCAACCGCTTCACGCGCCGAAGCTGGAACGCCCTGCACGGTCATGTAGGCAACGCCCTCGGAGTCAGGATTGTTGAGCTTGCGGGTCGCGAAAGGACCATCCGGGTCAAACAAAGCCCGGATTTCAAAACCCGTGACCGATCCCATGCCGAGAGCACGACAAGCGGCAGTCATTTCAGCGGCAGCTCCGATGGAATCGTGATCCACGGAGCCAACGACGCGCAGTCCGGCACGACGGGCACGCAACGCGGCTTCCGTTGGCGTGTAAGGACTGAAGGAGTAGCAGGTGTGAATATGGTTGTTCGACTCGGCGACCCAATCAGGAAAAGTCTCCGTAGAGATCGCGGCCTTCAGAGCTTCGAGGCGCTCGGCCTGAGTCAGGTGCGCATCGTTGGTGGCGTCCATCGGTTCCTCGTGAGCGTGTGGGTTGACGTATGTGCGCAGCGACCCGGTCTTAAGTGACGAGGGCGACGCTACGTAAAGACATTGGTGGGACGAGGGCGGGGCGGGGGGGGGGGGGGGGGGGGGGGCAGCGCCTGCCCACCGGGAGAGCCTCATAGACCGAGACGGTTACGACGGGCGATTTCGCCCTCGGTCTGGTTGGTTGAAGGCACGTGCCCTGGGAGGGGGACGATGCGCTCGTGGATCGCATCGATGATCCACTCTGGCTGCGGGAAGAAGTACGACTCCAACTCGGGGCCAGGGGTGATGCCGTTACGTGAACCGACAATCGCAATCGGCGCATCGAGGGCGTCGAAAGCGAGTGCCTGAACGTTGCTGGCAACCGTGTGGAGGAAGTTACCTCGTTCAACCGCGTCCGAAGTGAGAAGCAGGCGGCCGGTCTTGGTCACCGAAGCGATGAGCTTGTCATAGTTGAGCGGAGCCACGAAACGCAGGTCGATGACTTCAGCGCTCATGCCGTACTTCTCCTGGAGGATATCTGCGGCCTCAAGCGCCCGGTAGATCGTGGCCCCGTAGCCCGCGATCGTAATATCGGAGCCTTCTCGACGGATCGCCGGTTCCCCTTCGGGGGTCTCGTAGTAGCCCTCGGGAACGCCGCCGGGCTCGAACTCTTCGCCCTTGTCGTAGAGAAGCTGAGACTCAAAGAAGACAACCGGATCGGTGCCGCGCAACGCCAGGTTGAGCATTCCCTTCGCGTCGGTAGGTGTGGTCGGGAAGTACACCTTGAGTCCGGGAATGTGGGCGGTCAGAGCCGACCAATCCTGAGAGTGCTGGGCACCGTACTTATTTCCGACGGAGACACGCAGAACAAGAGGCATCTTGAGAAGGCCCGCAGACATGGACTGCCACTTGGCCATCTGGTTGAAGACCTCATCGCCGCTTCGTCCGAGGAAGTCGCAGTACATGAGTTCCACGACTGCACGGCCACCGGCCATCGCGTAGCCCACGCCCGCACCCACGATCGAAGCTTCAGCGATCGGAGAGTTGGAGAGACGACGGTAGGGCAGGGCTTCGGTGAGACCACGGTACACGGCGAAGGCACCGCCCCAGTCGCGGTTTTCTTCACCCCAAGCTGCCATTGTTGGATCTTCCTTGAAGCGGTGGAGCATCGCTTCAAAAAGACCGTCGCGGAACTGGTACATCCGCATCTTTGACACCGGCTTACCGTTCGCATCAACGGCGGTACGGACCTTCTTTTCGAGGGCTTTGATGCGCGGGTTATCGGTGAGGTCGATTTCAGCTTCGCCCTCTTCCATTTTCTCCACGGGCGTGTTGGAGAACATCACGGTGTCGATGTAACCATCGGCAATGCGCGGGCAGTTCTCTTCATCAATCGCGAGTTTAAGGACCTTGACGAGCTTTTCGGTGAGAGCTGCACTGTAGTCGTCGATGTCGGACTGTGTGGTCAGACCGTTGGAGATCAGGAGTTCGGAGTATTCCTTGATGCAGTCCACGTTCTCCCAGAGTTCGACCTCTTCCTTCGTGCGATACGAGGACGCATCCGAGGGCGAGTGACCCGAGAAACGGTAGGTGATCGTGTCTAGAAGGACAGGGCCGCGTCCTTCTTCAAGGATCTTCTTCTTGCGGGAGACCGCATCTGCAACGGCAAGGGGATTAATGCCATCCACACGTTCCGCATGCATAGCCTCCGGATTGAGGGCTGCGCCGACGCGGGCAAGAATGTCGTATCCCATGGTCTCGCCGAAGGTTTGACCACCCATACCGTAGAAGTTGTTGAAGAAGTTGAACAGGATCGGCGGATTTCCACCGTCCTCCTCACGCCACAGTGTCCTGAACTGATCCATCGCGGCAAAGTTCATCGCTTCCCAGACGGGGCCGCAGGCCAGAGCGGCGTCACCGACGTTGGAGACAACAATGCCTGGCTTACGGTTGATCCGCTTGAACAGTGCCGCGCCGTTAGCGACCGGAGCAGAACCGCCGACGATCGCATTATTCGGGTAGGAACCAAAGGGCAGGAAGAAGGTGTGCATCGAACCGCCCAGACCACGGTTAAAACCGGACTTACGGGCGAAGATTTCCGCAAGGGCACCGAAAAGAATGAAGTTTTCGGTAAGTTCAACGGTGTCCGCGTAGTCGATCTTCTCAGCGAAGGACAGGGTCTCACCGCCGAGGAAGTCCTTCATGATTGTTTCGAGCTGCTCGGCTGACATCTGACGCATCGCGGAGTAGCACTTCGCGAGGATTTCTCCGTGCGAACGGTGCGAACCGAATACCTGGTCGTCGGGAGTGAGGACGGCTGCCTGACCGACGTAGGCGGATTCCTGACCGATGCCGAGGTGGGCCGGACCTTTGTGGTTGTAGGCAATGCCTTGCCATTCACCGGTCTTTTTGATCGAGTCGAGCATCGATTCGAATACTCGCACGACGATCATGTCGTGGAGCATATTGACCATGCCCTCTCGACCGTAACGTCCGAGCTCGGTGTCAAGGTCGAAGGAGTACTGGTTAACGGGAACCTCAGGGAATTCGACGCGACCAGCGGCGCGCACTTTGCTGGGATCGACGATCAGTGACTTCGTCATGTTGGCTTGCTTCTTTCTCGATGGGAGGGGTTCAGAGCTTGACGGCCCAGGCCGCTTCACGGATCACTTCGGAAACGGTGGGATGCGGGAAGACGACCTGACGCAGATCCTCGACCGTGAGTTCCATTTCAAGGACCGCCTGTGCGCCCCAGATCATTTCAGCAGCGTAGGCACCGAGGACGTGGATTCCAAGGATCTGGTGAGTTGTCGGATCGACAAGGATTTTCGCTTCGCCGGGAGCTTTAAAGCCGTTCTCAGCAATGAAACGACCCGACATTTGGGCGGGAACTTTACCGACAAGAACTTCGCGCCCTTCCTTCTTTGCCGCCGATTCGGTAAGGCCGACACCCGCAGCTTCAGGGTTGGAGTAGACGGCCCAGGGTACGGTGTTCCAACGCATGACCTCACCGCGCTTCGCAGCTTCGGGGTCGCAGATATTCGCGACCGCGACCTCGCCCATGCGGTAGGCGGCATGTGCCAAGAGCGAACGTCCTGTGACGTCACCGATCGCCCAGACATTAGGCAGATTCGTGCGCATACAGTCGTCCACAACGATGCCGCGATTGATCTCAAGACCGGCTTCTTCGGCACCCCATCCCGAGGTTGCTGAACGTCGTCCGACGGCCATGAGGACCACATCGGCTTCGATGGATTTCTTTTCCTCACCTTTTGAGTAGTGGACGGTAGCGCCGTCGAGGGATTCAACGCGGCATCCAAGCTCAAAGGTGATGTCCTTCATCGCTTTGCGCATCGTCGCAGCCATGTCGTCATCCATGAAGGGAAGGATCTCCGGTGTCATTTCAATCACCGTCACTTCGGAACCGAGAGTCGCGTACAGCGAAGCAAACTCCACACCGATGACACCGCCGCCGATAACGGCAAGACGTTTGGGGACTTCAGGCAAGGACAGGATGCCTGTGGAATCAACAACCGCAGGATTATTCTGAACGCCTGGGATCGGTGGGACTGCGGGCACCGAACCGGTTGCGATGATGACGTGCTCGGCAGTGTAGTGAACGCCCTCGGCGCTCACACGGCCCGGACCGTCAAAGTGGCCGCGCGCCTTGACGACGGTCACACCGGCGCGCTTTTCAGTAGCGGCGACACCGGAAACAAGCCCTTTGACCACTTGGTCTTTCCATGCCTGGAGACGTGTCCAGTCGAGCTTCACGTCGGCAACATCCACACCGAATTGGCTGGCTTCCTTCGCGTGGAGGTAGTTCTTCGCTCCGGCGAGCAGGGTTTTTGTTGGGATGCAACCGACGTTGAGGCAGGTGCCGCCGAGGTACTGTTCCTCGATGAGGAGGACTTTCTTTCCAGCGTGACCAAGGCGCTCTGCGGCAAGATAACCGCCGGGGCCTGCGCCGAGGACGATGACATCGAAATGGGTGTCAGTCATTGTTTTCTCCTTTGAAGGGTTTTCAGGCGAGGACCGTGATGTCGATGTTTTCGATCGCAGCCACCAGATCTTTGAGGAATCGAGCGGCGTCAGCACCGTCGATGACCTGATGGTCGATTGTGAGGGACAGGCCGATACGCTGTTCCACTCCGACACTACCGTCAGTGTTCACACACGGGCGCGGTGTGATCGCCGCTACCCCAAGGATTGCGGTCTGCGGCAGGTTAAGAACGGGAGTGAAAGATTCAATTCCGAAGGCACCGATGTTCGATACGGTGAATGTGCCGCCGCTCAGGTAATCGGGTGACAGGTTACCTTCGTTCGCCGCAAGCCCGAGTCGTTTTGCCTCTGCGGAGAACTGTTTGAGAGTGAGCGACTGTGCCGAGCGGATCACCGGGACAAGGAGACCGCGGGGAGTGTCAGCAGCGAATCCGAGGTGAACCTGCTCGAAGGTCGTAAGCACACCGTCTTCGAGGTGAGCATTGAAAACCGGGTACTTCGGCAAGACTTTCACAACCGCGAAGCAGACAAGGTCGTTGAGGGTGATCCGGTTCAGTCCAAGTGACTCGTCCGAGTTCTTGAACTTCTTGCGCATCGCGAGAAGACCATCGGCCTTCGCGGAGGTGTTGAGAGTGAGTTGAGCCGTCTGCGTCAGTGAGGCCATCATCCTCTGAGCGACAACCTTGCGGACACCTTTCAGCTTTTCGGAGGTGGAGGCACCGGGGAAATCCGCTGCGGGGATCGCAACGACGGGCGCTTGCGTGACTGCGGCACTTTCAGCTGCAGGGCGAGCAAGGTCGGCGGTGGTGACACGCCCACCGAGTCCCGTACCACTTTCAGCTGTTCCACCGAGGTGCTGGGCTGTTGAGGTGTAGGCCGGACCTGCGGCAATCACAGCCTGAACATCACGTTCGATGACGCGGCCATGCGGACCTGACCCCTCGGTCACGGCGGAAACATCAATGCCTTTGGCACCGGCGAGCGCCCGCGCACGCGGGGAAACTGCGCCGTTTGCGGCACTGGTCGCAAAGGAAGGTGCGGGAGCCTCCTCACACAGCGGAGTCGTTTCTGTTTCAGCCGCTGCAGGTGTTTCGTTTCCGCCCTCGGAAGTGGGGACGAGGGCGGAGATGTCTTCGTCGGGGGCACCGACAATGATCAGCGGGTCTTTGACTGGGACTTCCTCGCCCTCTTCCCACAGGAGCTTCAGGACGGTGCCCGCTTCGGTGCTGGGAACTTCCATAGTGGATTTGTCGGTTTCGATCGAGCACAGCGTCTGGTCAACGGCGACTTCGTCTTTGATCAGCCACTCGACGATAATGCACGACTCCACAGAGTTGCCCAGCTGAGGCATCACCACGATGGCGGCCATTGTTTCCTCCTAGACGAGGCGCACGTGCGTGCGCTCGGTCAATTCCTTGATGGATTCTTCAGGGAGGGCGTCATCAGTAATGATGCCGGTGACGTCCTCGATCCCCATGAAGCTGACGAAGCCGGCCCGAGCGTATTTGGACGAGTCGGCAAGACACCACGTCTCTTCGGCACGGGCACGCATGAGTGTTCCTACGTGCCCGCCTTCGGCGAGTTGCGTGGTCAGGCCCCGATCGACACCGAAGCCATCGGTGCCGAGGAAAACGAGGCGAACATTGAAGGCGTTCAGAGCCCGTTCGGTGACGGGACCGATCAGGGATTCGGTTTCCGCGTGGAAGCGACCTCCCGTGAGCGTCACGTCAATATTCGGATTGGGGCGGGCGTTGGCGAAAACGAGAAGGGAGTTGGTCACGATCTGAATACCGCGTCGGGCGGTCAGGTACTTGACGACGAGGGCGCAGGTGGTACCTGCTTCGATCATGATTTTGTCGTCATCGCGCACCATTTCAGCTGCAGCGCGAGCAATGCGTTCTTTTTCGGCGATGCGATCGTTTTGACGCAGTCGGATACTGCGGTAGGCGGTAGGTCGCGCGCCACCGTGCGTGCGGACGAGGTGCCCTTCGTCTTCGAGTTCCTTGAGGGCGGTACGAATCGTCACTGGGGAGACATCAAGAGTTTCTGCGAGGGTCGAAACCGACACCTTGCCGTCTCTGGCGAGGGCGTCAAGGATGAAGCTGTTCCTTTCGGCTCGGCTCACCTGCAATCACCTCTTCGTGACTTTCGATTCTTTGACGAATCACTTTCTCTTTAACTGAGTTTAGAAGGTGAAACGAAAAATCTCAAGGCGAGGATGTGTCCATGTCCACATACCCTGACCTCGCTTCGGGCACCCGTCCCTCACACATCACTCTCCCGGCTGACGCACACCCACGGTGAGAAGCAGATTCCCGTACAGACGCTGCTCGCCAGTTGCAATGATGATGCCGACATCCTCTGAACGTGCAGCATCATAGAAATCAAAACGCGACAGTTCAGCGAACTCAGTGTCGGGCAAGAGCGCTTTGAATTCGTCATGGATCGGGATCTCCACCTGCTCGGCATCGGGGGCGGGGACCATGATCTCTGCCTTCTCAATCGGGCAGACCTGTCGAAGAACTTCCGTGACCTGGATCATGTCAAGCAGACCGGGCGCGAAGTTCAAGGAAACGAGTTCACACCTAGGATTCACACCTGTTGTGTGCGGGTAATTCGCATCTGCAAGGAGGATCTTGGATCCGTGCCCGGCAGCTGCGAGAGCCCGAAGAAGCTGAGGGTGCGTCAGAGCGCCGTAAATCATGGGGAGTGTCCTTTCATAAAGTAGAGCTCGCGCGGATGACGAGTTCTGGATCAATAGTGACATCTTCGGTCGGACCGCCGTCAATCATGGATCGAACGATCCTCACTGCGCTTCGACCAAGACGATCAAAGGGCTGACGAATCGTCGTCAAAGGAGGCGAGTAGCAGTCCGCGCCATCAACATCATCGAAGCCGACAATTTTGACATCCCTGGGCACTGTGGCTCCACGTTCGTGAATCACACACATAGCGCCGAGGGCGAGCTGGTCGTTTGCAGTCTGGAGAGCTTCGGGAAGGCCAGGAAGAGAAGCCACGACATCGTATCCGTCCTGAGAGTTCCACGACTGCGATTCGATGACACGCCCTTCTACACCGTATTCGTCGCAAGCTTGAAGAAAACCCTGTTTGCGCATTGCAGCATCGGACCAGCCCGAAGGTCCAGAAACGTGGATGATATCGCGCACCCCCTGCATGAGGAGATGCTGGGTCGCAAGACGCGCACCCTTCACATTATCGATCGCAACGGTTGAGATTCCTTCGATTCTTTTCTCACTCGTGAGAACAAGTACCGTGGGGAAACGTTTGCCGATATCAACGGCGAGTTCAACGCTCGGATCCTGACCGGCGAGGATGATGATCGCATCCACATCGAAAGGGACGACATCGAATCTTAAAGTCCCATCCGCGCGATAAGCGTTCGACAGCGAAACCTGATAGCCCGCTTCTGAAGCGGCACTAAGGACCGACAGGAGAACGCGGCCATGACCGTGAAACATCGGAGCAGCGAGGAGCACATGCAAGACACCGGTTCTTTTCGCTGCGAGTGCTCGCGCCGCGTAGTTCGGACGATACCCGACCTCGTTGAGGATGCTCGTAATGCGTTTGCGCGTCGCATCCGCCACTTCCGGATCCCCACGGACAACGCGCGAGACGGTATTCGATGAAACTCCGGCAAGTTCAGCGACGTCCGCGAGGGAAACTTTCTTAGTCACAAGACGGCGTGTGGACATGAGTCTGTGCAGATGCGGCAATAATCGCGGGACGATCAGCGGGATTGAGATGCCCGAGGATTTCGAGCTGAGCAAGAAGTGAACCCAGAGTTGAGGCTTCAATCGGGCCGGCGACGACACGCACCTGCGCGAGTTGGGCCGTCAGGTCACACAAGAGATGATTGCGTGAACCTCCACCGACAATGTTGAGCTGTTCAGGCTTCGTACCTGAGATCCGGGCAAGATCCTCA
>JASBZF010000040.1 GCA_029983625.1 Pauljensenia sp. | reverse complement strand
GTCACTTCGATTCGCCGGATTTGCAAAGGGAAGAGTCCCTTCAAAGCGGAGCGTTCACACTTCCATGATCGTTTGATTCTGCGGGGGCACTCACACCGGGCAGTCGTTGTGATCTTATGGATGTGGACAGCGCTGGTCTGCGTGCCTGCAGTGGGCTTACTCGTCTTTGACTGGACGCGCGTCCTCTGGTTTGCCCTGCCCGCCTATGCAATCGGAGTAACGATTACAGCTTCTGAGTTCCCTACAGTATGTCGCCGCCCTCGTGCCCGTTCCTCACGCGAAGGAGAAGTCCATGAGTGAATCCGCTTCGTTCCCATCGCTTCAGGAAGCCCTCATGCCTTTGAAAGACTACCTGCGTCTCATCGGCGTTGCCGCAGCCCTCATCGCTGTGGGTGTTGGGTACTTCGCGCAGTTTTCCCTTGCGTCGATAGGCACAGCACTTGTGATTCCTTGCGCACTTCTTACGCTGCAGTGGTACGCATTGACGAGGGCGATGCGCCCCGGCGCCAATGGGATCGCATGGATCGCCGGATCCTATCCGCTCCGCATCATTGTGATTGCAATCGGACTGTACGTGCCTAAACTCTTCGGCGTTGATGTCCGCTTTGCGGCTGCGATTTGCTTGGCGACAATCGTAGTGTCGATGCTTACGGAAGTCCTTGTGATCGCAAAAGCTCGGATCCTAGCTGTCGATGCGTCTTTGCTGAGCGGCGAGTGAAAAGCTGTGAAAAATGTAAATGTTCAGGAGATCCTAGCCGCTTCTGCTAGACTGATCTGGTCGCCCGCAGGGGCCTTGCCCATCAATGCTGATTCGCACTAGGAGGCTGCGCTGTCTACGTCACCGACCTCGTCCGTGAGACGGAAAAGCAGCTCGAAGCCGCTGTGGTACTGGATTCTTCTTGTTCTGCTCGTCGTCATCATCGGCATGACCGCAGTCCCCGCTCTTACTCAGCATCCGCATCAGCCAGGTATTGCTGATTTCTTTCCCGAAGCCCTATTCGGTGAAGGAACTTTCTTCGAATTTAACCGACTCACCCTCGCGCGCGTTGTCATGGGTGTTCTTGTGTGCGTCCTTTTGCTTGCTATCGCACGCAAGCCAAAGCTCGTGCCGGGCCGTGGCCAGATGGCAATCGAAGCGATCGCAGAATACATCCGATCCAATGTCGCCTTAGAGCTTCTTGGACCTACTCAAGGGCGCAAGTGGGCAGGTTTCGTTGGATTTTCATTTTTCTCCGTTCTCGCGATGAATCTGTCGGGCATTCTCCCAGGTATTAACATCGCCGCCTCTTCAGTGATCGCGGTGCCGATGACCTGCGCGGTGATTTCCTACGTTGCTTTTATTGGAGCTGGCATTAAAGCACACGGCATTGGCGGTTTTCTGGCGTCGCAGTTGATGCCTCCGGGCCTTCCTAAGCTGATGTACTTCTTCATTACACCAATCGAGTTCCTTTCGAACCTCATTGTGCGACCGGTGACCTTGACCCTGCGACTCCTGTGCAACATGGTGTCGGGTCACCTGCTCTTAGGGATGACGTACTTCGGTACTGCGGCGCTCCTCCAAGGGATGAACCTCCTGTCAACGGCGGGGATCTTCACAGGAGCTTCGATGGTGATCATGACCGCCTTTGAAGTTTTTGTCGCCTTCCTTCAGGCATACATTTTCACGATCCTCACGACCGTGTATATCAAGCTGTCCATTGAGAGTCACTGACACTCAACACAAACCCGCGCCCTTTCAGGGCGTCCGACACAAAAGGAAAGAACACTATGACCACCGCAGCACTCGCCTACGTCGGCTACGGCCTCGCAACCCTCGGCCCCGCTCTTGGTATCGGTCTTCTCGTGGGTAAGACCCAGGAATCAACAGCCCGTCAGCCCGAAGTTGCTGGCCGACTCTTCACAAACATGATTATCGGCGCCGGCATGGTCGAAGCTCTCGGCCTCATCGGCTTCGTTCTCCCGCTTATCGTTAAGTGAGTGCCATGCACCAGATTTTCGCAGCCACGGAGGAGGAGATCGGGGGCCTGGGCTTCATCCTCCCGCCGCTCTACGAGATCTTCTGGTCGGCGCTGGGCCTTCTCCTTGTCCTCCTCCTCGTCGGAGGGCTTGCTCTTCCTCGTCTCTATGCCACGATGGACGAGCGCCAGGAGAAAATCGCCAGTGGGCTTGCCGCAGCCGACAAGGCCAAAGAGGAACAGGCCCTCGCTGCGCGTGAACGTGTCGATATTCTGAAAGCCGCGAATAAGGAAGCCCACGAAATCCGTGAACGTGCTTCCGAAGAGGCTAAAGGGATCCTCGCCGCCGCACGGGCAGAGGCTCAGGAAGAAGCGACGCGGATCCTTGAGAACGCGCAGCGACAGATTCTCGCCGAAAAGCAAGCTGCGCAGATCTCACTGCGTGCAGATGTCGGCCTTCTTGCGACAGAACTGGCAGAGAAGATCGTCGGTGAGCACCTGAGTGACACCGCCCTCACAAGCAGGGTCGTTGATCGTTTCCTCGATGAGCTTGAAGCCGATAACGCACGAGTCACCCAGGAATCGACACGATGAATGCGCACAGAGGACTCGGCGATGTTGCCTACTCGTCGAATCTTGAGGATGTTCTGGCGCTTCCTGAAGCTCCGGCAATGCGGATCGCCGAGGACTTTTTCGGCTTGTCCGACCTCGTGAAAACTGATGGCAGACTCCGCCGCGCACTCACCGACCCTTCGCGCAGCGCACAGGAAAAAGCTTCGCTCGTCGATGCTCTTTTCGCTACGAAAATGAACGAAGGCACCGTGAAGATCGTGAAAGACATGGTGGCGGATCACTGGTCCACACCTGAATCCTTGCACGATGCTGCCGAAGTGCTCGGCATCCTCGCGGTCCTTGCTGCGGCTCAACGCGAAGGAGAGCTGGCAAGCGTTGAAAACGAGCTTTTCGAAGTGCGCCGTTTCCTTGCTTCACACCGCGAACTCCGCCTCACTCTGTCGGATCTGTCAACCGGTAATCCGCATGAAAGAGGCGATCTTGCAACACGTCTTTTCGCGTCGAAAATCTCGATATGGACGATGCGTTTGTTAAGACGAGCTGTCGCACGTTCGCGGCACGGACGACTCCTTGCGAATCTTCGACGCTTCGCTCAGTGGGCTGCCGCAATCGAATCGAAGCTACTCGTGACGGTTGAGACATCGGCCGAAATGACCGTTGAGCAAGTCGCACGCCTACGCAGCCTCCTTGAAGCGCGTTTCGGTTGCAAAATCGCACTTGCTGTCTCCGTGGAAGACGGCGTGGTGGGTGGTTTCAGACTCCGTGCTGACACCACCGCGATTGACGCGAGTCTTGCGACGAGGATCGCCGATATGAAGCGTGCTCTTACGAGCTGACGCTCACCCTAAAACTCATCACACGTACACAGAAGGAATAACTCATGGCTGACCTGTCAATCAGTCCCGAGGAGATCCGTGGCGCGCTGGACGACTTCATGGAGTCCTACCGCCCCTCCGAGGTGGCAACCGAAGAAGTGGGCCACGTGACGGAGACCGCAGACGGCATCGCCCACGTCGAAGGTCTGCCAGGGACGATGGCGAACGAACTCCTGCGCTTCGCCGACGGCACGCTCGGCCTGGCAATGAACCTCGATCAGCGAGAAATCGGCGCGGTTATTCTCGGCGACTTCGGGGGTATTGAAGAAGGACAGGTTGTTCATCGCACCGGTGAAGTGCTCTCGGTGCCGGTTGGTGACGGCTACCTGGGCCGCACAGTTGATCCGCTCGGTCGTCCGATCGACGGACTCGGTGAAATCACCGACCTGACTAGCCGTCGCGCCCTCGAACTCCAGGCGCCCGGTGTCATGATGCGTAAGTCAGTCCACGAGCCGCTCCAAACCGGCCTGAAAGCCATCGACTCGATGATTCCGATCGGCCGTGGGCAGCGTCAGCTCATTATCGGTGACCGCAAGACCGGGAAAACAGCGATCGCCCTCGACACCATCCTCAACCAGCGTGAAAACTGGAAGAGCGGTGACCCTGAGAAGCAAGTTCGTTGCATTTATGTCGCGATTGGTCAAAAAGGTTCGACCATTGCCTCTGTCCGTTCCACTCTTGAGGACGCGGGTGCGATGGAGTACACGACAATCGTTGCCTCCCCGGCCTCGGATCCTGCGGGCTACAAGTACATGGCCCCCTACACGGGTTCGGCAATCGGCCAGCACTGGATGTACGAGGGGAAACACGTCCTCATCGTTTTTGACGATCTGTCCAAGCAGGCTGAAGCCTACCGAGCAGTTTCTCTTCTTCTGCGTCGTCCGCCGGGGCGTGAAGCCTACCCAGGCGATGTTTTCTACCTCCACTCCCGTCTTCTGGAACGCTGCGCAAAGCTCTCCGACGAACTCGGTGGCGGTTCAATGACCGGCCTGCCCATCATCGAGACGAAAGCGAATGACGTCTCCGCGTACATTCCTACGAATGTCATCTCGATTACGGACGGTCAGATCTTCTTGCAGTCCGACCTGTTTAACTCGAATCAACGTCCCGCAGTTGATGTCGGCATCTCGGTGTCCCGAGTCGGCGGTGATGCCCAGGTAAAGGCCATGAAGAAGGTGGCGGGCACGCTCAAGCTCACTCTCGCCCAGTACCGTTCGATGGCTGCTTTCGCAATGTTTGCTTCCGACTTGGATGCAGCGACACGTCAGCAGCTCACGCGCGGCGAACGCCTCATGGAACTTCTCAAACAGCCGCAATCTTCCCCGTACACGACCTCCCAACAGGTTGCGTCAATCTGGACGGGTACGCACGGCTATCTCGATGATCTTGAAGTGTCGGATGTGTTGAGTTTCGAGCACGCTCTTCTTGAACATCTCACAGCGAATTCGACGGTCCTTGATGACATTCAGGCGACGGGCCTACTCACTGAAGAAACCGAAGCAGAACTGAACACACAGGTCAAGGCGTTCCACGACCAGTGGATTTTCGCTGGGCGCGGCGTGGAACTCGATGATTCAGATCCAGAAGCAGAGCACACCCGCGAAGAGATTACGCGGGGACGCCCGTCGAACGAGAAGGCCTGAGCGATGGGCGGTCAGCAGAGGATCTACAAGCAGCGCATCGCTTCGACGCGGACGCTGGCAAAGGTCTTCCGCGCGATGGAGATGATTGCGGCATCGAGGATCGGAGCCGCCCGTCGTGCGGCTGCCGGTCTTGGACCCTATGAGAAAGCGTTGACGCAGGCGGTCGCGGCGGTTGCGGTCCACACGGATCTTGACCATCCACTCGCTCGTGAGCGTCACGACACTCCTCGCGTGGCCGTGCTCGTGATCGCTTCTGATCGCGGTATGGCGGGAGCCTATTCGGCGACGATCCTCAGAGAGTCAGAGCGACTGCTTGCTCGGCTCAAAGAGGAAGGTAAAGAGCCTGTCGTCTATACCTTCGGCAGACGCGCCAAGTCCTACTTCAACTTCCGAGGTATTCGCATCGAAGATTCCTGGGAAGGCGAGTCGGATGCGCCCTCGACGCAGACCACGAGGGAAATCGCGGGCGAACTCCTTGAGCGTTTTCTCGATCAGACGCAAATGGGAGGCGTATCCGAGGTTCATCTCGTGTACACGCACTTCGTGTCGGTGATGCGTCAGGTTCCAGAGGTGCGACAGATGCTGCCTCTCCTTGTGGTGGACGCACCCGAGTCTGATGCCGAGCGTGGAGCTGAACGAGGATTTAAGGACGATCCGTCCGCAACATTCCCCGAGTACGAATTCATTCCCTCGGCTCAGGCAGTCCTCGATACCCTGCTCCCGCTTTATGTCGAGAGTCGCATTCACAACGTTCTTCTCCAGTCGGCGGCTTCCGAACTGGCATCGCGTCAGCGTGCAATGCACACCGCCACCGACAACGCAGAAGAGCTCATCACCAAGTACACGCGCCTGGCGAATTCCGCCCGTCAGGCGGACATTACCCAGGAGATCAGCGAAATTGTGGGCGGGGCCGACGCGCTGGTCGCCGGCTGATCTTGTAAGGACACGGAGTAAAGAACATGAGTCAGGAAACAGCAGTCGCGCAGGGTCGCGTTGCCAGGGTCGTTGGACCCGTCGTTGACGTGGAGTTCCCGCCGGATTCGATTCCTCCCCTGTATAACGCACTTCACGTCGATGTGAACCTTGCAGGGCAGGGTGAAGATGAGGCGAGCTTTACGATGACACTCGAGGTCGCTCAGCACCTCGGCGATAACCTCGTGCGGACAATCGCGCTGAAACCGACCGACGGTCTGGTGCGCGGCGCCCTCGTCACCGATACCGGAGCCCCGATCTCAGTGCCCGTCGGTGACATCACAAAGGGCCATGTGTTCAATGTGACGGGTGAGCCCCTCAACCTGAAAGAGGGCGAGACCCTCGAAATCACCGAGCGTTGGCCGATTCATCGTCAGCCACCGGCCTTCGATCAGCTTGAAGCCCGCACAAAAATGTTCGAGACCGGTATCAAGGTCATCGACCTCCTTACCCCTTACGTCCAGGGTGGAAAGATCGGTCTTTTTGGTGGCGCTGGTGTCGGTAAGACAGTCCTCATCCAAGAAATGATCCAGCGTGTCGCCCAGGATCACGGCGGTGTTTCAGTATTCGCCGGCGTGGGTGAACGTACTCGCGAAGGCAACGATCTGATCCGCGAGATGGAAGAAGCGGGTGTCTTTGACAAGACCGCCCTCGTCTTTGGTCAGATGGACGAGCCGCCGGGGACGCGCCTGCGTATTGCACTGACGGGGCTGACAATGGCGGAATACTTCCGCGATGTTCAACACCAGGATGTGCTTCTCTTCATCGATAACATCTTCCGTTTCACGCAGGCAGGTTCGGAGGTGTCCACACTGCTTGGACGTATGCCCTCAGCCGTGGGCTACCAGCCGAATCTCGCCGATGAAATGGGCCAGCTCCAGGAACGTATTACTTCGGCGGGCGGCCACTCGATCACCTCGCTTCAGGCGATCTACGTCCCAGCGGATGACTACACGGATCCGGCACCGGCAACAACCTTCGCTCACCTTGATGCGACAACTGAATTGTCGCGTGACATTGCCTCGCGAGGTATCTACCCGGCTGTGGATCCGCTTGCGTCAACGTCGAGGATTCTTGATCCGCAGCTCGTGGGGCGCGAGCACTACGACACGGCAACGCATGTGAAAGCGATCCTTCAAAAGAACAAGGAACTGCAGGACATCATCGCGATTCTTGGTGTTGACGAACTCTCTGAAGAAGACAAGGTCACGGTGTCGCGTGCGCGTAGGATCGAACAGTTCCTCTCGCAGAACACCTACATGGCTGAAAAGTTCACCGGCGTTCCGGGGTCGACCGTGCCGCTTTCAGAGACTATCGAAGCTTTCAAGCGCATCGCCGAAGGCTACTACGACAAGGTTCCCGAGCAGGCCTTCTACAACATCGGCGGTATCGAGGATCTCGAACGTAAGTGGCATGAGCTTGAGAAGGATGCCTGATGGCGAATCGCGTTCTTCAGGTTGAGATTGTCTCTCACGAAGGCAGAATCTGGCACGGTATCGGCTCTGCCGTGCGGATCCCCCTGGTTGATGGTCAGCTTGGTATTTTGCCTGGACGTCAGCCCCTGTTGGCACAGCTTGATTCCGGTGCGGTGGCTGTGACAACCGATGCAGGCGTGAAAACCTTCGATATCGAGGGCGGATTCGCCTCTGTCGATTCTGATTTCGTGACCGTCGTAGCCGATCACGCTACAGTTTCCTGAAAGAGGAGCCTCCGTCCGATGAATCTGTTCGGAGTATTCGGACGGAGGCTTTCTTCGTCGAGATTACCTATTGTGACGATCGGAGGGGAATGATGAACGGAGTATTGCTTTTGCTTGCGGCCATCGCGATAGCCCTCGGTGTCACCGCCCTTGCGATCCTGGTGTACATCAACATTCGTGCGCGCCGACTCGACGGCAAACTCGGTGCCTTCAGATGCTGGTCGCGTCCCGATACACAATCAGGGTGGACATCTGGAATCGGACTGTACGGTTCCGAGGAATTGTCCTGGTACCGCTTGGTGGGTTTTTCAAACAAGCCCGTTTACACCCTGGCACGCCGGAATCTGGAGCTATCCTGTCCCCTTCAACATTCACAAGACGGTTCGATGCTGGAGATTCGTCTGCGTTCAGGGGAAAAACGATACGAAATTGCGGTTGCAGCGCCCACGTATCACGCCCTCGTTTCGTGGATCGAATCGGGGCCACCTCGGCCACGCGCCTGATCCACTGCTAGGCTCGCCCTCGTGCGAATTCTCATTGCGACGTGTACCGTCGATTACTCCGGTCGGCTGAGCGCACATCTTGATCCCGCTCAGCGGGTCATCATGCTGAAAGCGGATGGCTCTGTGCTCATCCATTCCGATGGGGGATCCTACAAACCTCTGAACTGGATGAGCGCGCCCTGTACGCTCAGCTGCGAAACGGTGGATGACACTGAAGAATCCCCTGAGGTCACGCAGATATGGACAATCCAGTCCGATAAAACAGATGACCGTCTCGTCATTCGCATTCATGACATTGTTTCCGATGTCGTTGCAGATCTTGGAATTGATCCGGGATTAGTCAAAGACGGAGTGGAAACTCATCTTCAGGAACTACTGGCCGAGCAAGTGCCACAGATCCTCGGAGAAGATTTTTGCCTTGTGCGCCGCGAGTATCCCACTCCTGTTGGACCGGTTGACCTCATGGTGCGCGATAAAAACGGTGCCTATTACGCGATCGAAGTGAAGCGCAGGGGTGGAATCGATGGTGTTGAACAGTTAACGCGCTATCTCAACCTTTTATCCAGAGATCCACTGCTTGCGGACCTTTCAGGAATCTTCGCCGCTCAAGAGATCACGAAGCAAGCACGCACTCTGGCACAAGACCGAGGAATCCGCTGCCTCCTTCTGGACTACGACGCGATGCGTGGTTTTGACGATCCTGAATCGAGGCTGTTCTAAGACGATCTACTGAAGGAGTGTTCTGCGATACATATCGCGGCCTTACTCTGAACTCGTGAATGACATCTCAATGTCTTAGATAGGCGAGGGCGTTTTCTCGCTGTGTTGGACGTTCACGGACTGAGCTTGACCCATGTGCCGGTGGCACAATGGACCTATGAGTGCATTGCTGAAGATTCGCGGAAGAATCGTGATGGCCGATCGGATCTGCGAGGACGGGGTGATCCTCGCCAAAGACGGGGTGATTACCGAGATCCTCGAGGCCGAACGGGTGCAGAACAACCGCGAGGAAGAGATCTTAGGATCCACTCCTGCGCGTGGAACAACGATCCTGCCCGGCCTCGTTGATGTCCACTGTCATGGCGGAGGCGGGGCTTCTTTCCCGAATGCCAAGACACGCGAAGAGATCATGACCGCTGTCATGGAGCATCGCAGACACGGAACCACATCTGTGGTTGCTTCCCTTGTCACCGCATCGGCTGAAGTCTTGAAAGAGCGTGCCGCGCTTCTTGCAAAACTCGCTGACGAAGGTGAACTTGCGGGAATCCATTTTGAAGGTCCCTTCATTTCTTTTGAGCGTTGCGGTGCCCAGGATCCTGCCTACATCATTGATCCCGATCCGCAGTTCACTCGCGAATTACTTGATGTGTGCCAAGGTCATGCACTCACGATGACGCTGGCTCCTGAAAAGAAAGGCGCCTATGGTCCAGGATCGGTGACCGAGGTTTTGGTCGAGGGCGGGGCCTTGCCCTCATGGGGTCATACCGATTCAGGCTCACATCATGCACGCGAAGCACTGGACTACTCACGTGATATTTTGGATCGCACAGCTGAACGACGCAGCGCACATGCGACGATTACCCATCTGTTCAACGGGATGCGTCCCTTGCATCATCGCAACACGGGTCCGATTGCCGAGTTCCTCTCTGATGCCACCAGGGGAGGAGCAATCGCGGAAATGATCTGCGATGGAGTTCATCTCGATCCTGCACTCGTGCGAGATGTGGTCGAAATTCTCGGTCGTGAGGCGTGTGTTCTTGTCACGGATGCGATGGAGGCCGCCGGAATGCCTGACGGCGAATACGAACTCGGTTCACAAAAAGTATCGGTTGAAGCTGGACGCGCACTCATCACGGGACAGGGAACCCTTGCCGGTGGTACCGCTCATCTTCTTGACTGTGTGCGCACAGCAGTCACAGCAGGAATTGATCTTGTTGATGCCGTGTATATGTCATCCGTTCAAGGCGCGAAAATCCTTGGCCGCCAAGACATTGGATGTATTGAGGTGGGCAGACGCGCGGATCTTGTCGAGGTCGATGACGCACTGAATCCCCTCAGTGTCTTTAAAGATGGCGCGCTGGTTCAATGAAAGGGCGACGTTCACGTAAGCGTGCGTGGAAGGAGGGGCATCGTGAGCTCAATATGGACTCTCTTGCTTCGATGCCTCGTGCGCAAGAGGGGCCGGATGGTCGTCAATATCGGGTGCAGCGTCTTAGCTCTGCGGCGAAAATCTACACCTGTCCGGCCTGTGGGCAGTCGATTCTTGTGGGAATGGCACATGTTGTTGCATGGCCGATTGACGGGCCCTATGGATTGCCTGAAGGAGTGGGGGCGCGTCGGCATTGGCATTCGCAGTGCTGGGGGCGCGGGCTGCGCCCCTTGTGAGGCAGTGTCTCAGCGTGATTAATGCATTTGATCACGGGGTGTTGGTGTCAGCTGTTCTGGCTGGCGTGAGGCACCTATCGTTGGATTAATAGGGATGTTGGAACGAACTAGGAGTCGTGTTCGAGTGGAGCGCCTCAAGCAGTATGTCTCAGCTGTGAGTGTTGCGGCCGTGGCACTTGTTTTCCTCATCGTGGGTGTCCTTGCACTGACTGTGCTCAAGCCTTCTCAAGAACTCGCTTCCTCGGTGCTTGCGTCACACTCACTTGTGATGACACGCGACGGAGTGCTGCCGTTGGTCGCAAAGGACGTGCGTATCGATGTGCGTTCGATGAGCGGAGCGCATGTTGCTCTTGGAATCGGAACTCCCGGTGATGTGATCGGCTGGCTTGGCGATGATGCGTACACCGAAGTCGTGGGGATCACATCTGAGCGTTCTCGTCTGAAAGTCGAAGAACATCCGGGCACGCCACAGTCCGAATCTGCTCCATTAAAAACGGATACAGAGAAACGAGCAGACACCGGGGAACAATCCGGTGCAGAATCCTTGGCTTCATCGTCTGATGCTTCTGGGGCACAGGATTCGTCCCAGTCACAGGATTCGTCTCAATCAGATTCGGTTTCTGTACCTCTTCTTTCTCCTTCTCAAGCTGTGGAACATAAGCTTGAGGACTCGGATATGTGGCTGAACAAGGTAACTGGTCAAGGAAAAGCGACACTGTTTTTAAGCAATATTCCCGCAGGTCGTTCACTGATCGCCGCTTCGACAGCGGGGAAGGACGATCTGGAACTCACTTTGACCTGGAGTATGCGTCGAGTGAATACTCTTGCGATCATCGCTTTCTTGGGTGCGGGGATTTTCGCTCTTATTTCCGGTGTTCTCGTTTTGTCACGTCGGCATTTGCTTCAGCGCCGAAATGATCAGCCTCAAGAACTGAAAACGGATACGGATACTGATAAGACTCAGGTCAGTGAGGACGCAGACCACGGTACAGAACCCCTTGAGGTTCAGCACAGCGTCGAGCTTTTCGCGCAGACAGAAAATACGGGGGCGTCTGCTGAGAGCGAGCACAGTGACAGTGACCCCGTAGCGTGCCAGACAACACCGGTGGATGCTGCACACGATGAAGAGCAGACAGATCCGGCTGATAAAGGTCACGATCAGGGTGAACAAACTGGAGGCAGCGCACAGGATACGGTCGCAGTAGCACCGCGTGGCCGTCACGCTTTGGACCAGCGTGTCAGTGATGAAGATCCGCCCGAAAAGGTTCCCACGGATACGGGCATTATTGATCTGTCTGCGATCCGTCCCGGTGTCACTCTTCCCAGTCGGCGCGCATTGCGTGAAGCAAGGGAGAAAGGCGAACACACAATCGTCATCGAGGGCCGTGAGTTTGATACGGGCTTAATCCCGATCGTTGCGAAAACTGAGACTGAGTCCGCGTCGAGCAATTCGGATGAAGACACCGATACGAAGAGTTCCTGGAAATCACTGATGTCGGGCTGGCTGAAGAAGGATGAATCATGAGGAGGTTCATGATCGCCGGGGTGGCGCTCAGTGCCGCCCTCGCTTGTGGAGCGTGTTCAGCGAGTGAACTGGTGGTGCAAGAGACGACACAATCAGCGCAGCACACTCCGAACCTTGATGAAGCGCGAGTGAATGAAGCACTGAAAGAAGTAGCGCGCACACTCAACACAGCAGACTCCGCCCTCGATGCTCAAGATTTTGGGCAGCGGATCATTGACGGTGCCGCCCGAACCCGCGCGGCACAATACGCCTATGCGCTTGCTTCTGGTGACACGATTCCTTCCTTGGATTTAAGCGCCCAGAATCTTGCGGTGACGAATTCTGCACAGTGGCCGAGGGCGATCCTGAATATCCGTCAAGCGGATGCTTCACAGCTTCCTGTGGTTGAGGTTTTTGTTCAGTCCGATGCGCGTTCCCCGTATGCGCTGGCCAACTGGTGTCGAATGCTGGGGGGAACTTCGGTGACGATGGCGCCGATCGAGCAGGGATCAGCGTTCGTCACGAATGATTCTTCAGGATTTGTCTCTACGCCCGAAGATGCCTTGAACGCCTATGTGGACATGCTGAATGCGGGGCAGACGTCTTCTCAAGCATTTGCGGGGGATGAGTTCACTGCGCAATATCTTGACACCGTCAAGACCCTTGCTTCGAGTCTGAGTGCCGCAGGCACGGTCTCAGCTCATGCTGCTGTGACCTCTGATCCGATCCTTGGACTCGTGTTGCAGGATGGTTCGGCCCTGGTCGCCGCAAACTTTACGTATACGCTCAACTATTCGCGCACAATCGCAAAATCGACGATGCGTTTAGGTGGCCAGACCGCCACGATGCACTCTGGCGACGACGACACGGTGAAAGGTACGGCTACTGTCACCTATGTGGCGACCGTTCTGATCAACATCCCCTCTGCGAATCAGGGAGGAGTGTCTCGCATCGTTGGTGCTGACAGGGTGATTGAGTCGGTCACGATGGACGATTCAACAAATCCCGATCATGCCTAATGAGTGTGCAATCAACTAAGACGTGCTGAGGAAAGAAGGCGAATGATGAGTACTGATGAGATGCAGGCGGCGGATTCGCGCGGTGCGGTTGATCTGTGCGCGACACCGTCTTCGACGTCGGCACCTTCTGCACCGTCTGCCAATACGAGTGTGACCATTGATGCGCCGCTCATCACTGTAGGAGATGAAGCGCATTTCGACGAGGTGATGTCGATTTCCCGTACCGTTCCGGTCATCATTGCGATGTGGTCGGGGCGTTCTTTGGAATCAAAATCGCTTCTTGCGGCCCTGGAGGAGCTGGCCCGTGATTTTTCGGGTGCGTTCCAGCTTGTCAAAGTCGATATTGACGATGCTGCGCAGATCGCACGCGCTTTTCAGGTGCAGGCAGTGCCAACGGTGCTTGCTGTGATCGCAGGACGCCCACTGCCGATGTTCCAGGGGTCCGCCTCGAAAGAACAGCTGCGCCCCCTGATGGATGAGGTCATCACAGTCGCCGCACAAATGGGAGTTACAGGCCGAATCGCGGTGTCTGCTCAGCAGATGGAGACTCCAACACCGAATGAGCATGTGCTTCCTCTTGCTCTGGAACAGGAAGGGGATCGTGAGGGGGCGATGCGTGCCTGGGAGCGCGTTATTGACTTAAACCCGCGCGATCACGAGGCGAAAACTCATCTTGCGCGCCTTCAGCTTGAAGCACGTACCTCTTGCCCGGATCAGGCAGATCCGATGGCACAGGCAGATTTGCTTTTTTCCACGGGGAATATGGAGGCTGCATTTTCGCTCCTTCTTGATCTCATTTCAGGAGGGAAAACCCCTGAAGATCAAGACAAGGCACGTGTGCGTCTTCTGGAACTTTTCACCCTTGCGGGGAATACGCCTGAGGTCATGAAAGCACGGATGCGTCTTTCGACCCTCGTGTTGATCTGATTTCCTTCGTGCTGATCTGAGTGTGAACTGACACAGAGCGGGTGTTATACCCGGC